>JAVBSY010000137.1:0-5431 GCA_031556475.1 Azoarcus sp.
CGCCAAGAACCGCCTGGGCGCGGCGCAGATCGACCTGACGGTACGCATGCAGCTCATCCAGGCCCTGCCCAACATCATCGCCCAGGCCTCCAAGCCCATGGAGAAGATCGACTCGATCCGCCTGTTCCAGGTCAACGGCCTACCGGGCTCCCCCGGCGGACTGGGAGGCGAATCCGGCAGCACCACCGGCGTTTCGGGCGGCGGCACGCTACCCGAGCAGGTCATGAATTCGGCGCTGCAATACCAAGTCGCCAAACCCATCGTCGATGCAATCATGAAGGACGCGGGGCTGGACAACCCTTCGCTCAGCGGCATCGCGCAAACCGTGGCGCGGATGGCGGCACCACCGCGCACCGGCTCGCTGAACGAATGTGAAATGCCCCCTCCGAGTGGCGGTACATCGACTACCTCGTGAAACTTGCCGCTCTGCTCCCGAGCGGCCTATGCCGCGAGCCCCGAGTGGGCCCATGCCGCAAACGGCAAGCGAAACTCGCTATTCGCCAGTAGCTTCCATACAAAACCGGGCCGCACTGCGGCCCGCTTCTTTTTCGCCGCCCTGGCGGCGGCCCTGCAAACATTCCTCGTTTCCATGCGGCGGTTTCGACGTAACACCCCCCCCACCAATCCTTACTTCCGCCGCATGAAAAACTCGAACACCTTGCCCTCGCCCTTGAGTTCTCCCTGCCGCAGCAACTCATTCCCGGTCTGCCTGGCGAAAGCCTGAAAATCCTTGATCGAGCCCGGATCGGTCGCCAGCACCCGCAGCACCTGCCCGGACGCCATCTCGGCCAGCGCCTTCTTCGTACGCAGGATCGGCAATGGGCAATTGAGCCCGCGCGCATCCACTTCCCTGTCGAAATCCATCGTTCACCCTTGATCGAAAACGATCGGATTCTAGCCGGCTTTCGGATGCCGCGCGGACCGCAGCGGACAGCGTCAGGCAGCCATATCGAGCACGACCCGGCCGTTGATCTCACCCCGCTTCATCCGCTCCAGGGTGGCATTGATCGCCGTAAGCGGCTGCAACTCGACAGTCGACTTCACCCAGCCCGCGGCGGCGAACTGCAGGCTTTCCTCAAGGTCCGCACGCGTGCCGACGATCGAACCGCGAACCGTCAGCCCCTGCAGCACGACATCGAAAATCGGCGTCTGAAACTCTCCCGGCGGCAAACCGACCAGGGAGCATGTTCCGCCCCGCCGCAGCATGTCCAGGCTGCTGCGGAAAACCGCCGACGAAACGGCTGTCACCAGCACGCCGTGGACGCCGCCGATTTCCTTCCGGATCTTGGCGACGGCATCTTCCTTCTTCGAATTGATCGTCACTTCCGCACCGAGCTTGCTCGCCAGCGCAAGCTTATCGTCCGCGACATCCACCGCAATCACGTGCAAACCCATGGCGCGGGCGTATTGCACGGCCAGATGGCCCAACCCGCCGACACCGATGATCGCGACCCAATCGCCGGGCCGGGTATCGGTCTGCTTCAGGCCCTTGTAGGTCGTGACACCGGCGCACAACACCGGCGCGGCGAGATCGAAAGGCACTTTTTCCGGAATACGACCGACATAGGCGGCGGGAGCGAGCACATACTCGGCATAGCAGCCATTGACCGAATAGCCGGTATTCTGCTGCTCCAGACAAAGCGTCTCGCGCCCCGTCAGGCAAAATTCGCAGTGACCGCAAGCGCTGTGCAGCCAGGGCACGCCGACGCGATCGCCTTCCTTGAGCAGCGTGACGCCCTTGCCGACCGCGGCAACGTAACCGACGCCTTCGTGGCCGGGAATGAACGGCAGCGTCGGCTTGACCGGCCAGTCACCGTCCGCGGCGTGCAAGTCGGTATGGCAGACACCGCTATTGACGATTTTGACGACGACCTGATCGTGCCCAGGACGCGGCACCTCGATTTCTTCCAGTTGCAGCGGCTTGCCGAACGTATGGACGACCGCGGCTTTCATCGTTTTTGGCAGCATGAGGACCCTCCGTATCAAAAAGCATCTTGCGAATACCGAGAAACACTGAGAAATCTCCCCGAACGACCCTGGCGATCCAGAACCCACGATTGCCCGCGTCGAATCGTTTGCTCTTGTTTTTCGAGCCCGTGACGCACTCCGCGCCACGGCGCCGTCAATCCATCGATGGCAGCGCCCGTCCTAGGCAATCTGGCTGAACATTAGTCGTCCCCGGCCAGAATGCAAGGAATGGCCACCACTTATCGTTCGCGCTCGCGCCGCTCTTCCTGCATGCGTTCCTTGAACTCATGCAGACGCGCATCCACCGCGGATAAATCGTAAAAATCTCCATCCCCCGCCTTGCGCGCGAGTTCAAGCTGTTCGATCGCCGCCGGCAAACTGCCCTGCAACGCGTAAGCCTCGGCCTGTGCTCGATGCTGCGCGGCGCGTTTACCCAGCTTCGCGTTGGCACGCGCGAGCAATTGCCACAGACGCACATCGTCGGTACGCCCCTGCACCACCTGACGCAACTCCGTCACCGCATCCGCCGGCCGATCGGCAAGAATCAACGCATCGGCAAGGGCGTAACGCAGGCTGTCGTTGGCGGGAAAACGCTTCTGCGCCGCCTCCAGCAGTTTCGCCGCGCCGGCGGAGTCCCTGCGCGCAATACGGATTTCCGCAGCCAAGTTGTCGATGAACGGCGAAGCGGGCGCATCGCGCCGCAGCGTCGCGATATTCGCCTCGGCGTCATCGAGACGATTGGCACGCAGTTGCGCGCGCGCCAATCCGTAGCGAAAAGAAAAATCCTGCGGCGATTTGGCAAGGCGGCTTTCCATGTCCTTGACCGCATCGATCGGCATACCTGCCTGGGCGCGCAGCTTTGCCCGCACGAAGCGGAAATCGTCCGAATCCAGCACTTGCCGGTAACGCATCGACGACGCCCGGTTTTCCATGTCGGCAATCCGTTCCGTCGTCAGCGGGTGAGTACGCAGGTAGGCGGGCGCATTGTTTTCATACAAACGGCTGGCGCGCTGCAGACGCTCGAAAAATCCGGGCATGCCGCGTACATCGAAACCGGCGCCTTCCAGGGTCTGCAACCCGAGACGATCGGCCTCGCGCTCGAAATCGCGCGAATAACCCAACTGCGCCTGGATCGCCCCAGCCTGCCCGGCGGCGATAGCCGCCTCGCTCACTTGCGAATTGCTGCGCGCAGCCAGAACCGCCACCAGCAACGAAGCCAGCATGAGCATGCCGGCCTGGCTCTGGTGGCCGACAAATTGAGCGATGTGGCGCTGAGTGACGTGGGCGATTTCGTGGCCGAGCACCGAGGCCAGCTCCGATTCACTTTCCGCGGCGAGGAGCAGGCCCGTATGAACACCGATGTGGCCGCCCGGCAAGGCGAACGCATTGAGCGTGTCGTCCTTGACGACGAAAAAATCGAAATCCTGCTGCGGATTGGCACTGGCCGCCACCAGACGGCGACCGAGCCGGCTGAGATAGCCCTCGATTTCGGCGTCATCGAGATAGGCCATGTCGCGCCAGCGAATCTGCCGCATGATCTCCTCGCCGAGCCGCCGTTCGGCCGCCGGCGACAAGTCGGAAGCGCCCACGTCGCCGAGATCGGGCAGATCGACCGCGTGACCGGGGCAGGCCAACAGGAAGCTGAGCAGGGAGACAAGAAGTTTACGCATCATCGGGTGCTATGATACCGGCCCTCACGAACCCGTTCCCACAACGCGCGGATCGCCAGCATACACCCGCCACGGATTTCGCATGATGAAGCCGCCGCAAACGCCTTCCGCCCCTCCCGTCACCCCGGCCTCTTCCGCGCTGACGCATTTCGATGCCGCCGGACAGGCCCACATGGTCGATGTCGGTGACAAGCCCGAAACCCGCCGCATTGCCGTCGCCACCGGCCGCATCCTGATGCGGGCGGAAACCTTCGCCATGATCCAGGCCGGCGATGCGAAAAAGGGTGACGTGCTCGGCGTCGCGCGCATCGCCGCGATCCAGGGCGCCAAGCGCACCAGTGAGCTGATTCCGCTGTGCCACCCGATCCCGCTCACGCGGGTCGCGGTGGAGTTCGACGCCGACGCCACCGAGAGCGCCATCACCTGCACCGCCACCGCCGAAACGGTCAACCGCACCGGCGTCGAAATGGAAGCATTGACCGCGGTAAACGTTGCCCTGCTCACCATCTACGACATGTGCAAGGCGGTAGACCGCGGCATGCGCATGGACGGCATCCGTCTGCTGGAAAAGGAAGGCGGAAAATCCGGCCATTGGCGCGCCGCCAACACCTGACATCCGGCCGCGACAAGAGCAAACCTCACCCGGCATTCCGCGTCAGAGCTTCGGCATCAGTGCTGATGCTCCACGGTATGTGCCCCAGATAAAGACTCACTCCGCGGTTCCAAACGGAACGCTGCAGCGAGTTCCTATAAATCTGTATCAAAAATTCGCCCCTGCACCTATCATCGCCCAGTTCGACTTATGATCGAACAGTCCGGCATGCATCACGGCCATCACGATAAAAAAATGCCTCATGCATCAGATCTGGCTCTTTCCCTCCCTTCGCAGGAGTTTCAGCATGTCCATGAAAAACAAAGTAACAACGGCATTGCTGGTGGCACTGACGGGCACAATGCTGCCCTTTGCCGCACAGGCTCAGACACCACTACTGAACGACATCGATTACACCGACGTGTGGTGGAACCCGCAGCGCTCCGGCTGGGGAATGAATCTGGTGCAGCAGCAGAATGCCGCCTACGTCTCCCTCCATGACTACAAGACCGACGGCACGCCAACATGGTATGTGGCCCCTCTGACCCGGCGCGCGGACGGCAGCTTTGCCGGCGAGGTTTATCGGCACGCCAGCGCACCGATCTCCGCGCCACTGACAACCAGCCAGGTAAGCGGAACGCCTGTCGGGAACTTCGTCTTCACCCCTACTTCGCCTACTTGGGGCACGATCGTCTATACCATCGACGGCCAGCAGGGCGAGCAGACTGTCACGCGCTTTACATTCGTTCCCGAACCTCTTGAGATCGAGAGAGGCCTGTGGAACAGCAGCCTCGTCCTTTGGCGAACTTCTTGCTCAGGTCCGTCCAGTAACGGCTCTGAACCTTCCACTCTTGTGGAAGGGGAAGGAGTAGGCAACTTATCCCCCGTCTTCACCCGGGAATGGGACACTTCGATAAGGATGGACTTGCGGCTCGATGACAAATGCATGTTAAGCGGCACCCTGAACCCGGAGGGACGATTCAGCCAAATCGACAACGCACTGCTCGCATGCGCTTCAGGCATTCCATTCGAGATACCCAGACCGATTTCGGCGCAGGTCACAGTCGAAACGTCCCCATCGAGATTCGAGGTGCGATGGTCTACGGACGAAGCGCCTGCCAGCAGTTTCCGTCTCAGCCAGGCGCTGGAAGGAGTCTGTGTGCAAAAAGGGAAGGCCGTTTTCGTTAATTATCCCGACTGA
>JAVBSY010000052.1:0-81478 GCA_031556475.1 Azoarcus sp.
AGGCATGCCGGAAACAGCCCAGTTCCTGTCCGACACCCGCTACCTGTTGGCCGCGGTGGCGGTACGCAAAGGCGGCGCGCTGTTCCGTTGGCAGGAAGCCGACGGCAGCCGCGAGCAGGCCCTGGCCCAATGGCGCAGCCAGGGCGGTGCCTGCCTCGGGCCGCTGCTGCCCGGCTGCGCCCTCGAAGTCATCCTGCCGGAAGCCTATTTCGCCGCCTGCCGCAGCGCCGACAAAGACAGCCGGCCCTACGCCGTGCGCGCCTCGGTCGCCTATCTGGGCACCGCGCTGGAAGCGCCCGCAACCAGCCTGCGCGCTGTGATCGCGCCATTCTGGGATGACCAGATCGAGGAATATCGCATCGGTTTCACGCTGCGCGGGCGCGACGATGTGGTGCACGGCGTGGTCTGGCCGCTGCTCGGCGCAGAGGACGAAAGCGTGGAGAGCCCGGCTCAGATCGAAGCGGTACTGCGCGAATGTGGCGTTACCGACATTGTGAACCTCGAACACCGTTTTCCGCTCGAATACTGCGACGACTGCGGCGCGCCGATGTATCCCTCCCCCGAAGGCGAAGCCGTCCACGCCGAGATGCCGGAGGAGCAAAGCATGCAGACGCCGCGCCATCTACACTGAGGGCTTGAGCACAAACAAATTCCGAAACAACCCCGGGCGCGTACCCCCCGAAGCCATCGAACCGCGGAGATCACGATGAAGCGCAAAATCGAAAAAACCGCTGACGAATGGCGCGCCCGGCTCGACCCGACGCAGTACAACGTCACGCGCGAAAAGGGGACTGAACGCCCCTTTACCGGCAAATACTGGGATTGCTGGGAAGACGGCAGCTACCATTGCGTCTGCTGCGGCGCCACGCTATTCCGCTCCGAGCACAAGTTCGACGCCGGCTGCGGCTGGCCCAGCTTCTGGACCGCAGACAGCGCCGACAACATCGAAACCGCGGAAGACTTCAGTCACGCCATGCACCGCACCGAAGTGCTGTGCCACCAATGCGGCGCCCATCTTGGGCACTTATTCGAGGACGGCCCACGCCCCACGGGCTTACGCTATTGCATCAATTCCGCCTCGATCGAACTGGAAGCGGACAAAAAAAGCTGAACACCACCTGCGTGTGAAAAATTTCCGCTTTGCCATCAATGGTGCGTAATTTCCGCTTCAGCCCAATCGCATTTCTGCCGATAACTATATTCCATAGCCATCGTGCTATCGCTGCCTATGCAGCAACTACCAGCAACTAACTTTTTTGCCAAGCAAGGAGCACCATCATGGGTTGGTTCGACAACCTCAGCCTGCGTGGAAAGCTGATTGTCAACTGCCTCGTTTCAGGCAGTATTTTCATCGCCGCGATTATCGTCTTCTATGTCCAAATCAAACATATTGAAACCCTATCCAAAGACATTGCAAACAGTTGGCTGCCTTCAATCCAGCAAAGCGCCGAAATCAACGATTTTCGCTTGCGCTACCGTATCCGCGGCCTCGAATATCTACTTGCCAACGACGAGGCCAAACGCGCCGGGATAGAGAAATCTCTCGCCGAGCTGGATAGCGGCTTGGCAAAAGCGCTCGAAGCCTATCAGCCCTATGTCAGCGACGACGAGGAAAAACGCTTGTTCGATGCTGTCAGCGCCTCCGCTGCAAATTACCGCAACGTTGTTCAAAAAGGCATAGAGCAAGTCAAAGCAGGCAACGTGGAAACCGCAAGCACATTACCGGACAAGGAATGGACCCCCGCGGCAGGCGTCATCCGCGACGCGATCAAAGCGCTCACAGCCTATAACCGCAGCAATTCCGATAAAACCCGCGACGCCAGCATCGCAGCGGTCAGCAGGGCTGAAGCGATCGCCATCGCTGCCCTCATCATCGGCACTTTGGCCGCAGTGGGTTCCGCCATCGTTTTCTCCCGCCTCATCGGTACCCGGCTTTCGCACGTCGTCAACGCTGCAAGCAACATCGCGGGCGGCAACCTCGCCGACCACACATTGCCTCCAGCCAGCCAGGACGAAATCGGCCAACTCGTTGGCGCAACCCGGAACATGCAGACAGCGCTACACGACACGATCAGCCAGACTCGCAGGAATTCCGACGAAATCTCGGCATCCGCCCAGGGGCTCAGCAGCGGCCTCAAGCTGATGGAACAAAACATCGGGGCGGCAAGCTCGGCAGCCGCAGCAGTTGCCGCCAGCGTCGAAGAACTGACCGTATCCATCACCCACGTTGCCGAAAATACCAGCGATGCCAGCCACCTCGCCAACGACTCCGACCGGCAGGCACGCGAAGGGCGGGAAACGGTGAGCAAGCTCATCGACGAAATCAATCGCGTGTCCACCGTCGTCACGAGCGCATCGGAACGCATCACCGGCCTGCAAGCCGAATCGCAGAAAATTTCCAACATCGTGCAGGTCATCAAGGACATTGCCGAACAAACCAACCTGCTGGCGCTCAATGCCGCTATCGAAGCGGCTCGCGCAGGCGAACATGGCCGCGGTTTCGCCGTCGTCGCCGACGAAGTACGCAAACTATCCGAGCGCACCTCCCAATCCACCGGCGAAATCACCACCATGGTCGCCGCCATCCAGAACTCGACCGGCCAGGTCGTCAGCGGCATCGAGGCGGGCGTAAGCGCCGTCAACAACAGCGTCGACCATGCCCGCCATGCAGGCGAAACCATCGCTTCGCTGCAGGATATCGCGCGCAAGGTCGCCGAACTCGTCGGTGATGTCGACCTCGCGTTGCGCGAACAATCCACGGCCTCCGCCGAAGTCGCCAAAGGCATCGAAGAAATTGCCACCCAAGCCGAACAGGCACGCAACATCACCGTGGAAGCGGCCCGTTCCGCTCAGATGCTCAGCAATGTGGCCGGCGACATGCAAAAAACCGTGGGACGCTTCCGGTTGCAATAAACATGTTCCTCGCCACACCACTCGGCATCGATGAATCATGCGGACACACGGCGAGGAATGACCCGTAATTTCGGCCGGCCGTCTTCAAACGACGGCCGACCGGAATCATTACGGAAACATCGAGGCGCTCATTCCACCCGGTGTGCTTCGGCAAGATAGTCGTGAGTGCGCATCTCCATCAGCCGGCTGACGGTACGGACGAACTCGTGCGCGTTGTGGCCTTCGGTATATAGCTCGTCGGCCGCCACTCCGGCGCTCATGATCAGTTTCACCCGGTGATCGTAGAGCACGTCGATCAACCAGGTAAAACGGCGCGCCTCCGAAGCTTCACGTACCGACATTCTGGGTACGGCGGAAAGCAGTACGGTGTGGTATTCGCGGGCGATCTCCAGATAATCGTTCTGCGATCGCGCGCCACCGCATAAAGTGGCGAAATCGAACCAGATCACACCCGGCGCGCGACGAATCGCGGACAAGGTGCGCCCGAGCACTTCGATCTTTGCGCCCTCGGCCTTGCCGTGTCCTCCGTTGTCCGCCGCAAGGCGGCGGAAAGCATCCCGCATCCGGCCATCGCTCTCGGCGTCGGCCGGCACCAGGTACATGTCGATGTTCTCCAAGGTACGCAGGCGGTAATCAACGCCGTGATCCAGTTCGAAAACGTCGAAGCGACGCTTGATCATCTCGATCGTCGGCAGAAAATTCACCCGCATCAGGCCATTCGGATAGAGTCCGTCCGGCGGATAGTTCGACGTCATGACCAGGACGACGCCGCGCGCGAACAAAGCATCGAGCAAACGGCCAAGAATCATTGCGTCGGCGATATCCGACACGTGAAATTCGTCGAAACACAGCAGCCGCGTCTGCCGCGCAAGACGCTCGGCCACCTTCTGTATCGGATCGGGCTCATGGTTGTGATCCTTGAGATCGTTCTGCACTTCCTGCATGAAGGCATGAAAATGCACCCGGCGCTTGCGCTTGTACGGCACCGAATCGTAGAAACAATCCATCAGGAAACTTTTCCCGCGCCCGACACCACCCCAAAAATAGACGCTACGTGGCATAGCCGGGCGGGCGAATACCTTGCGCAGACGGGTACGGCGGGCGGCCTTGAAGTGCAACAGTTCGCTGTAAAGCCGTTGCAGACGCTGCACTGCGGCGCTCTGCGCGGGATCGGACTGGAAACCACGGGCGCGCAATTGAGCCTCGTAGGCATCGAGCATGCCATGCTCGGCGACGTTGAGAATGCGGTAAGACATGAAATAGATCTGAAGTCAGAGAGGGGTCGCAGCCGTTCGTAAAGTCTGGATAGTCATTCCGCATCCGGCCGCGACGGTACGGATCGAAAGCTCGATTGTAGTGCAAGCGGCGGCGCGCCCGAACATCCCTACCGGTACTGCGTAATCCGTCGATGCGGGGAAAAATCAGCGCGGCAGACGCTGCCGCAATTGCTCGAACAGGCACACGGCGGCGGCGGCGGCGACGTTCAGCGACTCGACAGCGCCAGGCATCGGAATCGCCACCCGCGCGTCGGCACGAGCCAGCAAGGCAGCCGACAATCCCCGCCCTTCGGCGCCGAACAGCCACGCAGTCGGGCCGCGCAGATCCAGCGCATAAAGGGGTTGTGCCTGAGCATCGAGTGCAGTCGCCAATACACGCCCCGAGTACCCGGCCAGTACGGCCGGCACATCGACATCTTCGCGAATGCGCAGCAGAAAATGCGCGCCCATGCCTGCGCGCAATACGCGCGGCGCCCATGCCTGCGCACAACCGTCGGCAAGCAGGGCGTCACCGATGCCGGCGGCGGCGGCGGTGCGCACAATGGCGCCGAGGTTGCCGGGGTCCTGAATGCCGTCGAGCACGACGAGCGAACCCTCCAGGCGGCCCACATCCGGCGACTCGGGCAGATCGACGAGGGCAAGCAGGCCGGAGGGCGAATCGACCGGGCTGATATGGGCGAACAGCGTGTCCGGCAGCAAGGTGCACGGCAATGAGGGCGACAGCATGTCCACCAAGGCCCGGATCTCTTCCCCGCCCAACCCGGATTCCGAAACGTAGAGCGCCTTCAACGGCCAGTTCGCGGCCAGGGCGGCGGCGACCAGATGCGGTCCATCGAGCAGGGTTTCGCCCTGTTTACGGCGTTCTCGCGATGTCGTGGCAAGCCCGTGAAGGCGTTTGATGGTGGGGTTGTCGCGCGAAACGATCGTTTTCATCGCCACGCCGTACCCCTCGCCCTCACAACCCTCACCTCAGCAGCCCAAGGCCGAGTGTCGCCACGGCAATGGTGACGAAGCCGAGCGCAAGATTGAAACCGACGCGCTGGCGGATGCGGTTCATCGCTACCGCGCCACGCGCCCAGTCCTCCACCCGTACCGCCGTGCGCAATGCCGCCCACGGCCCGATCCAGATGGAAATGAAAACGCCGATCATCACCGACCCGGTGAAAGTCATCGCATGCCATGCCGGCGGTGCGCGGGAAAAGCCGACTTCCAGCAGCATCGCAACACCCGACACAAGCAACACGGCAATGGCCGCCCAAACCAACACGAAAAAGCGGCCAAGCGCCGCGGCCCACAAAGGCAGGCGCTGCGCGGGTGGCAGCGTGGCGGCAGCCGGGCGCAGGCAGGCCCATGCGAAAGTCATTCCACCGATCCATACCGCAACCGCGACAACATGGACGAACAGCATGAAATGGTGAAAAGTCATGCGCCCTCCCCCATACCCGCACACGACGGATCGGCCGATAGCGGGAGCGACAGGTTTTTTCCCGGCGGGTTTTCAAGCAACGCCCGCACCGGCGCGAAGCTGCGCCGATAGCAGGCGATCACGCCATGCTGTTGCAGCGCGGCCAGGTGCGCAGCGGTGGGATAGCCCTTGTGCGCGGCCAGGCCGTATTGCGGATGGAGCAGGTCGAGTTCGCGCATCAGCCGGTCGCGCTCGGTCTTGGCCAAAATCGAGGCGGCGCTGATCGCCGGCTCGGTGGCATCGCCCTTGACGATGGCCCGCACAGGGTATGGCACGTCCGGGCAGCGGTTGCCGTCCGCCAGCACTTCGTCCGGCACCGCGCCGAGCGCGAGCACGGCACGGCGCATGGCAAGCATGCTGGCGTGAAGGATGTTGAGGCGGTCGATTTCCTCCACCGTGGCTTCCGCCACCGCCCAAGCCAGTGCACGCTCCCGGATCAGCGGTGCGAGCCGTTCGCGCGCTTTCTCGCTGAGTTTCTTGGAATCAGCCAAGCCTTCGATAGGGTGAGCGGGATCGAGTATCACCGCCGCGGCGACCACCGGTCCACACAGCGGACCACGGCCTGCTTCGTCGACGCCGCAAAGCAAACGAGGCGCCGCGCCGGTATTCATGCCGTCCGCCCCGACAGATACGGCAGAATCGCCGCTGCCGCCTTCTCGGCGGTGTTCTGCCGCAGTACCAGGTGCAGTTCGGTGAAACGCCGGGCAAGCTCGGCGCACGCGACCGGATCGGCAAGCCATCGCTCCAGTGCCTCGGCAAGCTTTTCGGGCGAGGCCTCGTCCTGCAACAGTTCAGGCACGAGTGACTCGTTGCACAGGATATTCGGCAACCCGACCCAGGGCAGGTAAGCCATCCGCTTCATCAAGCGGTATTGCCATTTACCCATGCGATAGGTGATCACCATCGGACGCTTGAGCAGTGCGGCTTCCAGGCTGGCCGTGCCACTGGCCACGAGTACTGCGTCGGCGGCCGTCATGGCCTCCACCGCATGCCCGAAGAGCAGGCGGATCGGCAGTTCGTGCGCGTCGTTGCGACGCACCGCCTGTTCGAACAGAGCACGCGTTTCGCGCGTCGCCAACGGTACGAGGAACACCATGCCGGGATCACGCTCGGCCATGCATTTCGCCGTGGCGATGAAGGTATCGGCCAGGCTGCTCACCTCGGACTGCCGGCTGCCGGGCAGTAGCGCAACGATCTTTGCCGCGACGGGAAGGCCGAGCAAGTCGCGCGCGGCCGCCCGGTTTGGCTCCAGCGGAAAAACGTCCGCGAGCGGATGACCGACGTAACTCACCGGCACGCCGGCCTTGTCGTACAAATCCGGCTCGAACGGAAACAGACAAAGCATCCGCGTCACCGAACGGGCAATGCGCTTGATCCGCCCGCCACGCCATGCCCAGATCGACGGGCTGACGAAGTGGATCGCCGGGATACCGCGCGCCTTGACCCGGCCTTCGAGCCAGAGGTTGAAATCCGGCGCGTCGATGCCGATGAAGGCGGCCGGCTTGTCACGGCGGATACGGCCCAGCAGGGTTCTGCGAATCGCCGACAGTATGCGGTAACGCTTCAGCGCATCGACGTAGCCATGCACCGCGAGTTGTTCCGCGGACCAATCGGCGCGGAACCCTTCGGCCTCCATTTTCGGCCCGCCGATACCGTAGAACTCGGCGTCGGGCAAGTGACGCCGGATGGCGCGGATCAGATGGCTTGCGAGCAGATCGCCGGAGGTTTCTCCGGCCACCATGGCGATTCTGGGCGCCACGGCTTCACCGAACCAGACCACGACCGGACCGGCCGATGAAATCGGCGAACGGACCAACCTCGGGATGTTCGGCGCTTATCTCGGCAATGCGCTCGCGCGCCTCGTCCAGACTCAGGCCGGAACGGTACAGCGCACGGTAGGCGCGCTTGATCGCGGCGATGCCTTCGGCTGAATAACCGCGCCGCTTCAAGCCTTCGCTGTTGACGCCGCGCGGCACCGCCGGATTACCGGCAACGGTGACGAACGGCGGCAGATCCTGCAGCAACACCGTGCCGACGCCACAAAAGCTATGCGCGCCAACGTGGCAAAACTGGTGCACGCCGGTGAAACCGCCAAGAATAGCCCAATCGCCGATATGGACATGCCCCGCCAGCGTGGCATTGTTGGCAAAGGTGGTGTTGTCACCGACCTGGCAATCGTGCGCAATGTGCACATAGGCCATGATCCAGTTATCGCTGCCGACACGGGTCACGCCGCCATCCTGGCTGGTGCCTACATTGAACGAACAATATTCGCGAATGGTGTTGCGGTCGCCGATTTCGAGCCGGGTCGGCTCGTCATCGTATTTCTTGTCCTGCGGAATCGCGCCGATGGAGCAAAACTGGAAGATCTGATTGTCACGCCCGATACGCGTGAGCCCTTCGATCACCACATGCGGACCGACATGGGTGTTGTCGCCGATCTCGACATGCTCGCCGATGAGCGAATAGGCACCCACACTGACACCGGCACCAAGCCGGGCGCCAGGATGAATGATCGCGGTTGGATGAATCATCGCGTCGCCGCTGTTACAGCGTTTTCAGGGCACACATCAGTTCCGCCTCGGTGGCGAGTTCGTCGCCGACGCGGGCCGTGCCCTTGTATTTGTAGATGTTTCGCTTGCTCTGGATGATCGAAACGTCGAACAGCAGTTGATCGCCCGGCACCACCGGACGCTTGAAGCGCACGTTGTCGATGCCGGCGAACAGCACCACCGAGTTTTCATCCGGCTTGATGCCGAGGGTCTTGAACGACAGCAGTGCGGCTGCCTGCGCCATGGCCTCGACGATGAGCACCCCCGGCATCACCGGATGGTGCGGGAAGTGGCCCGGGAAAAAGGGCTCGTTCATGGTCACGTTCTTCAGCGCCAGAACGCGCTTGCCCTCTTCCAGTTCCAGGACCCGGTCGATCAGCAGAAACGGGTAACGATGCGGGAGGTATTGCAGGATTTCGTTGATATCCATGTCGTTCAGCGTGGGTCCCGCTCCGCGAGACGTTGTTCGAGGGCGCGTATTCTATCCGCCATAGCGTCCAGATGGCGCAGGTGGGCGAAGTTTCTTACCCATTCCGCGTGTCCTTGCACGGGCAGATTGGCGGTATATACACCCGGGCGAGAAATCGATTTGGTCACCAGCGTGCCGGCTGAAATGACGACATCGTCGGCTATCCTGAGATGCCCTATGATACCGGCCTGGCCGCCGATTCGGCAGCGGGCGCCGATTTCGGTGCTGCCGGCAATACCGACACAGCCGGCGATGGCGGTAAAGTCGCCGATGCGCACGTTGTGGCCGACCTGGATCTGATTATCCAGTTTGACCCCGTTGCCGATCACGGTATCGTCCAACGCGCCGCGATCGATCGTCGTGTTGGCGCCAATTTCCACGTCGTCGCCGATGACGACCCGCCCGGTCTGGGGGATTTTCAGCCAGGAACCGTCAGCCTCGCGCGCGAAACCGAAGCCGTCCGAGCCGATCACGGCCCCCGCGTGGATAACGCAATCGCACCCGATGACACAACCCGGATACACCGTGACGCGCGGCGCCACGCGTGTGCCGGCACCAATCCTGGCACCGGCGCCGATGTAGCTTCCCGCCCCGATGGACACGCCCGCGCCGATTTCAGCCCCTGCCTCGACAGTGGCCCCGGCCGCCACCTCCACCGAGGAAGGGACGACGGCCTCGACGGCCGCGAGCGGATGCACGCCGGCCACGGCTGGCGGCGGTGGATTGAACAGCCTGGCAACCTTGGCGAAGTAAAGATAGGGATCGCTCGCGACGATGAGCGGGCGCCCGTCGGACGAGCCGTGCCTGCCACGCTCGGCACTCCCGACGATAACCGCGCTGGCGCGGCACGATTTCAAACGCGCGGAATACTTCGGATTGGACAGAAAGGAAAGATCACCCTCCTGTGCCTGATCCAGCGTGGCCACGCGACGAACGGTCACACGACCGTCGCCCACGACCTCCCCACCCAAACGCGCAACCAACTCATCGAGGCTGTACATAGGGCAGCGGAGGAATAATGTGCCTTATTTGGCTTCGGACAGGGCCTTGACGACTTTGTCCGTGATATCGATGCGCGGGCTGGCGTACACCGCTTCCTGGAAGATGATGTCGAACTTTTCAGCCTCGGCGATCTGCTTCACCGTTTTGTTCGCCTTGTCGAGCACCGAAGCCAGTTCCTCATTACGGCGCTGGTTGAGATCCTCGCGGAATTCACGCTGTTTGCGCTGGAAATCGCGGTTCAGATCGTTGAACGCGCGCTCCTTGATGCGCCGGTCGGCCTCCGCCATCGACGTGCCACTACGCTCCATTTCCTCCTGCATCGCCTGCAAGTCCTTGGCCATGCGCTGGATGTCCTGATCACGCTTTTCAAATTCCTTTTCCAGCCGCTGCTGGGCGCGCACGGCCGGTGCGGCTTCGCGCATGAGGCGATCCGAATTGACGAAGCCGATCTTGGTCTCCGCTGCGGCATTCTGAGCGGCAATACCAAGCACGACGGCGATGAAAACAGAGAGAGCGCTGACTTTCACTGAAGCCTCCGGAGCAACTGTATTTATAGATGTTAAAGCGATCAGAACACGGTGCCCAACTGGAACTGGAATCGCTGGATATCATCGTCCTTCTTGGCGTTCAGCGGGAAACCCAGACTGAACTTGAGCGGACCGACCGGCGAAGTCCACGAGAACGCCAAGCCACTACTGTAGCGCAAGTCGCCGAAGTTGATATCCTGTTCCTCGCCCCACACCTGACCGGCATCGAAGAACGCGGAAACGCGGAAGGAGCGGTCGGTGCCGGAACCGGGCAAGGGGAAATAAAACTCCGCGTTACCAACCATGCGCCGCGTACCACCCAGCGAATCGCCTTCGGTATTGCGATCGGTGCCCAGCGAGCTTTGCTCGTAGCCGCGCACCGAACCGATACCGCCAGCGTAGAAGTTCTTGTAGAACGGCATCGGCTTGTCATTGTAGCCCTTCGCGATGCCGATATCCCCATTGAGCATCAACGCGTAATCGCGCCCGATGGGGAACCAATGCTGGTACTGGTAGTTGATCTTGCCGTACTGGATATCGCCACCCGGCAACGCAACCTCGCCATATACACGCTGATAAGTCCCCTTGCGTGTGTAGATGAGGCTGTCGCGCTTATCGCGCGACCATCCGGCGCTGGCGATAATGCTATTCACCCCGCCACAATCGAAATCAATACAAAAATCCTTGTATTGCGACGGGCTGTCCGCATATGTGGTGATGCGCGTGCGATCGGCAACCAAGCCGAAATTGATCTGATCGTCCTCGGCGATGGGATAGCCAAGACGGAAGCCACCACCGGTCGACACCGTCTTGTAGCGTGCGACCGAGTAGGACTCGGACGGATCGTAAGTGCGGTGGTAGATGTCCCAGCCCAGGCTGACGCCATCGACGGTGTAATACGGATCGGTGAAGGACAGTGCGTAGGTACGATTGACCTTGCTGGTATTCAAGCCCAGGACCAGCGACTTGCCGCTGCCGAACAGGTTTTGCTGCGACACGGAGGCCGACACCACGACCTTTTCCGAACTGGAAAAGCCCGCCCCCAGCATGAGATTGCCGGTGGCGCGTTCCTTGACGTTGAAATTGACGTCGACCTGATCGGTCGTACCGGTAACGGCGGGCGTTTCGACGCTCACTTCGTCGAAGAAATTCAAGCGGTCGACGCGGGTGCGGGAGCGGTTGATCGCTTCCGCGTCATACCAGGCGCTTTCCATCTGGCGCATCTCGCGGCGTATCACCTCATCGCGCGTCTTCGTGTTGCCGCCGATATTGATGTTGCGCACATAAACCCGGCGCCCCGGATCGACGAACACGGTAAACGCGACCTCGCGCTTTTCCTTGTCCACTTCCGGCGCGGCATTGACGTTGGCGAAAGCATAGCCTTCGTTGCCCAGACGATCGGTAATCGCCTTGGTCGTTTCCGTCAGTTTCTCGCGCGAAAAAATCTCGCCCGGCTTGATCGTGGCAAGCGCCAGGTAATCGGCCTCGGGCAAGATCAGATCCCCGGTAAAGCGCACGCCAGTCACGGTGTATTGCTCGCCCTCGGTAATGCTGAGCGTGATGTAGATGTCTTTCTTGTCCGGCGTGATCGAAACCTGCGTGGAATCGATGTTGAAATCCAGATAACCGCGATCGAGGTAATACGAGCGCAGCTTTTCTATGTCGGCCGACAGCTTTTGCTTCGAATACTGATCGTTCTTGGTGTACCAGGTCAGCCAGCCCGGCGTCGTAAGCTGGAACAGTTCGAGCAGATCCTCTTCCTCGAACGCCTTGGCGCCGACGATGCCGATATGACGGATTTTGGCGACGTCGCCCTCCTCCACGGCAAAGTTGATGCTGACCCGGTTACGTTCCAGCGGCGTCACGGTCGTCGTCACCGTGGCGGCGTATTTGCCCTTGCTCAGGTATTGCCGCTTCAATTCCTGCTCGGCACGCTCCAGCAACGCACGGTCGAAAATGCGGGATTCGGCCAGGCCGATTTCGCGCAACCCTTTTCTGAGCTGGTCCTTGTCGAATTCCTTCACGCCGACAAAGTCGACCTGCGCGATGGCCGGGCGCTCGTCCACGAGCACCACCAACACGTCGTTTTCGGCCTCGATGCGGACATCGCGAAAGAACCCGGTAGCATAAAGCCCACGAATGGCCTCGGCTGCCTGCTCCTCGTCAAAACGTTCGCCGACCTTGACCGGAAGATAACTGAATACGGTTCCCGCCTCGATGCGCTGTATCCCTTCGACACGGATATCCTTGACGACAAACGGTTCAAACGCGAACGCCGGTGCAGCGGCAAAAAGGGCCATGATGAGCCCGGGCAGGAGCTTGCGATTCATGCAAATTTTCAGCCGGAAATAAAGCGGGTTATGTCGTTGTAGAAAGCGAATGCCATCAGCATGGCAAGGAGAAGCAGGCCAATTTGTTGGCCGATCTCCATGATACGTTCCGGGATCGGTCCGCCCTTGATAATTTCGGCCACATAATACAGTAAATGCCCTCCATCCAGCACTGGAATGGGCAGCAGATTGAGCACACCCAGGCTGATACTGATGATGGCGATGAACTTCAGATAGTGGCCCCAACCGAGCCGCGCGGACTGGCCGGCGTAGTCGGCGATGGTCAGCGGGCCAGACAGGTTTTTCAACGACAGATCGCCGGTAATCATGCGGCCGATCATTTTCAGGCTCAGGACGCTGGATTCCCACGTCTGCCTTGCCGCCTTGACGAAACCATCGACCGGCCCGTAACTGATCGTGGCGAACATCAAATCCATGATCTCTCGCGGCGGATCGGCAATCTGAATCCCGATCCGGCCGATACGCTGCCCCTTCTGCGTCTCGGCTTGCGGCACCACGGCAAAGTGTTGCGTTGCATCGCCACGGCGCACTTCCACATCCAGGTTACGGTCGACAGCAGCGCTCACACGGGTGACCAGATCGCCCCCTGACTCGACCGCGGTGCCGTCGATCGCCACGATGACGTCCCCAGTTTGCAAGCCCGCGCGTTCGGCAGCGCCTCCCGCCACCAAAGCACCCACCACGACGGGAATGCGCGGTCGCCACGGGCGCAGGCCGATGAGGGAAATCGGATCGTCCCGGCCGTTGTCGATGGCAATCCCGGAAAGGTCGAGCGTGCGTGTTGCGTCAGCTTCGTCCAGGGTACGCACTTGCAGCACGACCTGTTCGTTATCGAGCATGCGGCTCAGCAACAGCCAGCGCAGATCCTGCCAACTGCGCACCGCCTCGCCATTCACCGCAGTAACGAGATCGCCGTCACGCACGCCCGCGCTGACCGCCGCGCTCTGCTCAGTCGTCAACGCCAGGCGTGGGCGCAATTCATCCGAGCCGACGACGAACAGGCCCCAGTAAACAAGAACAGCCAGCAAAAGATTGGCGATCGGCCCGGCGGCAACAATCGCGAAACGCCGCCAAACGCTCTGGCGATTGAAGGCACGGGGCAGATCGGACGACGCGACTTCGCCTTCGCGTTCATCGACCATCTTGACGTAACCACCCAGCGGGAAAGCGCCGAGCGCCCACTCCGTGCCATCGCGCCCGAGACGTCGCGAAAGCAACGGCTTGCCAAACCCGATGGAGAAGCGCAGCACTTTCACGCCGCACCAACGCGCGACGAGATAGTGCCCCATCTCGTGCACCATGATCAGCAAGCCAAGCGCAACGGCAAAGGGGATGAGGTAATCGAGCAGTAACATCAGGCCACCTGACGGCGACGAATTTCCACGCGCGCGATCTCGCGCGCCCGAGTATCGGCGGCAAGCACCGACTCCAACGAATCGACTGCCACATTCCCGGCCTGTTCCAGGCAGGCCGCAATCACATCGGCGATACGGCGAAAGCCGATACGGCATTCGAGAAAAGCGGCCACCGCCTCCTCGTTCGCCGCGTTGAGCACCGCCGCCGCACCGCCGCCTTCGCGCAAAGCCTGATAAGCCAGGGCGAGGCACGGAAAGCGGGCGAAATCCGGCTGTTCGAAACTCAAACGGCCGATCTGGCACAAATCGAGCGGACGTACACCAGCATCGATCCGCTCCGGCCAGGCCAACGCGTGCGCAATCGGTGTGCGCATATCGGGATTGCCCAACTGCGCGATTACCGAGCCATCCACATAATCGACCATCGAATGAATCACGCTTTGCGGATGAACGACCACCTCGATGCACTCGGCGGACACGCCAAACAGCCAATGCGCCTCGATGACTTCCAGCCCCTTGTTCATCATCGTCGCCGAATCGACCGAAATCTTGCGCCCCATGACCCAGTTGGGGTGGGCACACGCCTGTTCGGGCGTCACCGTCTCCAAAAGCTCGACCGGCGTCTCGCGAAACGGGCCACCAGA
Organism: Azoarcus sp.; assembly: GCA_031556475.1. Lineage (GTDB taxonomy): Bacteria > Pseudomonadota > Gammaproteobacteria > Burkholderiales > Rhodocyclaceae > Azoarcus. The sequence goes on from JAVBSY010000052.1 coordinate 14,556, forward strand.
AGCAGTCAACAACACGCGACGCACACCCGCGGCGGCCGGCGCGCGCGCGTAATCCGCCGGCAGCGACTGAAACACCGCATTGTGCTCGCTGTCGATCGGCAGCAGGCAAGCGCCGCTGTCGGCCACGGCATCCATGAACAAACGGCCCGACAGCACCAGGGCTTCCTTGTTGGCGAGCAATACCTTCTTGCCGGCACGCACCGCGCTCAAAGCCGGCGCCAGTCCGGCCGCGCCGACAATCGCCGCCATGACGGCGTCAACATCCTGATGGCCGGCAACCTCCACCAAGGCCTTTTCCCCACTCAAGACTTCCGTGCGGCTGCCCGCTTCGCGCAAGGCATCGGTCAAGGCCGATGCCGCCCGTGCATCGGTCATCACAGCGTAGCGCGGCGCGAAGCGCAGGCATTGCTCCAGCAATTTGGCTACCTGACTCTGTGCGGTCAGGGCGAAAAGCGCGAAACGATCCGGGTGGCGGGCCACGACATCGAGCGTACTCGCACCAATGGAGCCGGTGGCGCCGAGAACGGTAATCTGCTGGATACGCGAATGGGACATGGAAATCAGAGGGAAATCAGCGCGTGACAAACCACAGGGCAGCCAATCCGGCCAGCGGCAGGGTCGAGGTCAGACTGTCGATGCGATCGAGTATGCCGCCGTGCCCGGGCAGGATCGTACCGCTATCCTTGACGCCCGCCTGGCGCTTGAGCAAGGATTCGAACAAATCGCCGATGATGCTGACCGCCGTGAATCCGATAAGCACGGGAACAAGCATGGCGAGCAACACAGCCGACGTGTTTTCCACCGCAGCAGACACGACGATACCGCCGAACGCCAACACTCCCAGGGCGGCACCGACGGCACCCTCCCACGTTTTACCGGGACTGATGCCGGGCGCGAGCTTATGCCGGCCAAACGCGCGGCCAGCGAAATAAGCCGAAATATCCGCCACCCAGACCATGGCCATCACCGCCAGCAACACCCACGGCCCCATCAGGCGCAAATGCGCCAACGCCAGCGCGGGCGGTACGAGAACGACAAAACCGATGGCAGCGGCGGCGGCACGATGGCGCAATGTCCATTTACGCGCCAGCCAAAGCGGCATGACACATAACCAAAACAACGCGCTGGGAACATAAAACAACGCTACCCCCGCAGGCAGCACAGCAGCGCCGCCAAGCCCCACCGCGAAGCCGGCAAGGACACACGCCGCCCCCATTGACACCGCAAAAAGCCCGCGGGAGGTTGCGGGGAAAGCCGCCAATCCGCCCCACTCCCATGCGGCCCCGGCGCAGATCAGCGCACAAAAAACCAGCCACCCTGGCGTGGGCAGCAGAAAGAGCGCGGCGAGCAGTCCAAAAAGAAGGATCAGCGCGGTAATGATTCGCGCCTTAAGCATGGCGTCCCGGTTTGGTGGAAGCCGCGGCTTCGTCGGCGGGTTTGCCCTTGAGCTGTTCGCTGGTCCGACCGAAACGTCGCTCTCGCCCTTGATACGAAGCAATGGCGTCATCCAGCGCGGCGGCATCGAAATCGGGCCACAGCTTCTCCGTGAAGTACAGCTCCGTATAGGCCAGTTGCCACAACATGAAATTGCTGATGCGCTGCTCACCACCGGTACGGATGAACAGATCGGGTTCAGGCGCGAAGCTCATCGACAACTCGGCGGCCAATTCGTCCTCGGTGAAATCGCCGCTGTGCTCGGGATTACGCGCCAACATCTTCGACACGGCCTGCATCACATCCCAACGCCCGCCGTAATTGGCCGCCACACTGAGCGAAAAACGGGTATTGCCGGCGGTCAACGCCTCCGCTTCACGGATGGCTTCCACCATTCTCGGATCGAAGCGGGACAAATCGCCGACCACACGGAAGCGGATACCGTTCTGATGCAGGCGATTGACTTCGCGCTGCAGCGACTTCATGAACAACTGCATCAGAAAGGACACTTCTTCGACCGGGCGTCGCCAGTTCTCAGAACTGAACGCGAACAGGGTCAGATACTCGACGCCCCGCTCCAGACACGCGCGAATCACGGCACGAACGGTTTCAACGCCCCGTGTATGACCTGCTACGCGCGGCAAGAAGCGCTTGCGCGCCCAGCGCCCATTGCCATCCATGATGATCGCAATGTGCCGCGGCCCCGCCACTTCGGGAATGCCACGGGTCGAACTGACGAAACCGGGATCTGCCACGATCAGCCTCCTCGCGCTGGCAGGAAGGTCTTATCCGGGGACGGATCAGACCTGCATCAGCTCCTGCTCCTTCTGCGCGAGCAACTTGTCGATTTCGGCCACGTATTTGTCGGTGAACTTCTGGATATCTTCCTCGGCACGGCGCTCGTCGTCCTCGGAAATCAACTTGTCCTTGACCGCATCCTTGAGCTGCTGGTTGGCATCGCGGCGCACATTGCGCACGGCAACCTTGGCCGTTTCACCCTCGTGGCGCACGACCTTGGTCAGATCACGGCGGCGCTCCTCGGTCAACGGCGGCATCGGCACGCGGATGATCTCTCCCATCGACGCCGGATTGAGGCCGAGATCGGAATCGCGGATGGCTTTCTCGACCTTGCCGACCATGGGCTTTTCCCACGGCTGCACGCCGATGGTGCGAGCATCGATCAGCGTGACGTTGGCCACCTGATTGATCGGCACCATGCTGCCGTAATAATCGACCATGACGTGATCGAGCAGGCCGGTATGGGCGCGGCCGGTACGTACCTTGATCAGGTCGGCCTTGAGCGCTTCGACCGATTTCTGCATCTTCTGCTCGATCGTTTTCTTGAGTTCGGGGATCATGCGCGAGTCCTCAGGAATGAACCAACGTGCCTTCGTCCTCGCCCAGCACGACGCGTTTGAGCGCACCGGGCTTGAAGATCGAAAACACGTTGATCGGCAATTTTTGATCGCGACACAAGGCAAAAGCCGTCGCATCCAGCACCGCCAGATTTCGACCGATCGCCTCATCGAAGCTGATGCGGTGATAGCGCTGCGCCTGCGGGTCTTTCTTCGGGTCGGCGGTATATACGCCATCGACCTTGGTCGCCTTGAGCACGATCTGGGCGCCGATCTCGGCACCGCGCAGGGCGGCGGCGGTATCGGTGGTAAAAAACGGGTTGCCGGTGTCGGCAGCGAAAATCACTACCCGCCCCTCTTCGAGATGACGGATGGCACGGCCACGAATGTAGGGCTCCACGACCTGATCGATGCGCAACGCAGACTGTACGCGCGCCTCGACATCGCTGCGGCGCATCGCGTCGGCCAGCGCAATCGCGTTCATGACCGTGGCAAGCATGCCCATGTAATCGGCGGTGGCCCGGTCCATGCCGGAAGCCGCCCCCTTCATGCCACGAAAAATGTTGCCGCCACCGATCACCACACCAACCTGTACGCCGAGACGAACCACTTCGGCGATCTCGGAAACGATGCGGGCGATCACATCCTCGTTGATGCCATAGGCATCATCACCCATCAGAGCCTCGCCCGAGAGCTTGAGCAGGATGCGCTTGTACGCGGCGGCGGACATTTTTTGACAGGCCTCGTTATTTCTTGGCGGCAGCGGCAGCTTGCGCGGCCACTTCGGCGGCAAAATCGTCCGTACGCTTCTCGATACCCTCACCGACTACGTACAGCGAGAAGGCGGCAACCGACGCGCTGCGCGCTTTCAGCAACGCCTCGACGGTCTGCTTGTCGTCCTTGACGAAAGGCTGGCCGAGCAGAGTCACTTCCTTGAGGAATTTCTGCACGGTTCCTTCCGCGATCTTCTCCAGCATCGCTTCGGGCTTGCCTGCCTCGCGCGCCTTCTCCACCGCGATGCGGCGTTCGGCTTCGATCGAATCGGCCGACACGCCGGAAGCATCCAGCGACTTCGGTTTGCTGGCAGCGATATGCATCGCCAGATCCTTCGCCAGTTGCTCGTCGCCACCAACGACGTCGATCAGCACACCGATCCTGGCGCCGGCGTGGATATAGCTCGCGACACGTCCCTTCGCCTCGGTACGGACGAAGCGGCGCACGGTGATATTCTCACCGATCTTGCCAACCAGAGCGGTACGCACTTGCTCGACGCTCTGGCCATTCAGTTCCAGCGCGGACAGCGCGGCAACGTCAGCCGGATTACGCGTGGCGACCAGCCCTGCGAGCGACGCGGCGAGTGCGATGAAATCGTCGTTCTTGGCGACGAAATCGGTTTCGCAGTTCAACTCGACCATCGCGCCGAGCTTGCCGTCGGCTGCCAGATGAACACCGACGATCCCTTCGGCGGTGATACGGGCAGCGGCCTTCGAAGCCTTGTTGCCCAGCTTGATGCGCAGAATTTCCTCGGCCTTGACGATGTCGCCGGCGGCTTCGGTCAGCGCCTTCTTGCACTCCATCATCGGCGCATCGGTTTTCTCGCGCAGTTCCTTGACCATGCTTGCGGTAATTTCCGCCATGCTAACTCCTGAAATCTTCGTTCAAATCCGGCGGCGGCCTATTCTTGCCCGATCATCCGGCCAAATGCTTCTGCCAACGGCCGCCACCCAAACCCACGCCTGATCCCGGACATGCTCAAGCACACAAAGCCACCGGGATCCGGACCACTCTATCAGGCCTGCGCTTCCTGAGCGCCGTCTTCTTCGACTTCGACGAACTCGTCGGTACCCGCGGTGACGATTTCCTGCAGCGCCTGGCTACGCCCTTCCAGCACCGCATCGGCAACGCCGCGCGCATACAGACGGATGGCGCGGGACGAATCGTCGTTGCCCGGAATGACGTAGTCGACGCTGTCCGGCGAGTGGTTGGTATCAACCACGGCCACGATCGGAATACCGAGCTTTTTCGCTTCGGTCACGGCGATCTTGTGATAGCCGACGTCGACGACGAACAGCGCATCCGGCAAACCGCCCATATCCTTGATGCCGCCGATGCTCTTCTGCAGCTTCTCGAGGTCGCGCGTCACCGTCAGCGCCTCACGCTTGGGCAGGCGATCGAGTGTGCCATCTTCCACCATCGCCTCGATCTCCTTCAGGCGCTTGATGGACTGCTTGACGGTCTTGAAGTTGGTCAGCATGCCGCCGAGCCAGCGCTCGTCAACGTAGGGCATGCCGGCGCGGCGTGCTTCTTCCGCGATGATTTCGCGGGCCTGGCGCTTGGTGCTGACAAACAGCACGGTGCCGCGATTGGAGGCGAGCTTGCGCACGAAATTCATCGCCTCGGTGTATTTGACCATCGTCTTTTCGAGATTGACGATGTGAATCTTGTTGCGCTGGCCAAAAATGTACGGGGCCATGCGCGGGTTCCAGAAACGGGTCTGGTGGCCGAAATGGACGCCCGCTTCGAGCATCTGACGCATCGTGACAGTCATGTACTACTCCAAATTCAAAAGGGTTTTGACCTCCGCTCAACGGGGCGCCGGCCTCATTCGTTCTCCCTCGAGGAACTTCCCTTCCACAAGGAACTCTGCATGAAACCCGCGCCACTGTCGCTTGCAGCCTTGTCGACCGCCAGCGAACCCTCGCTGCCCTTGAGACGCAGGGCGTACGATGAGCGTGTGTATTTTTGCCCGCAGTTACGGACAAGCCGAGAATGATAGCATCGCCGTATGATGTCTCTCAAGGCGGAGTACCCAACCCCGGCCTGACTCCACTTTCACCCACCGCTCGATCCCGGCTCGTTTGCCCTGCTTGACCGCATACGCTAGCCTTTCCCACTTTCGCACACTCAGCCCGCCCCATGAGCATTGTCATCAAGACACCACAGGAAATCGAAAGAATGCGCGAGGCGTGCCGCCTGGCCGCCGAGGTTCTCGACTACATCGAACCGTTTGTCCAAGCGGGCACGACCACGGGCGAACTGGATCGCCTGTGCCACGAATACATGGTCAACACCCAAGGCACCGTGCCCGCGCCGCTCAATTACGCGCCGCCCGGCTACAAGCCCTACCCGAAATCCATCTGCACTTCGGTCAACCATCAGGTCTGTCACGGCATTCCGGGCGACAAGGCACTGAAAAAAGGCGATATCGTCAATATCGACATCACCGTCATCACCAAGGACGGTTTCCACGGTGACACCAGCCGCATGTTCATCGTCGGACCCGACGCCCCCATCCTTGCCAAGCGTCTGTGCCAGGTCACGTTCGAGTGCATGTGGCTGGGCATCGCCGCGGTGCGCCCGGGCGGACATCTCGGCGACATCGGCGCGACGATCCAGAAGCACGCCGAGGGCAACGGCTTTTCCGTCGTCCGCGAATTCTGCGGACATGGCCTCGGGCGCAAATTCCACGAAGAACCGCAGGTGCTGCACTACGGCAAGGCCGGTACCGGCGTCGAGCTTCAGCCGGGAATGATCTTCACCATCGAACCCATGATCAACGCGGGAAAGGCCGCCATCTCCGAACTGCCCGACGGCTGGACCATCGTAACCAAGGACCGCAGCCTGTCCGCACAGTGGGAGCACGCTGTGCTCGTCACCGAGACAGGCGTGGAAGTGCTCACCGTATCGGCCAAAAGCGCGCCACCGCCACCGCTTGTCGCGGCCCGCTTCGCCTGAGCGACCCCCAACATGACGCCCGCCGCCACCGACGCCCTGCAAGACGCCATCGGCAGCGAGCGGGCGCTCTTGATCGAAGGCGGCGCGGCATTGCGCCAGGCCTACGAAGCAAATCGCCTCACCCCCCCTTTGCTGACCGGGCGGACAAAGCTCGTCGACGGCGCGCTTGCCCGCCTGTGGCAACACTGTGGCATGCCCGTCAAAGCGGCGCTGGTAGCGGTCGGGGGGTATGGCCGGGGCGAGCTCTACCCGCATTCCGATGTCGACGTACTGATTCTGCTGCCCGAATCGGCCAACGGCATCGTCCTGGCCCCCCTGGTGACATTGGTCGGCGCTTTATGGGACATAGGGCTGGCGATCGGCCATAGCGTGCGCTCCGTCGACGAATGCCTCGAAGCCGCGGCCAACGACATCACGATCCAGACGAATCTGCTCGAATCGCGCCTGCTCACCGGCGACACCACCTTGTTCAACGCCTTTGCTTCCCGCTACCGCGCGCAACTCGACTCGCGCGCTTTTTTCAAGGCCAAGCAACTCGAACAGGACCAACGCCATACCCGCTACCACGACACGCCTTTCGAGCTGGAACCGAACTGCAAGGAAAGCCCAGGCGGCCTGCGCGATATTCAGATGCTGGGCTGGATCGCCCGTTCCATGGATATCGGCCACCGCTGGCGCGACCTCGCACGCCAGCGCCTGATTACCAGTAGCGAGGCCAACGAACTGCGCGACGTCGAACGCTTCCTGCAACACGTGCGCATCCGTCTGCACTACCTCGCGGGCCGCGCCGAGGATCGTTTGCTGTTCGACCATCAGGAACGGCTCGCCCGCCTCCTGGGGTTCGAAGCCACCGCCACCAAACGCGCCTCCGAAGTGTTCATGCGGCGCTATTACCTGAACGCCAAGAAAGTCACCCAGCTCAATACGATCCTGCTGCAAAACTACGGCGCGGCGATTTTCCCTCTCCGGGGCGGTGCGCCCATCGTCATCAATGCACGCTTTCAAACCGTGCGCGAATTGCTCGACATGCGTGACGAGGACACCTTCGAACGCCATCCGTCGGCACTGCTCGAATGCTTTCTGCTATTGCAGCAGCGTGGCGAACTGAAAGGCATGACCGCGCGCACGCTGCGCGCACTGTGGCTGAACCGCCACCTGATCAACGCCGATTTTCGCGCCGACCCGGCAAACCGGGCCCTGTTCCTGGAGATTCTCCAGCAACGGCGCAACGTCGTGCGCGAACTCCGGCGCATGGCCAAATACGGCATCCTGTCGCGCTATCTGCCGGCCTGGCAAAGAATCATCGGCCAGATGCAGCACGACCTGTTCCACGTCTATACGGTGGACCAGCACATCCTGATGGTGTTGCGCAACATACGCTGTTTCTCGCTCGGCGAATACGCGCACGAATACCCGCTGATGACCCGGCTCATCCTTGGTTTCGAGCGCCACTGGCTGTTGCATATCGCCGCGTTGTTCCACGATATCGCCAAGGGCCGCGGCGGCGACCATTCCAAGCTGGGCATGCAGGACGCGCGCGCCTTCTGCGAAAGCCACGGCCTGCCCGCGGGAGACACCGAACTGGTCGTCTGGCTGATCGAACAGCACCTGACCATGTCGCGCGTGGCGCAGAAGGAAGACACTTCCGACCCCAACGTCATCCGGCGCTTCGCCGACATCGTCGGGGACGAACGCCGTCTCGTAGGGCTTTATCTCCTCACCCACGCGGACATCCGCGGCACCAGTCCGAAAGTATGGAACGGCTGGAAAGACAAGCTGCTGGAAGACCTCTTCTTCGCCACCCAGCGCCTGCTGCGCGGCGCCACGCCACAGCAAGCGCTCGGGCTGGACGACCGCCAGGAGGACGCGCGCAGCCTGCTGCGCTACCACGGCCTGCGGCCGGGCGTCGAGGAAGCGCTCTGGGCCGAACTCGACCCCGTGTACTTCATGCGCCACTCCGCGGAGGAAATCGCCTGGCACACCCGGCTGCTCTATTTCCGCACCCAGGCCGATGAGCCGGTCGTGAAAGCGCGCGTATCGGAAGGCGAGGAAGGCCTGCAGGTAATGGTCTTCACCCGCGACCAAAAAGACCTGTTCGTGCGCCTGACCGGCTTTTTCGGCCACATAGGTTTCACCATCCTGGACGCCAAGGTCCACACCACGCGCCACGGTTACGCGCTCGACAGCTTCATGCTGCAAGACCCCGGCAATGCCGTTCCATACCGCGACATCGTCATCCTGATCGAGCATGAGCTGAGCACGCGACTGCTCAAGCACGAAGCGCCGGAACGGCCGTCGAAAGGGCGTCTGTCACGCCACGTCAGACACTTTCCGATCACCCCGGAAGTCAATATCCGGCCCGACGATGCCCGCCAGCACTACATCCTTTCGCTGACGGCGGCCGACCGCCCCGGCCTGCTCTTCGACGTCGCCGAAGTGCTGGTGAAATACGACATCGGCCTGCAAGCCGCCAAAATCGCCACGCTGGGCGAGCGGGTGGAAGACACCTTTCTGCTTTATGGCGAATGCCTGACGCAGGATGCGGAAGTCGTGCGGGTCGAACGCGAACTGCTCGAACGCCTGCAGATATAGAAAATCCGCGGAAAAACGCGCAGACACCGCCCTTCCGACGCTTTTTCAGTGCCCCTTATTGCTGATGCGGTCCATCAAGGCATAAAGCACGCCGGAGAAAAGGAAAGTAACGTGGATGCCGACCATCCAGCCCAGATGGCGGTCGGTCAGGTTATCCACGTTCATGAACGCCTTCAGCAACTCGATCCCCGAAATCGCCACGATGGAACCGATCAGTTTGATCTTGAGATCGGAAAAACCGATGTGCCCCATCCAGTCCGGACGGTCCTTGTGGTTGTGGAGATCCTCCATTTTCGAAACGAAGTTCTCGTAGCCGCTGAAAACGATGATTACGATCAGGTTCATGATCAGCGCCACATCGACCAGCGACAGCACGCCGATGATCATCTCTCCGCTGGTGGCCGTGGTGATGTTGCCAAAGAGATGGACGATCTCCTTGCCGAACTTGACCAGCATCAGCAGCAGCGCCAGCACCAGGCCGAAATACACTGGCGCCATCAACCAGCGGCTACTGAACAGCACATGTTCAAATCTGGTTTCGAGACGTTTCACGGAAGGCTGCTCCAACTAAAACGGGGGGGCGGATTGTACCAGCCCATGGCAAATGGCCTGTCCTCGAATGGATGTACCGACCGCACCCATGGCAACGCACGGCAATCGCCAACACGGCCCGTAAAATCGGCAATGGCGCAATTGCGTCGCAGATGCTGCCCGCCTGTTCCATTCCCGGAACTCAACAAATCGATACACTTCCCGGCCCTTCCGAACCTCTGCTGCATCGACGCGCAGAGCGCGAGGAACATCGCCAGTGCCCGGCACAAGGTCATATCGGCTTGAGTGGCACGAATATCTCCGTACGCAAATCCTGCGGCGCGGTGTTCTGCGGCGAGTTGTAATACACCTCGAAACCGGGATCGTCCTCCGGCTCACGACCGCTTTGCGGCAGCCATTCCCGGTAGAGCGAACGATATGCCGGATGCAGCAGCGTGTATGGGCCTCTGACCTCGATCGCCGCGTAGTCGGCAGCGCTGCCGATCTCGCGCAGATAAACCCGCTTGTCACGCAACAGATCGCGCACCACCAATGCGTCCGCCGTTGCGCCCGACGGCAGCGACAGGCATACCTCCATACGGCATTTTCTCGCTGGCGTAATATCCGGGTTGTCGTGACTGACGGCGCAGGCAACGCTCCTTTCCGTCATCAAGCCATGTGCCTGCATGGCCGCCACCAGCGTTTCCCAGGCTGGATAGCACTCGTCGTAGGGGCCGGTGTAACGGACGGTGGCCACCGACATTGGCAGAAACGGCCGGATCTGCACGTCGATCGGTGGAACATCGGGCGTCAGGTGATAAAACAGCGGTCGATCGACGCTGCGGCTGCGTGCCCTTGTCAGCGTGCCGTCATCGCGCCGGTACGCGGACGGCAAAACGCCGAATTGCGCCCGAAAGGCCCGGGCAAACGCGTCGAGGCTGTCATACCCCGCGGCCAGCGCTACCTGGGTAATCGCCACGTCCAACTGCGTAAGTTGCATCGCCGCCCGTTCCAGCCGCAAACGGCGCACATAGGCGGCAACGCTTTCACCCACCAGCGCGGTAAAAATGCGGTGGAAGTGATAGGGCGAAAAACAAGCCACTGCGCTCAGCTCATCCAGATCGGGATTGTCATCCAGATGGTTTTCAATGTGCCGTAACACCCGGTTCAGGCGCTCCCGGTACGACGACGTTTCCATGCATATCATCCTGTTTGGTCGGTCAATCACGGAACGGCACGAAAAGAAAAAGCGCAAGAAAAGTCGAGCGTTTGTCTTTGGAGTCACCGACACTGCGCCACAAGCAACGCCCTGGTTTTGTCCTGGATCCCGTGTGTGGCATTCGATTATCAAGCCATACTATACAAATTACCAGGCACACTACGCCGCATACGAACCGCATTTCTTGTTTTTTTAGACACAATGCCTTACCGAAAGGAGAACGGCATGAGCCAATACCAAGTCGCCATCGTTGAATACCCGGCCAAACATCTGACCGGCGTAAAGGTCCGCACTACCATGCAGAAAGCACATCAGGACTGCTCCGCCCTGTGGCAAAACTTCGGCCCCCGCATGGGAGAGTTGCTGTCGGCCGGCAACGGTTGCCCGGAGTCCTATGGCGTCTCCGTGATGCTCAACGCCGAAGACTTCGACTACTGGGCCGCGTTCGAAACCGTATCGTCCATCACCGTGCCGCCGGACATGGCCAGTCTCGACCTGCCGGCCGGGCAGTACGCGAAGTGCGCCGTGTCGAGCCTGGAAAAACTCGGCGATGGCTACATGTATCTCTACGAGACATGGCCGAAAAGCCAGAGCGAGTACACCTTCGACGAACAGGCGCCCTGCTTCGAGCTGTACCCGGCGAACTGGCAACTGACGGACGCCTTCGAAATCTACATGCCGCTGAAGAAAAAGGCCTGAACTGACAACCATCCGGGAAAAATCGCCATGAACGGTATCGTGGCCGACGTGCGCAGCCAGTTGCAAAGCAGCAGCGACGACAAGACCCAGGCGAGCGCACAACGCTTTTTCAAGGAACCGATCACCACGCACGGCGTAAAAAGCGCCACGGTGGTGAAAATCGCCAAACAGGCGCTTGCCCGGCTCGAAGGCAAGCCGAAAAAGGAGGTCTTCGCCTTGTGCGAAGACCTCTGGCGATCCGGCTATCTGGAAGAAGGCAGCGTCGCCTGCCTTTGGGCATACAGCCTACGCGGGCAGTACGAACCGGATGATTTCGGCACCTTCAAACACTGGGTGACGCATTACGTCCGCAACTGGGCGGCCTGCGACACCCTGTGCAACCACACCATCGGCGCGTTCATTGAAACGTACCCGCGGTACATCGAGGAACTGAAACGCTGGACCACCTCGGACAATCGCTGGCACAGGCGCGCCGCCGCCGTCACCCTGATTCTCCCGGCCCGCAAGGGGCTGTTTCTGGAAGACATTTTCGAGATCGCAGCCAAGCTGCTGACCGATCCCGACGATCTGGTGCAAAAAGGTTATGGCTGGATGCTCAAGGCAGCCAGCGAGGCGCATCCCAAGGAAGTGTTCGATTATCTGATGAGTAAAAAAGACATGATGCCGCGCACCGCTTTTCGCTATGCGCTGGAGAAAATGCCTGCCGATTGGCGGGCAAAAGCCATGAGGAAAGAACGCACCTGAACGTCGGGCAGGAATGCCTCCTCCGGCAAGCCGGGCATGTATCGCGCAATATCCGTGTCATTCCCGGTCACAGGCAGGTCGGCGGACAAGGACTGCCACAACGCACCCCGATTTGCTGCTCGAAAAACTGAAGCGGAATTAGAATCGGTTCTTTCGACGCCAGAACGCTCGACCATGACTGCCGGGGAACACCATTTCGACGGCGGCTGCACCTGCGGGGCGGTACGCTACCGCCTGACTGCCCGCCCGATGTTCGTGCATTGCTGCCACTGCCGTTATTGCCAGCGCGAAACCGGCAGCGCCTTCGTCATCAACGCCCTGATCGAGAACGATCATGTGCAGATCCTGCAGGGCAGCGTCGAAGTCATCGACACACCGACGCAAAGCGGCAAGGGCCAACGCATCGCACGTTGCCCGGTCTGCCGCATCGCGCTGTGGAGCCACTATGGCGTGGTCAGCAAGGCCGTCAGTTTCGTACGTGTCGGCACACTCGACGACCCGACACGGATACCACCGGACATCCACATTGTCACCGCGTCAAAACAACCCTGGGTGATTCTGCCGCCCGACGTGCCGGCGGTGAGCCGCTTTTACAGCATGGCCGACTACTGGCCGGAGGAAAGTATTCGGCGCCGCAATACAGCAACCCGAAAAAAGGTGGCGCGATAGATACCACAGGCGGGAACCCCGAAGACCCCCTACCGTACGGGGGCCGTACAGCTCAGTCCGCCAGCAATCCCAACTGCCGCTGAATTTTCTTCGTCAGCCCCTGTGCCACCAGGCGGTAAGAGCGATCTATGCTGCCCAGGATCAGATCGTCGGGCAGTTCGCCGTCCAGAAACAGCGTATTCCAGTGCGTTTTGTTGAGGTAATAGCCGGGGATGATGTCGCTGAACGCCTGGCGTAGCGCATCGGCCCGGTCTGGTTCGCTTTTCAGCGAAAGAATGGGCCGCCCTTCCAGGTCGCCCAGCAACACAAACATTTTTCCGCCGACACTGACACGGTCGGCGCCCCAGTCCGCCTGATAGTCATGTATTGCACCCGGCTTGGTCAGGCAGTATTCGATCAACTGTGCGCTGTTCATATGAAACTCCGCCGATAGGGATCGGTTTTCGTGATTCTAATCACGCATCATCGGGATAAGCGGAATCGTCGATCGACGCGCCGGGATACAACCGAATCTTGGTCCCAAGCCACATTGCCGAACGTAGTGGACTCCACCGTTTCGCCGTCATGCTTTGCACGGGGTCGTCGAACGTTCTTCTACCTGCCGTGAATAATTCCGGTACCGATGGAGATACCGTAAGCGTAAGCTCAATACTGGCCTACAGTTCGATCATCCGGCTTTCCCCCCGCTCTTGCTCAAAGGATTGTGAACAGGCTCTAATGAGCAAACGCTGAAAACCACGTCAGAACATACCCGCCGATCATGCCGAAATTCGCCGCCAATCTCACCCTGCTGTTCAACGAGGTCGCCTTCCCGGAACGCTTCGCTGCTGCGGCTGCCGCCGGCTTCGATGCCGTGGAATACCTCTTCCCTTACGCCTATCCGCATGCCCAACTCGCCGAAGAACTGCAGCGCAACAAGCTCAAGCAAGTGTTGCACAACCTGCCGGCGGGCGACTGGGCAGCCGGGGAGCGCGGCATCGCCTGCCTGCCCGATCGCGTCGGCGAATTTCAGGACGGCGTCGGTCTCGCCATCGAATATGCCCAGGCGCTCGGCTGTAAACGCTTGAACTGCCTGGCAGGCATCGCGCCGCTCGGCGTCGATGAGGAACTACTGTTCGAAACCCTCGTCGCCAATCTGAGCTTCGCCGCGGACGAACTGGCCAACGCCGGCATCCGCCTGCTGATCGAACCGATCAACCGCCGCGACATACCGGACTTCTACCTCAGCCGCAGCGAACTGGCGATGCACCTTATCAGCACCGTCGGCTCGGACAATCTCTACCTGCAATACGACATCTATCACGCCCAACGCAGCGAAGGCGAGTTGGCGAGCACCATCGCCCGCTGCCTGCCGCACATCGGCCACATGCAACTGGCCGACAACCCAGGCCGCCACGAGCCGGGACCGGGCGAGATCAACTATCCTTTTTTGTTCTCGTACATCGACCGCCTCGGCTACGACGGCTGGATCGGCTGCGAATACATTCCGGCGACCACCACGACCGCCGGGCTGGGCTGGCTCGCCGCAGCACGCGCCCGCCACTGACGCGCTACCCGGGCACTCAGCGGCTCAACCCGCGTCGACGAGTAAACCGTCGTCCAGCCGCAAGGCGCGCTGCGTCCGGCGCGCGAGCGTTTCGTCGTGGGTGACGATGACGAAGCTGGTGGCGTGGCGCTGGTTGAGCGACAGCATGAGATCGAACACCGATTCGGCCGTGCGGCGATCCAGGTTGCCAGTCGGTTCGTCGGCAAGCACGCACGCTGGCTGCGTCACCAGCGCACGGGCAATGGCGGCACGTTGACGCTCGCCACCGGAAAGTTCGCCCGGCGTGTGGTCGAGGCGGTGCCCCAACCCCACTTCGCGCAGCACTTCGGCGGCGCGGGCATTGGCCTCGTCGCGCGGCACGCGGCGGATGTAGAGCGGCATGGCGACATTTTCGAGCGCGTCGAATTCGGGCAGCAGGTGATGAAACTGATACACGAAGCCGAGCGAGGCATTGCGCGCACGGCCACGCGCGGCTTCCGACATACGGGAAAAATCCTCGCCCATCAGGCAAACCCGGCCGGCGCTGGGCACGTCCAATCCACCGAGCAGATGCAACAGCGTACTTTTACCCGAACCGGAAGCACCGACGATGGCCAGCCGCTCGCCGCGCGCCACCGACAGCGTTACGCCACGCAGCACACGCACCGCGCCACCGCCCTCGCTGCCACCCTCATTGCTACCCTCAGTGCCACCTTTTCCACCGCCTTCGCGGAAGTTCTTTTCCAGATTGTCGCAGGCAAGTACTTCGCCGCCGTTCTTCTCGGCGTTTGCCACAGCGTTCATCTCACTCATAGCGCAGCGCCTCCGCCGGGTTCACCTTGGACGCACGCCAGCTCGGGTAGAGCGTGGCGAACAGCGTCAGCACGAAAGACACGGTGACGATGCCGATCAAGTCGGCAGGCAGCACTTTCGAAGGCATTTCGCTGACGAAATAGACCTCGCGATTCCACAGGGTCGCGCCCGTGATCGTTTCCAGCGCCGGAATGACCACGTCGAGGTTATTGGCGACGAGCAAGCCGAGCACGACCCCCGCGCCCAGGCCGACGATGCCGATGATCGACCCTTGCAGCACGAAGATCGACATGATCGATGCCGGGCTTGCCCCCAGCGTGCGCAGGATGGCGATATCGGCGTATTTTTCCTGCACCGCCATGACCAGCGTGGACACGATATTGAACGCGGCCACCGCCACGATCAGAAACAGGATCAGCGTCATCATCGTTTTTTCCAGCGCCACCGCACGGAAAAAATTGGCATGGCTGCGCGTCCAGTCGGCCACCATCGCACTCGGCACGTCGATCATGCCGGCCAGTTCGCGCGCCACCCGTGGCGCGGCAAACAGATCGTCCAGCTTCAGGCGCACGCCGCTCACGCTGTCGCCCATACGGTACAACGCCTGCGCATCGGCAAGGTGAATCAACGCGAGGCCGGAATCGTATTCGTACATGCCGGCCTCGAAAATGCCGACCACCTCGAACTGCTTCACGCGCGGCAGCACCGCCGCGGGCGTCACCAGACCTTGGGCCACCATCAGCGTCACCTTGTCGCCCAAGCGCACATGCAGCGCCAACGCCAGATCGCGCCCGAGAACGATGCCGAACCCCCCCGCACGCAAGGCATCCAGGCTGCCGGTCTTCATGTAGCGAGTGAAATCCGCCACCTTGTCTTCCGCCGCGGGAATCACGCCGCGCACCATCGTTCCGCGCACTGCATCGCCGAACGACAGCATGCCCTGCTCCTGGATGTAGGGCGCCGACGCGCGCACGGCGGGGTGCCGCGCTGCGTCGTCGGCCACCCGTTGCCACGACGGCAGGCCGCCATCCATGCCTTGCACCACGACGTGCGAGGCCACGCCGAGGATGCGCGTGCGCAGCTCTTCCTGAAAGCCGTTCATCACCGACAGCACAACGATGAGCGCCATCACGCCCAGCGCGATACCCATCATGGAGACCAGGGAAATGAAGGAAATAAAACGATTGCGGCCTTGCGCCCGCTTGCGTGAGCGCGTGTAGCGCAGGCCGACGAGAAATTCGTAGCGCATGCGTTCCTTATGCGGAAATGGAAAATGAACCTGAATCGAAAAACCCGCCCCGTCTCATGCGCGCTTCCCTGCTCCACGCCGGCGGCTTTCCGCACGGCATGGCGTTTTTCCACGCGGTGCGGTACCGAACGCGGTTTTTGGCGTATTTTTGGATGCAGTTTTGGCGCCAGACGCCAGCACGGGCTGGTGCCTGGGCACCAGGCAACCAGGACCGCTGCCGATCAGATCGGCACGGCCCATGTGCACCAGGGCTTCGCGCAGCAACGGCCAGTTTTCCGGGTCGTGCCAACGCAAAAACGCTTTGTGCAGACGACGGCTGCGGCCGGCACGAGCAGTGTCGACGGTTTCGGAAGTGGCCGTGACCTTTTTCAGCGGATTCTTGCGCGAGTGATACATCGCGGTGGCAAGCGCCATCGGTGTCGGCAAAAAGGTCTGTACCTGAT
The DNA here is from genome assembly GCA_031556475.1 of Azoarcus sp. Classification (GTDB taxonomy): domain Bacteria; phylum Pseudomonadota; class Gammaproteobacteria; order Burkholderiales; family Rhodocyclaceae; genus Azoarcus. The sequence continues at coordinate 31,564 of JAVBSY010000052.1, forward strand.
CGGGGCGGAAACCGTTGGCCTTCAGCCACAGCGCCAACGCCAGCATGTCTTCGTCGGTCGTGCCAGGATGAGCGGCAATGAAATAAGGCACCAGATGCTGCTTCTTGCCCGCCTCGCGCGAGTATCTGTCGAACAGCACGCGAAACGCCTCGTAAGCGCCCATGCCGGGTTTCATCATCTTCGACAGCGGCCCGGGCTCGCTATGTTCCGGCGCGATCTTGAGCAGACCGCTGACGTGATGGGTAACGAGTTCGCGCACATATTCCGGCGAACGCACGGCAAGGTCATAACGCAAACCGGAGCCGATAGAGAGGCGCTTCACCCCCCTCAACGCGCGCGCCTTGCGGTAAAGCCGGACAAGCGGGCCATGGTCGGTGCCAAGCCGCTCGCAGATATCGGGATACACGCAGGACAGGCGGCGGCAGACACGCTCCACCGCCGGATCGTTGCAGGCCATGCGGTACATGTTGGCGGTGGGGCCGCCCAGGTCGGTGATGTGACCTTTGAAATCGGGCGATTTGTCGCGAATGTCCTCGATCTCGCGCAAAATGGATTGTTCCGAACGGCTCTGGATGATGCGGCCTTCGTGCTCGGTGATCGAACAGAATGTACAGCCGCCGAAGCAGCCACGCATGATGTTCACCGAAAACTTGATCATGTCCCACGCCGGAATGCGCGCTCCGCCATAGGCCGGATGCGGCTGGCGGGCGTAAGGCAGACCGTAGACGAAGTCCATCTCCGCCGTCGACAGCGGCAACGGCGGCGGGTTGAGCCACACGTCGCGCATGCCCGGCCCTTCGCCGTGGCGCTGCACCATGGCGCGGGCGTTGCCGGGATTCGATTCGAGATGGAATACGCGCGAGGCGTGCGCGTACAACACCGGATCGGCCTGCACCGCCTCGCAGCCCGGCAGCCGTATCACCGTCTGCGCACGCGCGGCGCTACGGGACACGATGCGAACCGGCTGCGCGGCGCCAGCGGGTGCGGCCACCTGCGCACAGGCAGGCGCCGCGGATTCGCCATACACCGCCGCGGCATCGGCCCGCGCGGCATGGGGCAACATGGCATCCGCCTGCACCGGCACGTCGAGCACGGACGCATCCATCTCGCGCCAGCCCGGTGGCAGCCATCCCGGCCGCGCCATGAAGGCCGTACCGCGCAGGTCGCGGATTTCCCCGATCGGCTCGCCGGCGGCCAGCCGCTGCGTCAGCGTCACCAACGCGCGCTCGGCGTTGCCAAACAGCAGAATGTCCGCCTTGGAATCGGGCAACACCGAACGCCGCACCTTGTCGGACCAGTAATCGTAATGGGCGATGCGGCGCAGGCTGGCTTCGATGCCGCCGATGACGACAGCGACGCCGGAAAACGCCTCCCGCGCGCGCTGCGCATACACCGTCAGCGCGCGGTCGGGCCGCTTGTTCGGCGCGGCATCGGGCGTATAAGCGTCGTCCGAGCGGATCTTGCGGTCGGACGTGTAGCGGTTGACCATCGAATCCATGTTCCCCGCGGTCACGCCGAAATACAGCCGAGGCCGCCCGAGCGCGCGGAACGGATCGGCCGAGGTCCAATCCGGCTGGCTGATGATGCCGACGCGGAAACCATGCGCCTCCAGCAAGCGCCCAATGAGCGCCATGCCGAAACTGGGGTGATCGATATAAGCATCGCCGGTCACGAGCACGACGTCGCATTCATCCCACCCCAGCGCCTTCATCTCGCCGCGCGACATCGGCAGAAAAGGCGCGGGCCGGCGCGGCGGCGCGGCACGGGCGAACAAATCGTCCGGCGACAGAACGGCAGTGGGATGGGCGGGCGAAGGCATAACAGACGAAGGCATGGCGGCCGTCATTGTAACCAGCTAAGCACCCAGCCCCTATTCGGCCCTATCCTGAAATCGAAGCGAACTTGTCTTTCGCCGGAACTCAAACACAAAGCCATCGCACAAACCTCGTGCTACCCATGATGGCTACAATCGCCATTTCGTGCTGGAACCATCCACCACCCGCTCGCCTCAGGAGTGTCCGTCAAATATGCAGAACACCCCTTCATCGCCCAATCTCATCCTGTGGCTGGTGGCCGTGGGTTTTTTCATGCAGACGCTGGACGCCACCATCGTCAACACCGCACTGCCATCGATGGCGGCCAGCCTGGGCGAAAGCCCGCTGCGCATGCAGTCGGTGGTGATCGCCTACGCGCTGACGATGGCGATGACGATTCCGGCCAGCGGCTGGTTGGCCGACCGCTTCGGCACGCGGTATGTCTTCGCCGCGGCGGCCTTGTGCTTTGTCGCCGGCTCGCTCGCCTGCGCGCTCTCGCCCAATCTCGCCACGCTCACCGCCTCGCGCGTACTGCAGGGGCTGGGCGGCGCGATGCTGCTGCCGGTCGGGCGGTTGACGGTGCTGAAAAGCTTTCCGCGCGAACGCTTCCTGCGCGCGATGGGTTTCGTCGCCGTACCCGGCCTGATCGGCCCCCTGATCGGCCCGACGCTGGGCGGCTGGCTGGTGGAGGTTGCTTCCTGGCACTGGATCTTTCTGATCAATGTGCCGATCGGGATGGCCGGCTACGCGCTCAGCATGCGCTACATGCCCAACTTCCGCATGGAGCATCCGTTGCCTTTCGACTTCACCGGCTTCGCCCTGCTGTCCTTCGGCATGGTCACCGTATCGCTCGCGCTCAACGGCATGGGCGGGCTCGGCCTGGGCCGCGGCCCCGTGATCGTGCTGCTCTTGTTCGGCCTGAGCAATCTGGCCGCATACTGGCTCCGCGCCATGCGTCACCCGCGCCCGCTGTTCTCGCCGCAGCTCTTTCACATCGGCAGCTTCAGCGTGGGCCTGCTCGGCAACCTCTTCGCACGTATCGGCAGCGGCGCCATGCCTTACCTGATGCCGCTGTTGATGCAGGTTTCGATGGGCTACGGCCCATTCCACGCCGGGATGATGATGCTGCCGGTCGCCGCGGCGGCCATCTTCTCCAAACCGCTCGCCACCGAACTGATCCAGCATTTCGGCTATCGCCGCGTACTGGTCAGCAATACCATCCTGCTTGGTCTTTCGATGGCCGCCTTTTCTCTGCTCGCTCCCGGCCAACCGATGTGGCCGCACATTCTGCTGTTCGGTTTTTTCGGCGCGGTCAATTCGATCCAGTTCACGGCCATGAACACCGTCACGCTCAAAGACCTCGACACCGATCAGGCCAGTTCTGGCAACAGCCTGTTGTCGATGGTGCAAATGCTGTCGATGAGCCTGGGCGTATCGGTGGCCGGCGCGCTGCTGGCGGTATTCGCAGAGCACTTCGGCACGTCCTTGCCGAACCAGGGTCAACTCGCCGCCTTCCATGCCACCTACCTGTGCGTGGGTGCGATCACCATCGCTTCGGCATGGATTTTCTGGCAACTCACGCCCGATACCGGCACGACGCGGACCTCGGCAAAAACGGTCGAATCCACGATCGAATCCGAGTAAAGTTCAAACCGAAACACGTACAAAAGCGCGACAAAAGCTCGAGATAACGCTGGGAACACCGTCTCTCCCCGCCCGGTCGAAGCGCGAGCACAAATATTTCCCAGCCCCTCTTTTGCCGGATTTTCCATGTTCCGTAGCCTGAACAAACCCGAACTGTGGACCGTCACCCTGTCGGCGGCCGGCATCCTGATGCTCACGATGGGCATCCGCCAGTCCTTCGGCCTGTTCATATCGCCGATCAACACCAGCACCGGCGCAGGCATCGGCGCCCTCAGCCTCGCACTGGCGATCGGCCAGTTTGTCTGGGGTGCGATCCAGCCGTTCGCCGGTGCCGCCGCCGACCACTACGGCCCACAACGCGTACTCCTCGCGGCCATCGCAGTCATGGCCCTGGGCTGCGCACTGACGCCGTGGATGAGCAGCAGTGTCAGCCTGATCTTCACCTTCGGCGTTCTCACCTCGCTCGGTTCCGGCGCGGGCAGCTTTTCCGTACTGATGGGCGCCGCCGCCGCACGCCTGCCGCCAAACGCACGCGGCACCGCCTCGGGCATCATCAATGCCGGTGGCTCTTTCGGCCAGTTCGTATTCGCGCCGCTCACGCAAAAACTCATCCAGGCACTCGGCTGGATGGGCGCCCTGTGGTCGCTCGCCGTGCTCACCTTCGCCGCCCTGCCGCTGGTGCGTACCCTGACCCGCCAGGCACCGATTCACCTCCCGCCCCCCGCCGCAGGCGAAATCGGCTTATGGCAAAGCGTTCGCCAAGCATTCTCGGACAACAGCTACCTGCTGCTGCACGCGGGGTTTTTCACCTGCGGCTTCCACATCGCCTTTCTCGTCACCCACCTGCCGGGTGAAGTGGCGCTGTGCGGCCTGCCGACCGATGTCGCCAGTTGGTCGCTGGCGATCATCGGCCTGGCGAACATCGCCGGCAGCCTGTACGCCGGCGCCTGCATAGCGCGCTACCGCAGCAAGTACGTCTTGTCGTGGATGTACGGCTCGCGCACGCTACTCATCGCCCTCTACCTGATCAGCCCGAAAACCGCCCTCACCTTCTACCTCTTCGCCGCCGGCCTGGGCTTTACCTGGCTCGCCACCGTACCGCCCACGGCAAACATCGTCGGCAAACTGTTCGGCGTGCGCTATCTCGGCACGCTATTCGGCCTCACCCTGCTGTCGCACCAGATCGGCGCCTTCTTCGGCGCCTGGCTCGGCGGCATAGCCATTACGCTCCAGGGCGATTATCAATGGATGTGGTATGCCGACATGGTGCTGGCCGGCCTCGCCGCACTCGTCAACCTGCCGATCCGCGAAGCGCCGGTAGTGACAAACCGCGCCGCCGCTTGAACGTCTGCCCCCATTTAAGGTACATTTCGCGTCTTCGCCGCTTTAGCTCAGTTGGTAGAGCAACCGCTTCGTAAGCGGTAGGTCGTCTGTTCGAGTCAGACAAGCGGCACCAACATAAGCTCCAAGGTAATCCATGGAGCACCAAGACCCCTAAGTGAATCAACAACTTAGGGGTTTTTCGTTTCTGTTTCAAGCCACCGCTTTCCATTGACTACCAGCACTTTTTGACGGTATTTTTGACGGTACTTCCCAAGCACCTCCAGGGAGATACCGTCAAATGGCGCTTACCGACATCACCTGCCGCAGCGCAAAGCCCGGCAACAAACCGTACAAGCTGACCGACAGCCAAGGGCCGTACCTGCTCTGGTCACACCCGCTGGCAAACGCCGCACAATGGCACTGGGCGTCTATCCCGGCGTTGGGCTGACAGCGCCGAGCGTGCACGTGCTCTCTGTGGCAAGTGGGGGCAAGGTCCGTTTCATCCGGCCTGTACGGAATACCTGAATCTGATCGAGCCGGAGCCGGTGCGGCTGGAATTCTGGAGCCGGGTAGCATAGGTGATGAGCGGCTTTCTGGTTTGCAGAAATCGAGACGGAAGAATAAGGAAACCAGCACTGACTCTGGGCGGTTCCTCTCTGGAGGCGGTGAATTCAGAGACACGGTCACGATAATGGCTGCGCCCGAACCTGTTGTATGTGGTTCGGGCAGGCACGAACCGACTACTCAACTGCCGGCCTGTGGTACCGCTACGAGCTAGTGTCCTGTGCCGCAGAGGCGTGAGCAAAGTCGATACGCACAGGCACGTCATCCTTCGCGCTGGAGGCGTGATCCTCGAACAGGTGACGCGGGCGACGCCAGCGGCGAGTAGCGCGTCGGGCTGCAAGTCCGTACTCTGCCGGCCGGAATCCGACGGCACGCGCATGTAGCCAACCAACATAGGCGGATAACCATCAAAAACAGGTTTCCGTTGCAGAGATGTCAGAAAAAACTTGTTTTCCGTCTTACCCTCAAAACTCCATATTTCTCCCGTTTTCCTGCAAATAATCAATTAAATACCGAACTCTCGGCAACATATGCCGTCCGGCCGGGTAAACCAGATGAAAAGAAGTTTTTTCCGTACCGTACCAATCCTGTAGCAATTGCACCAGCCGGCCCGCTTTTATTTCATGAGTTGCGTAATAAGCAAGCACATTGACAATCCCAAGCCCATCAAGCGCGGCCTGTACAGCCGCGATGCCGCTGTTCGTACTTAAACGTCCCTGCGGCTTTATCGTGATACGTTGCGAATCACGTACAAACTCCCATGACCGGTTGGCCAGCGGTAAACACCACTGCACTGGCAAGTCGACAGGGATATTGATGGGTGGTAGATGTGATAATAAGTCTGGATTCGCTACCACAATCCGGGGCACGGACAGTAAACGGGTAGCGATTAACGACTGAGTGCTTTCAAGCGGCCCCATCCGTACGGCAAGGTGAAAACCCTCTGCAATCAGATCAACATTACGCGCGGAAAAATCAAGCTCCATTTCTATCTGCGGATTTTCCAAACAAAAACGTGTCAGCAAAGGAACCACTTTCTCCTCCGCCAATTTACCGGCAAGACTGATACGCACATTCCCTTCCAATTGTCCCTGTTTCGCCAGCAACGTTTCCTGCGCGTGGAGCAGTTTCTGCATCAAGGGTTCGCTGGCATCAAACAGGCGTTTGCCGGAATCGGTTAACTGCATCTGGCGAGTGGTGCGGATGAACAACTGCGTTGCCAGGCGTTTTTCCAGCTCGGAAATTTGTCGGCTGATATGGGATACCGATACTTTGAGCTGCCTGGCAGCACCCGTGAAAGAGCCGCGCTCAACTACGGCGATGAATTCCAGCATGCCTCGCAGTGCATTCATGCTACGCCTTCACTTTTGCTGTATGGGAAAAGTAATTTCCCATTTATGTAGATTATCAAACAAAACGCAACAACTTATGCTTCCTTTTTTTACATCGGAGGACATAAGATTGGTTTATTTACTGGCACTCAGTCTATGTACGTTCACATTAGGATTGGCGGAATTTGTTGCCGTCAGTCTCGTTCCATCGATTGCTGCGGGAACGGGACTCAACGTGAGCGCTGTAGGAATGATGGTAGGAGTTTATGCTGCAGGCGTCAGCATCGGTGCGCCTACACTCAGCGCATTATTGGCAAGATACTCGAGAAACAACGTGCTTGCCATCAGCATGTTGATATTTGCGGGGAGTAATCTGGCGACCAGTCTTGCCGCTTCATTGTCTATATTACTTGTTAGTCGCTTTATTGCCGGGCTGATCCATGGTGTGGTGCTATCTTTGGCCGCTGCTGCTGCGGTCAGTGCAGAAAATGTGGAAAAAAGTGGCAGCGCAATTTCCATCGTTTTTGCTGGTTTAACTTTTGCACTGGTACTGGGTGTACCGTTGGGCACATTGGCAGGAAGTTATTTTTCCTGGCAAGTCGTCTTTATTGCGATTACGGTGACCAGCATTCTGGGGGCGGTGGCGTTGATATCAATGCGCACCACCTCGACGAACATTGTGCAAAAAAGCCAGCAGAACAGTCCATCAGTCAAAGCTACCTTGACCGACTTGACAACATTGCACCCTGTTTTGACGACTGCTGCGATGTACGCCGGTTCATTCACCGGATTCACCTATATCGCTGTACTGCTTTCTCAAACTACCGGACTCAGTGCAAGCGGCATCACGATGATGTTTCTTCTTTATGGAATTGCTGCCTCAATAGGTAATCTTCTGGGCGGGCGCTTTGTTGACCGATTCGGCAGTCGGATTTCCAGCATAAGTGTGATCGCGGGCATCGCGCTTGCTTTGCTACTGGCGCTGCTCGTGCCTGATTCAGTCATCGCCATGTCAGGTGTCATGTTGGTCTGGGGAGTGGCTTCATTCGGGGCTGTACCCATCATGCAAAAAACTGTTTTAGTCGCTGCTCAAGCCAATCCCACTGCCAGCCCGGATGTCGCTTCCGGTATGAATATCGCTGCATTCAATATCGGCATTGCCGCCGGATCGGTTTTTGGCGGAGTTGCTGTCAGGTATTCGTCACTGGCTCCCATGGCAGTTGGTTTGCTGCCATTGGTGATTGCGGGATTGCTGGCCACACAGCTCAGACCTGTCGCGATCAACACCGCTAGCTGACTATCAAAAGGAATGCAATATGAACATGAAAGACAAACATATCGTCATTGCCGGCGGCAGCTCCGGAATTGGTTTTGCAATTGCCCGCCAAGCACAGCTCAACGGCGCCAAAGCCACCTTGCTTGGTCGCTCGGTAGAAAAACTGCAAAACGCCAAGCAGCATCTGCCACAAGAAGCCTGCATTGTGCCATGCAATATTGGCGATGCTCACGCTGCCCAACAGGCATTTAATCAGATCGGTACATTTGATTATTTTGTCTCCACTGCTGCCGACCTTACCTATGCGCCATTGAGTGAAATGCCGATTGCAGCAATCGAGAGCATGCTCACCGGAAAATTCTGGGGGCCAATTCATTTTGTCAAATATGGCTTGCCACATATACAACCGGGAGGTGCAATCGTATTCTTCTCCGGCCTTGCAGCCGACCGCCCAGCACTGGGAACATCTATGGTTTCCTCCCTCAACGCAAGCGTTGAGGGTCTGGTCAAAGCGCTGGCAGTAGAACTCGCACCAATACGGGTTAACGGCATCTCACCTGGCGTGGTGGATACCGAAGGGTGGAATTTCATGCCTGACGAAGAACGTAAACACTTCTTTGCCAGGTTGGAAAAAAAACTCCCCACAGGCAAAGTCGGCACCCCAGCAGACCTCGCTGATGCTACCTTATTCGCTTTATCAAACCCTTACCTGACCGGAGAGATTCTGCATGTGAACGGTGGTGGCAGTTTGGTTTAGTCAGGGGTAATCGGGTGGCGCAGCCCCCTCTACGTTTCCATGGGACAGTACGTGACATTCTCTTCTCTCGACGAGAAAGAAAGACTCATCGCACGCGCCGTATGACCACACCAAGTACATCTCGTCGCGGATAACCATCCTGCAGGATTGGGCGGATATCCTCGACTCCTTGGCCCGTGGCGATACGATGAGTTCGATCATGGAAGCCTTTGGCCCCCTCTCGAAGCGCCGCATAGCATTACTGAAGGGCATTGAGCGAGAGTAAGCTATTCGTGGCAGACGCTCGGTCATCGACTGACCGGCTCAGTCAAACGTCGGAATGCGTATTCACCGGGCTTGGCGATCGCGCGCAGGTGCCGCGCGAAGGCATCCAGATAGTGTTCGGTGAAGGCCGTGCCCTGCGCGCGCGGCTGGCTGCGATCGTCTTGCCGACGCCGCCCTTGGTGGAGATGACAGAAAGCACGCGCATCGCGCAACACTCCTTGATCCGTCGACGATCAGACGCGATCCCTGAGACACTCGACGATTCATTGCTCGATTTCGAGCGAGTCCCAGCCAACGGCGCGCACGCCTAGGCGCAGCGCCTTCGGGAATCGGCCTTCTTTCATCAGGCCGTAGATGTGCGCCCGTTTGAAGCCGGTTTTTGCCTCGACTTCAGGCCGGCGCAGGATGCGGCGTTCAGCGGCGGGTTGCGGTTTGACGGGGGAAGACATGGCGCGGGCACTCCTGGCTGCTCGTTGGCCACGGTTGGGAAGTGCTAAGGGATACGTTTGACGGAGCAAGACCACTTCCTGGCTTCAGGATGGTGCATGGCAATAAGAAAGAGCACCACAAACAAGCACGCTTTGACCACCCACAAAGCCAAAAAATAAGAATAAACAATTAAATACAACGAGTTAAGCAACTGGCACAGCCGTTGCTAAATGTTTTGTGTTGCCCCTGTCGCGTGGCACCCATTACAGGAGATTCTCATGAAGCGTCGAATGCTTTTGAAATCCGCATTGGCAGCCGTCGGTTATTCCGTCCTGGGCCAAGGACTCATCTCGTCGGCAATAGCCGCGGACACCATCAAGGTCGGCGTATTGCATTCGCTCTCCGGCACCATGGCTATCTCCGAAACCGTATTGAAAGATGTCGCCCTGATGACCATCGACGAGATCAATGCCCAGGGCGGTGTGATGGGTAAGAAACTCGAACCCGTTGTCGTCGACCCCGCTTCCAACTGGCCTCTGTTTGCCGAAAAAGCCAAGCAACTGATCGCCCAGGACAAGGTCGCCGTCGTGTTCGGTTGCTGGACTTCCGTCTCGCGAAAATCAGTGCTGCCGGTTTTCGAAGAAATGAACGGGCTGCTCTTCTACCCCGTGCAATATGAAGGCGAAGAACTCTCCAAAAACGTCTTCTACACCGGAGCCGCGCCCAACCAGCAAGCCATTCCCGCAGTGGAATACCTGATGAGCAAGGATGGTGGCGACGCCAAACGCTTCGTATTGCTGGGAACGGACTACGTTTATCCGCGCACCACCAACAAGATCCTGCGCGCCTTCCTCAAGAGCAAAGGCGTCAGCGACGATGACATCATGGAAGAGTACACGCCCTTCGGTCATAGCGATTACCAGACCATTATCGCCAAGATCAAGAAGTTCTCCTCGGAAGGGAAAAAAACCGCTGTCATTTCCACGATCAACGGCGACTCCAACGTGCCGTTCTACAAGGAACTCGGCAACCAGGGCATCAAGGCGACCGATGTGCCAGTCGTCGCGTTCTCGGTTGGCGAGGAAGAGTTGCGCGGCGTCGATGCCAAACCGCTGGTCGGGCATCTGGCAGCATGGAACTACTTCATGAGCCTGAAGAACCCATCCAACGAAGAGTTCAGGAAAAAATGGGCTGCCTACGCGAAGGCCCAAAAACTGCCCGGCTTCGATAAACCACTGACCAACGACCCGATGGAAGCCACCTACATCGGCATCCATATGTGGGCACAGGCCGTTGAAAAAGCCAAATCGACCGACACCGACAAAGTCATCGCCGCCATGGCTGGGCAAACCTTCAAGGCACCCGATGGCTTCACCGTCGAGATGGACATGAAAAACCACCACCTGCACAAACCCGTATTCATTGGCGAGGTGAAGTCCGACGGTCAGTTCAACGTTGTCTGGAAGACGCCAGGCCCGGTCAGGGCACAGCCGTGGAGCCCGTTTATCGCAGGAAACGAGAAGAAAAAAGACGAACCGGAAAATATCGCGAAGAAATAAACCGGCTTGAGGCGCCTATTGGATCAAGCACCGGTTCGTCCCCTCTCCCACCTGTGGGAGAGGGAGAAGACTCCCGAACGAAGGACATGCCATGTACAAGTTGTCGCTACGGATCACTGCCATGCTACTGGCTGCCTTGCTTGGCATGGCATCGGCCTGCGCCGCGCCCAATCCGGAGCAATGGCTGAAACTCGCCAATGGCGACAATGACGAAAAAATCTCCGTCCTGGCCGAACTGACTGCCCGACCAGACAACGATGCCCTTCCATTACTGGAAGCACTGGACAACGACGCTCTCAAGATCGTCGCGGGGAAACAACTGCTCATCGTCGATGGCGACACGGCCCGCGATGCTTTCAGCGGGGCAAAACTTCCTGCTGTTCCTGAAAATATCGAAGACATCGTTATCAACAACCGCGTCCGCGGCGCCATCGCCAACGCATTGGCCGCCATACGGCTTTCATCGCCCGACGCTTCCGTGCGTCTTGAAGCTGTCAAGACCTTGCAGGGCACTCCCGACGAGGCCCTGCTCCCATTATTGGACAAAGCCTTTGCCACGGAACAGGATGAAAAAGTCCGCTCGGTGCTGGAAAACACGCGTGCCACGTCACAACTCAACAGCCATGATCCGGCTACGCGGCTGGCCGCCATAGACACCCTGGGTCAAAGCAGCGCCCCTGCCAACAAACAGTTGCTGCTCGCACTGCTGGAGAAAAAGGGCAACCAATACATAGAGCCGGACGAAAACATCCGCGCCGCCGCACAACGCTCCATCAATGACATCGATGCCCGCCTGTCGCGCGGAGAATCGCTTGGCGGACTTTTCACGGGCTTGTCGCTCGCCAGCATCCTGTTGCTCGCCGCGCTCGGTCTGGCGATCACTTATGGGTTGATGGGCGTCATCAACATGGCGCATGGCGAGCTGATCATGACAGGCGCCTACGCCACCTATGTCACGCAAAACCTTGTGCAGCATCATTTGCCGGGGCTGTTCGAGTGGTATCCGCTGTTCGCCATCCCCGTTGCCTTCTGTACCTCGGCGCTGATCGGCATGGTCATGGAACGCCTCGTCATCCGCCATCTCTACGGTCGCCCGCTGGAAACCCTGCTTGCCACCTGGGGAATCAGCCTGATCCTGATCCAATGTACGCGCAGCCTGTTCGGCGCGCAAAACGTCGCCGTCGAAAACCCCTCCTGGCTCTCCGGCGGTATCGAAATCTACTCCAATCTCGTATTGCCCTATAACCGGCTGGCGATCCTCGCCTTTGCCGCACTCGTCGTGCTAGCCATCGTGCTCGTTCTCTCGCGCACGCGGCTGGGGCTGTTCGTTCGCGCCGTTACACAGAATCGCGCCATGGCGCGTTGCATGGGGGTAGCCACGCCGCGCGTCGACATGCTCACCTTCGGTCTGGGTGCGGGTATCGCCGGACTGGCCGGTTGCGCGTTGTCACAGGTCGGCAACGTCGGCCCCGAGCTGGGCCAAGGGTATATCGTCGATTCCTTCATGGTTGTCGTGCTCGGCGGCGTCGGCCAGATTGCCGGAACGATCTATGCCGCGCTCGGCCTGGGCATTCTCAACAAGTTCCTCGAAGGCATGGCGGGTGCGGTGCTCGCGAAGATCGCCATCCTCTGCATCGTCATCATGTTCATCCAGAAGCGGCCCCAGGGCTTGTTTGCACTGAAAGGACGTTTTGCCGATGCCTGATCACCATTCCCCCTCCCTATCGATCAGCCGTCGCCTGCTAGGCTCGCAAGGCACATGGTGGCTGGTGGCGTTCGCGGTGCTCACGCTTGCCATCGTGCCTGCGCTCAACCTGCTTGTGCCCGAAGATCACGCACTGCATCTATCCACTTACTGGGTCACATTGATCGGCAAGATCATGTGCTACGCCATCGTCGCATTGGCAATGGACCTGGTGTGGGGCTACACCGGCATTCTCAGCCTCGGTCACGGCTTGTTTTTCGCGCTGGGCGGCTATGGAATGGGCATGTACCTGATGCGTTCCGCCGGCACGGACGGCAACGCTCACAACACGCTGCCGGACTTCATGGTGTTTCTCGACTGGAAAGAGTTGCCGTGGTACTGGCAAGGCACCGAACATTTTCTCTACGCCCTGACGCTGATCGTTCTCGTACCCGGTCTGCTGGCATTCATCTTCGGTTTCTTTGCCTTCCGCTCGCGCATCAAGGGCGTGTATTTCTCCATCATTACCCAGGCGCTGACTTTCGCTGCCATGTTGCTGTTCTTCCGTAACGAAACGGGCTTTGGCGGCAACAACGGCTTTACGGATTTCAAACGCATACTCGGTTTTTCCATCACGACACCACAAACCCGTGTCGCCCTGTTTGCCATCACTGCGCTGCTGCTCATCGTTTGCCTGTTGGGGGCACGCCATATCGTCACCTCGAAATTTGGCCGCGTGCTCACCGCCATTCGCGATGCGGAATCTCGCGTCATGTTCTCCGGCTACAACCCATTGCCTTACAAGCTCTTCATCTGGACGCTGTCGGCCGTCATCTGCGCATTGGCCGGAGCGCTGTTCGTGCCGCAGGTCGGCATCATCAACCCCGGCGAAATGTCGCCCGCCAATTCCATAGAGATCGCCATATGGGTCGCTGTCGGCGGGCGCGGCACACTGGTCGGCCCGCTGCTGGGCGCGGGGCTGATCAATGGCATGAAGAGCTGGTTTACCGTCGCCTTCCCCGAATACTGGTTGTACTTTCTCGGCCTGATTTTTATCGCCGTCACGCTTTATCTGCCACAGGGTTTGATGGGGCTCATCAAACGCAAGGGAGCGCAATCATGAATGCCGAAAATATCGAGCAATTCGAACGCCTGCAAAGAACAGCCGCTTTCGACAACCGTGAAGCACGCCCCATCGGCCTGGAGCGCCTCATCGACAGTACGCAACTGGACACCACGCACGGCCCCATTCTTTACCTGGAAGACATTACCGTCAGCTTCGATGGCTTTCGCGCGCTCAACAAACTCACGCTGACGATAGACCGTGGTGAACTACGCTGCATCATCGGCCCCAATGGCGCGGGCAAGACCACCATGATGGATGTGATGACCGGCAAGACAAGACCGGATTCCGGCAGCGCCTTTTTCGGCCAGACCATCGACCTCACACGCCTGAACGAAGCACAGATCGCCCATGCGGGCATTGGCCGCAAATTCCAGAAACCGACGGTATTCGAACAATTGAGCGTGTTCGACAACCTCGAACTGGCGATGAAGATGGACAAGAGCATCTGGCACAGCCTGCATGCCCGGCTCGGTTCCGCACAGAAAACACTGATCGGGCGCACGCTGGAAACGGTTGGCCTGGAGGAACATGCCCGGCGTCAGGCCGGCTATCTGTCGCATGGGCAGAAACAGTGGCTGGAAATAGGCATGCTGCTGATGCAGGAGCCGCAGCTACTGCTGCTCGATGAACCGGCCGCTGGCATGACCGATGAAGAGACCGAACGCAGCGGTGAGCTCTTCCTGTCGCTGGCCGGTCAATACACGCTGATCGTGGTTGAACACGACATGGATTTCATCCGCCAGATTTCGCGCAAAGTCACCGTACTACACGAAGGCAGCGTGCTGGCGGAAGGTTCGCTGGATGAAGTGCAGCATGACGAAAAAGTGATCGAGGTTTACCTGGGACGATAGTCCCCCCTGCTCCATCTTTCTGGAGTCTGGATACGAAATGTTCGAGTAGCGACCTTCGAATGAGCCAGATATCGGCCCCGCAGCAATCGAAGGCAGCAGCCCCTCAACAACAGGATGTACAGCGCATGTTACGTATCGACGCCCTGCACCAATATTACGGGAGCAGCCATACGCTGCGAGGCATCAGCCTGGGCCTCGAAAAAGGTTGCGTCACCACGCTGCTGGGACGCAACGGTGTGGGAAAAACCACTCTGCTCAAGTGCATCGTGGGGCTGCAGCCTGTCAGCAGCGGCAGCGTCCGCCTGGGCGAACAGGACATCACGCGTCTGCCGCCAGACAAACGCGCCGCACTGGGCCTCGCCTATGTGCCGCAAGGCCGCGAAATATTCCCACGCCTGACGGTGGAAGAAAACATCCAGATGGGTCTGGCCAATGGGTCGGCAAGGCGCGGCATTCCGTCCTACATCTTCGAGATGTTCCCGGTGCTCAAGGAAATGCTCCCCCGCCGTGGCGGCGATCTGTCCGGCGGGCAACAGCAGCAGCTTGCCATTGCCCGTGCGCTGACCATGCGTCCCAAACTGCTGATCCTCGATGAGCCCACCGAGGGCATTCAGCCTTCGATCATCAAGGACATCGAACGCGCAATCCGGCAACTCGCACAAAGTGGCGAAATGGCCATTCTGCTGGTCGAACAGTATTACGACTTTGCCCGCTCACTGGCAGATCGATATGCCGTGATGTCGCGCGGGGAAATCATCAAGGCCGGCCCCGGAACAGAGATGGATAGCGAAAACATCCGGCAATTGGTCAGCATCTGATTATGCAAATCAAATTCACCATATCCCTTCAATATTATTTATGAATCCTGAACATCAAAAATAGAATGCACAGCAACCTCCATGCCTCCCCTGATGGTTCCCGGACTGCTGCCGCCATTTCACCTGGATGGCAGGCACATCTGAAACTCGGGTTTGAACAGCGTGAGCGGGGAACTGTACTGACGCAACGGTTGCATACCGGCCCGTTGCGTGTGCAAAAACCGCTTTACCCGGAAGGGAGCGATCCATGCCATGCAATCATCGTGCACCCGCCCGGCGGCATTGCGGCGGGCGATCAGCTATACATCGACCTGCATCTGCATCGAGCCGCCCAGGCTGTACTGTGCACACCGGGCGCGACCAAGTGGTATCGCAGCCAGGGCGTGCAAAGCAGCCAGACTCTGACTTTGCATGCACAGGCCGACAGCGTGGTCGAATGGCTGCCGCAGGAAAATATTGTCTTCGATTCAGCGCAGGTCGTGATGAAGACGCGCCTGGAACTGGATTCCAGCGCCCGCATGCTCGGATGGGATATCACCTGCCTGGGACGCAGCGCCCACAGTGAGCGCTTTACACAAGGGCAACTCGCCCAACGCATCGACTTCTACCGCGCAGGGAAACTGGTATGGAGCGAGCGCGGCCACCTGCGGGGCAACGACCCCTTGCTGCAATCTCCCACTGGATTACAAGGGCATACCACCTACGGCACCATGTGGCTTGCCGGCATTGCCCCTGGCAGGGACCTGCTCAAAGCACTGCGCAAAATCGAATTCACTCAAGGCGCATGCGCTGTCACCGCATTGCCTGACGTCACCCTGATACGCACCCTGTCCTCCTCGTGCGAAGCAATACGCCAGCATTTCATTCAACTGCGACAAATCATCCGCCCATGCTGGCTGCAGCGCGAAGCTCAGCCGCTACGCATCTGGGCAACCTGATACGGCTGAAAAATCATGGAACTGACACCCCGCGAAAAAGACAAGCTGCTGATCTTCACCGCCGCTTTGCTGGCCGAACGCCGCAAGGCGCGCGGGCTCAAGCTCAACTATCCGGAAGCAGTCGCCTACATTTCGGCAGCCATCATGGAAGGAGCACGTGACGGCCGAAGCGTCGCCGAACTCATGAGCTACGGCACCACCCTGCTTGCACGAAGCGATGTCATGGACGGTATCGCCGAAATGATTCCAGATATCCAGGTCGAAGCCACGTTCCCGGACGGCACCAAACTTGTCACCGTTCACCACCCCATTCTCTGAGAAGACGACATCATGCGGATACTTTCCTCCATCACTGCCGCTGCGACACTCGCAGCACTGTCCGGTGCCGCATTCGCGCATACAGGAAGCGACACGGGCATACATCACCTGGACGGCATGGCCCAAGGATTTCTCCATCCATTTACAGGGATGGATCACCTGACAGCCATGATAGCCATCGGCATCTGGAGCGCGATGACTGCGCGCCGCATCTGGGCCGCTCCCCTGTCGTTCGCAGCACTGTTGCTCGCAGGCGCTCTGTTGGGCGCCAATGGAATCCAATCCATATACGTCGAATCCATGATTGCCGTCTCCGTGCTGATCAGCGGCCTGCTGCTCGCCACCCGCACATCGTTGCCGACCATGGCGGGAAGTTCTCTGATTGGCGTATTCGCGCTCTTTCATGGCATGGCGCATGGCGTCGAGCTGTCTCATGCACAAAGCATTGGCGGCGCGCTGGCGGGCATGGTCGCCGGCACAATACTCCTGCATATCGTCGGGCTGGCCATCGGCATATTCTTGCTGCGCACAAGCACATCGTGGTCGCGCCTGATCGGAATCTCCGTTTCCATGCTGGGCATTGGCCTGCTGAGCACCGCACTCTAGGAGAACCCACCATGCACCCTGGCGAAATTCTTACCAATGGCGAAGAAATCGAACTCAACAGTGGTCGTCGCACGCAAACACTGGTCGTCATCAACACTGGCGACCGCCCGATTCAGGTCGGCTCTCATTACCACTTTGCGGAAACCAACTCTGCGCTGTCATTCGACCGCGCAGCGGCGCGAGGCATGCGGCTGAATATTGCCGCCGGTACGGCCGTCCGTTTTGAGCCAGGACAAAGCCGTACTGTCGAACTGGTCGATTATGCAGGGGAGCGCAGGGTATTCGGTTTTCAAGGCCAGGTACAGGGCACGCTTTAGGAATACATGGACATGACGAAAATAGCGCGTTGCGCCTATGCCGAAATGTTTGGTCCCACCACAGACGACCGCGTTCGACTGGCAGATACCGATCTGTTCATCGAAGTCGAACACGACCATACGATCTACGGTGAAGAAGTGAAGTTCGGCGGCGGCAAAGTCATTCGCGACGGCATGGGGCAAAGCCAGCGATGCAGCGCGGACGTGGCCGACACGGTGATTACCAATGCATTGATCCTCGATCACTGGGGCATCGTCAAAGCCGACATCGGCCTGAAGAATGGGCGCATCCAGGGTATCGGCAAAGCAGGCAATCCTGACGTGCAACCAGGCGTCACCATCCCGATCGGTGCAGGTACGGAAATCATCGCTGCCGAAGGCATGATCGTTACCGCTGGCGGCATCGACAGCCATATTCACTTCATCTGTCCACAGCAGATCGAAGAAGCACTTGCCAGCGGCATCACCACGATGATTGGCGGCGGCACAGGCCCCGCAACCGGCACGTTGGCCACCACCTGCACTCCCGGGCCATGGCATATCCATCGAATGCTGGAAGCAGCCGAAGCATTGCCCATGAACCTGGGTTTTCTCGGCAAAGGCAATGTCAGCCAACCCACGCCATTGCGTGAGCAGATCGAGGCTGGTGCGATTGGCCTGAAATTGCATGAAGACTGGGGCAGCACACCTGCCGCCATCGACAACTGCCTGTCGGTTGCCGATGAACACGACGTGCAGGTTGCCATTCACACCGACACGCTGAATGAAAGCGGCTTTGTCGAAACCACCATTGCCGCTTTCAAAAACCGCACCATTCACAGTTTTCATACCGAAGGTGCTGGCGGCGGTCACGCGCCGGACATTCTTCGAGTCGTCGGACACGGCAATGTCCTGCCTTCTTCCACCAACCCGACACGACCCTACACCATCAACACGCTGGACGAGCACCTGGACATGCTGATGGTTTGCCATCATCTGGACGCCGCGATTGCCGAAGACATCGCCTTTGCCGAGTCACGCATTCGTCGCGAAACCATCGCAGCCGAAGACATCCTGCACGACCTGGGCGCCATCAGCATGTATTCCAGCGACTCGCAGGCGATGGGACGCGTCGGAGAAGTCATTCTCCGCTGCTGGCAAACCGCGCACAAGATGAAACTGCAACGCGGCGCATTGGATGGTGATTCCGCCCATCACGACAATATGCGCGCCAAGCGCTATATCGCAAAATACACCATCAACCCGGCCATTACTCATGGCATATCACATCTTGTCGGCTCCATCGAACCCGGCAAGCTGGCCGACCTCGTGCTATGGAAGCCGGCGTTCTTTGGCGTCAAACCCAGCCTTATCGTAAAAGGCGGCATGATCGCCTGCGCAGCAATGGGCGATATCAACGGCTCCATCCCCACACCGCAACCCGTGCACTACCGCCCCATGTTCGGCGCCTTGGGTAGAGCACTCAGCACTTCGGTCACCTTCGTATCACAGGCCGCCCTCGAAAACCCATCGCTCAGGGAACTCCGTCTGCACAAACCGCTGGAAGCCATTCGCAATACCCGCAGCATCACCAAGCAGCACATGATCCATAACGATTACGCTCCCGATCTGCAAGTCGATCCTGAAACCTATGAAGTTCGTGCGGATGGCCAGTTGCTCGTCTGCGAACCAGCCAGCGAGCTGCCGCTGGCACAGCGCTATTTCCTGTTCTGACAAGCCATCATGCTATTGATCGAAAAAACCTACCACGGCGATCTGCCCGCTATCGACAAACTGGTACTGAATTTCGATGCGCGCACGAAAAGCCGCCTGCGCACACGGTTGGCCAGTGGCACGGAAGTCGGCATATTTTTGCCACGCGGCACGATCCTGCGCGGTGGAAACAAGCTGCAGAGCCAGGAAGAACACATCATAGAAGTCGTCGCCGCGCCCGAGCAATTGCTCGAAGCCCGCTGCTCCGATGCCCTTGAACTGACCCGTGCGGCTTACCACCTGGGCAACCGCCATGTCGCCGTTGAAATCGGCACAGACGGACAGGGGCATTGGCTACGTATTCAGGCAGACCATGTGCTGGAAAACATGTTGGTTGGCCTGGGGGCAAAAGTACGTGCCATACAGGCGCCATTCGAGCCCGAAGCAGGTGCTTATGCACCAGGACATCACCACAGCGAACGCGGAGCGACAGAAGCCCGCATCCATGTCATGGGTGGGAAGTAAATAACCGATGGACAGTCGACTAGCGCATCTGCTTCACCTTGCCAGTCCCGCCCTGCCTGTCGGTGCTTTTTCGTATTCACAGGGGTTGGAGCAGGTCATCGAGTGCAAGCCACCGGACACGGAAGGTGCCGATCTGGCCCGGCAATGGATCGCCGATACACTGCGCTTTTCGCTGATACGCTGCGAAGTGCCCATGATGGCTTCCATGCTAAAGACATGGAACGGCAAGGATTCTGAAAAACTTGCCAAGCTGAACGAAACCTTCATCGCCCTGCGCGAAACCGCGGAGGTGCGGGCCGAAACCTTGCAAATGGGTTATTCGCTGGCCCGGCTGTTGCGGGATCTCGATGGCGTACCCGAATACATCCGGAACACATTGCATGCCATGGATGAAACGGCCTACCCCACTGCCTGGGCCGCCGCAGCCAGCCATTGGCAGCTATCCGAAGCCGACGCTGCACAGGCCTATCTATGGGCATGGCTGGAAAATCAGGTCATGGCAGCCGTCAAACTCATCCCTCTGGGGCAAACCCAGGGACAAAAAATCCTGCTGCAACTGGCGGCCGATTTACCCACTCTGGCACACCAGGCCATCGATCACACTGAAGACGATTGGGAGAACTTCACGCCTGGACTGGCAATAGCCAGCAGCCTGCACGAAACGCAGTACACACGCTTGTTCCGCTCATGACAGGTCAACACCCTCTCTGAAAACCCGATATGAATATATTGACGCCTTCTTCGCAAACGGCCCTGCGCATTGGCATAGGCGGCCCGGTCGGTTCGGGAAAAACTGCACTGACACTGGCCCTGTGTCGTGCCCTACGCGACCGTTACAACATCGCTGTCGTCACCAACGACATCTACACAGCCGAAGACGCCGAATTTCTGGTGCGGAACGAAGCCCTCGCCCCGGAACGCATCCTGGGGGTGGAAACCGGGGGATGCCCACACACCGCCATCCGCGAAGACGCTTCCATCAATCTGGAAGCCATCGACCGCCTCAACCGTCGTTTTCCCGGACTGGAAATCATTTTCGTCGAGTCGGGTGGGGATAACCTTGCCGCGACTTTTTCACCGGAATTGTCGGACTTGACGCTTTATGTCATAGACGTATCCGCTGGTGACAAAATTCCCCGCAAGGGTGGCCCTGGCATTACCAAAAGCGACTTGCTCGTCATCAACAAAATCGATCTAGCCCCCATGGTGGGAGCATCGCTGGAAGTCATGGATCGCGACGCCCGCAAGATGCGTGCAGACAAACCTTTCGTATTCAGTAACTTAAAAAACAATCAGGGCCTGGAAGAAATCATTTCTTTCATCGAGACACAGGGTTTGATGAAAAACTGAGAATCAACGCTCAGTTGACCAGATAAAGAGCGGAGTACGGTCAGTCTGTGTGCCGGGCCTATATTCCCGGCAGTTCCCACCACGGCGTGAAAGCCTGCTGCCTGTCTGCGATGCGCACTACTTCGCCGATTGTGGGAGTCAGCAATCTGAACGGTTTGCCCTGGCTGGCGGCGGCAATGCGCCGGTAAGGATCGTCCCAGGTGTGGTTGGCCATGGCGAAACGGCCTGAATGAGCAGGCAGCAGCGACGCGGCGCGCAGGTCCAGCGCGCCCTGGACCGCCTCCTCCGGCATCATGTGGATTTGTGACCAGTCGGGGTCGTACTGGCCGTTGTCCATGATCGCCAGGTCGATGGCGCCGAATTTTTGGCCGATTTCGGCAAAGTGCGGGCCGTAGCCGCTGTCGCCGCTGTAAAAGATCTTGTGTTGCGTTGTCTCGAACATGAAACCGGCCCACAAGGTTCGATTGCCGCGAATGAGACGACCGGAAAAGTGCCGTGCCGGCAGGACGTGTACTGTCAGCCCTGGCTCCAGTACCAGCGTGTCGTACCAGTCGGCTTCGTGGATTCTTTCCGAGTCGAATCCCCAACGGGCCAGATGCGCACCGACGCCGAGCGGACTGATGATGGTGCCGATTCTCGAGCGCATCGCGGTCAGCGTCGGGTAGTCCAGATGGTCCCAGTGGTCGTGCGAGATGACCAGGTAATCGATATCGGGCATCGCGGCGGCGTTGTAGGGATAGTTCCCGCCAAAAGCCCGGTTGAGAAATGCCAGGGGTGCGGCGTTGCTGCTGAACACCGGGTCGATCAGGATGCGTTTGCCGGCCAGTTGCAGGTAATAGGACGAGTGCCCGAGCCAGACGATGGCATCCTGGTTCCTGTCGAGCCGGTTCAGGTCGGTTTCGACCATCGGCAATGCCTGTGTCGGCCTCAGCCGTGGGTGATCGCCGAAAAAATGGTCATACATCGACGCCCAGCGACTGCGTTTGCCGGACAGCATGGTGGTCGGAACCTGGTTGCGGAATTCGCCGTCCCGGTAGTTCGGCGATGCCTGAATACGGATCAGATGCTGCCCTTCGGGCAGATTGCCGAACTCCGGCGACGACAGCCATAAGGTCATGGCGACCACGCTAGCGAGAAGAGCCGTGATGGCCAGCCAATACCGGATCTTTCGTTTGCTTGCGACGACGCTCAATCACCGTTCTCCCTACATGCCATTGTATTGCGCTCGAATCCCGGCTGCCCACGTGGCCGTGGTCGTTATAACTCAAACCCACGCAGCCAAGACCAATAACCGAGACTTCCGGCCCGGATTTTCCAGATCGACGCGTTTTCATGGCCACTCCTTTCTGTCATCCGTTCGTCGGCTCCATTGATTTTGCCGGCATGCCCACCACCTGCGCCATTGCGCCAACACGCTTCAAAAGGCCACCTTCCTGCGATTCGGTGACGCTATCTCTCCAAGCGTCCCATCGTCACGCCCGCGACAATCAAGATCATGCCGAACAGCATCAGCGGCGTCGGTACTTCGCCGAGCCAGAAATAAGCACCCGCGACCCCAAAAACAGGGACAAGGGTCAACCACAAGCCAGCGGTGCTGGCGCTCAGATATTTCAACCCTATCAAGTACAGCCAGAACGCCAAGGCATATTGCACGATGCCGGAAGCGGCGGCATAGGCAAGGTACCCAAAGCCAAGCCCGGCAAATTCGTTGGAGACCGCACCCGAAATCCTGGCGCCGGCGTAGATCAGCAGGGCGCACAGCAATCCGACGATTTGCTGGCCGCTCGCCAGTACCGCAGCGGGAAAACCACCCGCCAGTTTCGAGGAAAAGACCACGTAGCTGGCGGCAAACGCGGTGGACAGGACGATCAGCATGTCGCCAGCAAGGCTCTTGCTTTCATCGGCCGATATCGCGTCACAGGAAACAAGCATCAGACCCACGACGGCAATCAGGATGCACAACGACAGTTTTCTCGATGGCCTATGGCGCAGAAAAAGCCATGCGAGAAGCACGATGAAGATCGGCTCGGTGGAACCGATGATCGCGGCGCTGCCGGCCGATGTCAGGCTCAATCCCCACAGACCGATGCTGTAGGTCAGGCCCGGCTCAAGAACACCGGTCAGGGACGCTTTGCCGAGCGCCGGCGATATGTATTTCCACGGATGATGCGGAATCGACATCAGCAGCAGCATCACGACGCTCGCCACCAACTGCACGACCAGCAAGGCAGGAGCCGAGAAGTTCTCAAGCAGATTCCGGCTCATGACAGTCGCCCCTCCCCAACACGCCGCAGAGCCAATCATCGCCATGACCGCGAAAAGCGTCGTGTTCCCACGAGGGTGGATCACTGGCAGTGTGCGCATGCTTCACTCCATTTTTCCCACGGCTGGATCGATATTCGAACAACGGCGAGTCGTGCGCCAAGCGCGGCGGCCAATGATTGGCAGGCCGCGCTGCGCTATCGAAACAGATGGATTAGAAGTAAATTATATGCATGATTCACACATACAAAAGAAAGAGAAGCTCATGAATGTGAAACAAACCGAAAACCTCCTCGGCGCACTGGCTCTATCGATTACCGACGCGGTAGCGCACGGCATCGAGAGCGCGGAAGGCGCCTACGGATCGGATACGTTTGCCCTGGTACTCCTCCAGCACTGGGGAACCCTGCGCACCGACAAGCTCGGAAGGCAGTTGAGGCTCGCCCACTCTTCCACCGTGCGCCTGATTGACCGTCTGGAACGAACAGGCTGGGTACTTCGCAGCATCGGCAAGGACAAGCGCACGGTCCTGGTGAGTCTGACCGCCGATGGTCTACGGAAGGCGGAAAGCATTCTCGCGACAAGACAGCATGTACTCAGCCACCTGGTTGGCGAGCTTTCAAGGACCGAACAGGCGGCGCTGCATTCGATTGCGAAAAAACTGCTGCATGCGTTGACGGTGGATGCCGCGAGCGGAGAACACAATTGCCGTCTTTGCGACGAACGAGCATGCAATCTGGCCGAATGCCCCGTGGAACGCCGATACCACTCGTTTGCCGACGCTTTGCAGCCCGATTGACGAAAAAATGAATTGTTTGCAGAAGGTGGTCGAAGTCCTACGCCAAGGCATTGTCTATCGATATTCCCAGCGGCGGCACGGCAAAATACCCGCCAGCACCGCAAATCCGATGCCCGGCCATTCGATGCCCACCCATCGGTTCCTTGACCAAGCTTATAGATGGTGAGCGTAGTACCACGCAACGTAGCCGGCGAACACCCCGTAGAACAGGCTCACCGGTACCAGCCAGCGGAAATCCACGCGCCCGCGCCGAAACAGCCACCACAGGTAAACGATGGCAACGCCGGTGAGTACCCCTGCCACCATCAATGGCGCATCGAACAGCCAGGGCGTGCCGAACAGGGCGATTGCGCTGGGAATCGTGGCCTGGATCATCATCGCGCCCGAGATGTTGGCCAGGGCGAGCCGCTCCTTGCCCTGACGCACCCAGATCAGCGCATTCATGGTTTCCGGCAGTTCGGTCGCCACCGGGCTCAGCACCAGTGCTATCAGATGTGGCGATAACTGCAACGCCGTACCGATGGCTTCGAGCTGATTGACGAAGACGTGCGACGCAAACGCGATGACGATCAGCGCCAACACCGTCTGCACCGCCACCCACCACAGCGAGGGGCTTTCCGCCCTGGGTTGGAGTTTCAGCGGCTCGAGCTCTTCTTCCTCGGGGGCGGTATCCGAGGTTCTCAGTTCGTGCCACACATACACGCCATAGGCGGCAAGGAAGAGCACCCCCAGCCAGGGCTTGAACGCAAACGCGACCAGGCCCAGCGCGCACTTCACCACGAAGATGGCGAGGAACCACGACTGATCCCGCGCCAGACGGCCATACTCCACGCGCACCACGTTGTCGGTGCGCCGCAGATGGTGGCGGTTCATCCATAGCGCCACACCCACCACGGCATAAGCGACCGTGGCGAGAACCAGGGGGCCGCCCAACGCCGCGCCGACACCGACGTCTTTCTGCTCGGGCGAGTTTCCGAGGATCACGGCGACGAAAGTCACCGCGCTTTCCGGTAGCGCCGTACCGAAGGCGGCCAGAACGGTACCGGTGGCGGTGGCACCCAGGTCGAGTTTCCGGCCGAGCCATTCGACGCCGTTGACGAAGTATTCGCAGGCAAGATAGATCACGCCCGCCGAAAGCAGGAACAACAAGGCTGTAAGCATGTTTTTTCAAGCCGGGCGAGCAGAAAACCATTGGCTCAACAACGCGAGCTCGCCCAGCAAAGGTAAGCGCGTCGTGGCCAAAGGTCTCACCGGGCTGCCGATACCTGAAGATATCGGGCCATCCACGCCATGAAGCCAAGGCTTCAAGTCTGTTGACGTGGATTCCTCCAAAGCCGCAACCGTTGCCCGGTTGCGAGGGAGCGAGGGTGGTTACTCCCCAATGACGATCCGCACGATTATAGGAGGATGGCGTGATTTCAGAAAGGAGAAAACACGGCTGGCTTCAAACCGAAAGCGGGCCACTCCACTTGATGACTTTCGGCCACTGCGCATGGCCTCACCAGTGTCTTGAAGGTGATATGGATTTCAGCGTCGCTGCATTGGCTTGCGGGTATTCGGGAGGAAAGCGGTCGCCAATCCGAGAAGCGGCAGGAACGAAGTCGCGCTGTAGACCCAGACGATTCCGTATTCGTCGGCAAGCTGTCCCAATCCGGCAGCGCCAATACCGCCAATACCGAACATCAGCCCGAACATCAATCCTGAAACCAGGCCAACGCGGCCCGGCACCGCCTCCTGAGCGTAGACCACGAGCGCCGCAAATGCCGAGGACATCACCAGGCCGACCGTGCTGGCGAGAATGGCTGTCCAGACCAGGTTCGCGTACGGCAGCGCCAGGGCAAACGGGACGACCCCAAGAAACGAAATCCAGATGACGGCCTTTCGACCGATGCGATCACCTACCGGGCCGCCAGCAAAGGTGCCGATGGCCACGAACGCCAGAAAAATGAACAGGAAAATCTGGCTTTGCTGGACATCGAGCCCGAATCGTTGCATCAGGTAAAAGGTGAAATAGTTGGTGAAGGACGCGATATAGACGAACTTCGCAAACATCAGGACACAGATGACTATTACGGCCCGAATGACGCCGGAGCGATCGAGCCCTTCCTTCTGGTTGAGCGCCAGCCCCTTCAACTGGGCGTGTCCATGCGTGAGCGTCCATCCGGTGAGGCGGAACAAGACGGCAATGGCGACCAACGCCACCAACATGAACCAGGCTATTGCGGACTGCCCATGCGGAACGATGATGATCGCGGTAAGTAGCGGGCCAATCGCGGAGCCGGTATTGCCCCCCACCTGAAACGTGGATTGAGCGGTACCGAACCGACCGCCAGACGCCATCCGGGCGACCCGCGATGCCTCGGGATGGAAGGTTGCGGAACCGATACCGACAACCGCCGCGGCCGCCAGCAGCATGGGATAGCTGCCTGCTGTCGCCAGAAGCGAGATGCCCAGCAAGGTCACGATCATCCCGGAGGGGAGCAGGTAGGGCTTGGGATGCTTGTCGGTGTAGAGACCGATCCACGGCTGCAGCAGGGAGGCTGTTACCTGGTAGGTCAGCGCAATCATGCCAATCTCGCTGAAGCTGAGCGAAAACTGCGTCTTCAGCATCGGATAGATGGCAGGCAGCATCGCCTGGATCAAGTCGTTCAGCAGATGCGCGAACGCGGCCGCCCCAACGATGTGAACAAAGAACGTGCCTTTCTTTTCCCCAGTGGCAGGAGCCGGGGAAGGAACGCTCGTCGTGTCGAGGACTGCTGTTTCGGTCGGCATGAGCTTGTACATTGAATCAAGGGTTGCGGAGTGGCCTGGGCCTTCCCCTTACCGGGAAAGCAAACTTGGGAAGGCCTGGCCACGAGGGGCCCGCCTTCCCAAGAGTCACCAAGTTTAGGGAGATCGGCCGGGGGCCGTATCGCGCCAATCTGCCGAAAGATGTAGAGTTCCTGCCATGCCGGATCAAGCGACAAACAAGCACCAGGACTTCCACAATCTCCCGCGACCGCTGGTTGCCATGGAGAACACGCGGCTCGCCGGTACTTCGACGGGATGGCACTCGCACCCCAGGGGACAGCTCCTCTACGCCATCAAGGGCGTGATGATCGTCCATTCGGAAGCGGGGTCCTGGGTGGTCCCCCCGAATCGCGCGCTGTGGATGGTTGCCGGGCTGCGCCACAGCGTCACCATGTCCGGCGATGTGGAGATGCGAACCGCCTACATCGATGCGACCGTGATCCAGAACCTTCCCGAGCAAACGTGCGTCATCAACGTTTCGCCGCTTTTGAGAGAGCTATTGGTGGAGGCAGCTCGAATCCCGCTGACTCGTGAGCCTGAGGCCAGGGACGAATGGCTCGTTCGTTTGCTCATCGACGAACTCAGGATTTCGAATACGGTTCCCCTGCACCTGCCGATGCCCAGCGATTCCCGGCTCAAGTCGATGTGCCAATCGCTGATGGAGTGCCCCTCCAACCGGTTGAATGCGACCGAGTGGGCCGCAACGTTGGGCATGGGGGAACGGACACTTCACCGTCTCTTTTCCCAGGAAACCGGAATGACGTTCTCCCAGTGGCGAGAACAGGCCAGGCTTGTATCGGCACTCAGGGAAATTGCAGAGGGGAAAAAGGGCATCGAGGTTGCCTTCAATTGCGGATATTCGAGCCAGAGCGCGTTTTCCGCGATGTTCCGGCGCCACTTCGGCGTATCGCCATCGGCCTTTTATCGCTAGCTCAGGCGGTGCCAGCATTCAGTCAATGGCAGCCTTGGCACGCGCGCCCTTGGCCATGCCAGGCAAATACCGAGGAGCTTTCCTGTTATGTGTTATTCCTTCTTCGGAAATAGACTGGCCGCTTCCTGGGATTGCACTTCAAACGAAACCAGTTCGCCGAATGCAATCGCCTCCGTCGGCCACTGGCCGGCTGAGGCAATATCACGTACCCCGGCATGCACAAGCCCGACAGCACGGATCACGCCCGCATGCGTCACCCACAGCGCATCCCGTCCGCCTGCGCACCAGTCATCGTAGGCCAATGCCACCCGCGCCATGAACCCACGCACGCTTTCGCCACTGCCACCTGCGGGAATGTCAGCAAAGTCCTGCATCCACGCATCGAATTCCAGGCGTGCGATATCGCTCCACGCCCGCCCTTCCCAGGCGCCGAAATCCATCTCGGCAATACGTGCGTCGCGGCACGGCACATCTCCACCCTGCAGGGCATGAACAGCTTCGGCCAACTCGGCGCAACGGCACAGCGGTGAAGTCCGTAGCACCAGGCCCAGTGGCAATTGGGCAACCACCCGCCGGGCGATTGCTCGGGTGGCTTGCGGCTCGGCAGGCAAGTCGCTGCGGCCATAGCACAAGCCCTCCTCGGCCTGGACCGGCGCATGGCGCAGCAGCCATAGCCTCACGACATCACCATTGCGCCGCCAACGCCAGATACACCGCCAGTTCGCTCAGTTGCTGCACCGCGCCGAGGCAATCGCCGGTAAAGCCTTGCAAGCGCCGCGCAAAGCGCCAACCAGCCCAAGCGGTTACGCAGGCCACGAGCGCACAAACGCTCAGCAAAGCAGTCAGGCCCTGTGTCCACGCCACCAAAACCAGCGCCGGCATCGCCCAGCACAACCCGATCACGAACGACGCACCGCTGACCGCGTCAGCCAACGGTTTCGATTTACCAGCTTCACCAGCCGCATAGGGCAAGCTGCGCATCACAAACAACGGCGCCGTGCGCGAGAGCACATGAGCGCTCAATACAGCCAGACAGGCGCTGCCCCACTCGTTCCTTTCGGCCAGCACCGCGAGCAGCGCCACCTTCAATCCCAGCGCGAGCACCAGCGCAATCGCGCCAAACGCACCGATGCGCGAGTCGCGCATGATCTCCAGCGTGCGCTCGCGTTCGCGCCCACCACCGAGACCGTCGGCCACATCGGCAAGGCCGTCTTCGTGGAAGGCGCCGGTCAAATACACCGTTGCGATGACGCACAGCAGCGCCGCCGCGAAAATACCGGCCTGGCCCGGCAACAGTTTCAGCGCAAGGCCGAAGACCAGCGCGCCAACCGCGCCGACGACCCATCCCACGCCAGGGAAATGCCCCGCACTTTCGCGCAACATGGCCGGGCTGTAGCCGACCCAGTTCGCCAGTGCCCCAGTCACCGGGATACGCGTAAAAAATTGCAGCGCCAGCAGGAAATGACGCAGACCATTCATTGCGTGGCGCCGATTGTTTCTTCGTCGCTACGTGAAACGCTGGCTGACTCGAAACTCGCCATCTCGCGCAGGATGCGACAGGCCGACTCGATCAGCGGCCAAGCGAGCGCGGCGCCCGATCCTTCCCCCAAACGCAGATCGAGCCGTAGCAGCGGTTCCAGGTCCAAGTGCGCCAATGCGAGCGCATGTCCTGGTTCGGCCGAAGCGTGCGCCGCCACGCAACGCTGCACTACGCAGGGCTTCAGCGCCTGCGCCACCAGCACCGCGGCCGTGGTGATGAAGCCGTCGATCACGATCACACGCCTTTCCTGCGCCGCCTGCAGCACCGCGCCAACCAGCGTGGCGATTTCGAAACCACCGAATGCCGCAAGTGCTGCCACAGGTGTGTCTGCGTGCGCATGCAAGCCGTACACCTGGGCCAGCACAGCGCGCTTGCGTGCCACGCCTGCGGCATCGAGTCCGGTACCGGAGCCGACACAGATATCGAGCGCCGCGCCAGTAAGCTTCGCCGTCAGCAAAGACGCCGCCGATGTGTTGCCGATACCCATTTCGCCGAGCAACAGAACGTTGCCCGGCAATGTGCGCACGATCTCGCGGCCATTGGCGATGGCCTGCGCGCATTGTGCTTCGGACATTGCCGGCCCGGCCGAGGCATCCGCCGTACCGGGCGCGATCCTGCACCGCACCAGCCCAGGGTGCGGCTGAAAATCGTGTCGCACGCCGCAATCGGCCACCGTCAGCGCCAAGCCATGCTGCCGCGCGAGCACGCTCACCGCGGCGCCGCCAGAAAGGAAGTTCTGCACCATCTGCCAGGTCACATCGCCGGGATAGGCGGACACGCCCTGTGCGGCCAGACCATGGTCACCCGCGCACACCAGCATCTGCGGCGCATGCAATCGTGGAGATTCGGTGTTCAGGATCTGGCCGATGCGCAGGCCAAGCGACTCCAGCCGGCCCAGCGAACCAAGCGGCTTGGTCTTGTTGTCGATCAGGTACTGCAGACGGGTATCGAGCGCGGCATTGCCGATGTCAGGCACTTCGGGTAATTGGATATTCATGGCACCAGTAGAAAATCAGCCAAATGATTGAAAAATGCCGCTACCGCGGACGACTCACCCTCTGGGCTCCTTCAGGATCAGGGGCAAACCGGCCGCCATCAGGACCACCCGGTCGCACAAGGCCGCGACACGCCGGTTCAAGCCGCCGAGTTCGTCGACAAAGGCTCGTACCTCGGCGCCAAGCGGAATCACGCCCAGGCCGATCTCATTGCTGACGAGCACCACCGGCCCAGACGCATCATGCAGCGCGGCAAAGAACTCGGAAACAAAGCGTCCTTGCGGATCGGCAGCCATATCGGATGGCATCGCCGGCATGAGCCGATTGGTGAGCCATAGTGTCAGGCAGTCGACCAGCACCAATGTTTGCGCCGTACTGTGCGTGGCGATCGCGCGGCCAACCGCCAAGGGCTCTTCGACGGTGCGCAATCCTGGCGCCCGCTCCGAGCGCTCGCGCTGATGCCGCATGATACGCAGGCTCATCTCCGCGTCATACGCCTGCCCGGTCGCCACGAGCACTGCACGGTGTGCCGCATCCGCTGCCAGCCACTCGGCCGCGAGTTGCTCGGCACGGCGCGACTTGCCGCTCTTCTGACCACCGAGAATCAGCTCGCGGCGTGCGAAAACGGGAAACCGGGTATTCACATCCCGCCCCCTCGCCTTCCGGCGGCAATTCTGCCGTCTGTCACTGTTTTCTTTTTCTGCGTACGTTCTTCATGCGCGACCACTGGCGTCTCCTGTCAAGATTGCGCCCATGATCAGGCTCCTGAGAAAGGGCAATTTTCGAGGGCGGCGATCACACGCTGCCAATCGGGTTCACTGCCGGGCAGGCCGAAGCGCAGCAGATCGTGCTCGGGGATATCGCGCGTCAGAATGCCGTGACGTGCCAGCCAGTGGTGAATGGTGCTGCTATGGGGTGTGCGGACAGAGGCAAACAGCGATGTACTGGCAACCTCGCCCAAGGGCTGGAGAAGACTATGCAGGCAGCGGCTTTCTATCGCAAGCCGCTGCCGCATGGCGCCCTGCCATGCCTTGTCTTGCAACGCCAAGCGGGCTGCCGCCCGGGAGGGGCCAGCCACAGTCCATGGCCCCAGACTTTCCGCCAGGCGTTGACGCAGTGCCACATCTGCAAAGACAAAGCCGACCCGCGCGCCGGCGAGGCCAAAAAACTTGCCGAGAGACCGAAGCACGATCAGGTTCGGGGCAACAGATGTCCCCGCCAGAGGGGTGAGGCTGTACTCCGGCGTGGCATCGATGAAAGCCTCATCCAACACCAGCCACCCGCCATGCTTTCGCAGCTCGTGTGCCGTCTCCAATACCGCTTCGGGTCGGTGGAATTGCGCTGTCGGGTTGTTCGGATTACACAGCAGGGCATGCGAGGCTCGCCCTGCACCCTCGAGCGTTCCCGGCAGCGATTCAATCGCGTGCCCACTACCGCGCCAAGCATGCGCATGCTCCGCATAAAGTGGAGAAACACAGGCCAGTCTGGCAGGCGAAAACAGCTTGGGGAGCAATTGGATGGCTGCCTGCGAACCTGCAACCGGGAGAAGATCCGTATTGCCGTAATAGACCGCCGCCGCCGATTCCAACCCGTCGTCGTCTTCCGGCAAACGGTGCCAAGCCTCTGCCGGCACTGCTGGAACAGGCCACCGGTGTGGATTGATGCCCGTGGATAGGTCCAGCCAATCAGCCAGCGGGATACCGTAGACGGCTGCCGCCAGTCTCAGACATCCGCCGTGTTCAAGCATGGATGGCCCCCAACAGCAGGAAGACCGCCAGCCATAGCCACATGCCGCGCTTCACCAATACCATGGCCCGCAGGAGATCGTCCGCCCGGGGAGAACGGCCCTGTCCCAAGGGAGGGCGGATTTCCTCGTGCCCCTGGTAAGTGGCGGTACCGCCCAGCACGATACCCAGACTGCCCGCGCCGGCCGCCATGACAGGGCCGGCGTTGGGGCTATCCCACGTCGGCGCCTGACGCCGCCAACAGGCCAACGCCGTTCTGCTGTGCCCCAGCAACGCATAGGTCAGGGCGGTCAAACGGGCCGGGAGGTAGTTGAGCGCGTCATCGATACGGGCGGCAGGACGGCCGAACAGATTGAAACGCTCGGTACGGTAGCCCCACATGGCGTCCAGCGTGTTGGCAAGGCGGAATAGCAGGGCGCCGGGGCCGCCCAGAAGGGCGAACCAGAAAAGCGCACCGAATATGGCATCGTTGCCATTTTCGAGTATGGACTCGACACCGGCGCGGGCAACGCCAGCCTCATCGAGTTGATCGGTCTGGCGCGAAACGATCCAGCCGACCCGCCGCCGCGCCTCCGGCATATTCCCCGCCAGGAGCGGTTCGACGATGGCCCCGGCATGGGTGGCCAGGCTACGGGCCCCCAGCGCAAAGTACAGGAGGACGATATCCGTAAGCACCGGCAGCTGGCTACGCAGCCATACCGCCAGGGCAACGAAAGGCAGCACGGCCAGCAACCAGGCCAGGAGACCAGCAGCCAGACGCCGCCGGTTGAGGGCGCGCTCCAGGGCATTCGCCAGCAGCCCAAAACCCACCAACGGGTGTCCACGACGCGGCTCGCCAAGAACGCGATCGAGAAACACGCCTGCCAATACGCATGCCGGAAGGTACAGACCCTCCGGCATGGTGAAAGGGAGAGCGGGAACGATCACCGCGGAAAGATGCCTCGTTCCTGGACATCGGCCTGCAGCGCCCGCAGGGCGGCCGTCAGATTCGCCTCCGCCTCGTCCTGTAGCCCCCACTGGTCATGGAAAACAACTTGCTCGATGGGTTGGCGGGGGAGCCAGCCCGCAGCTTCCAGTTCGGGCTTGTCGAAAAAGTGGCTCACGTAGCCAAGGCACAGGTAGGCCACGGGGGTGATGCTCTCGGGAATGCCCAGAGCCTCCCGCAGAGCCGCCTGGTTGAAAATGCTGACCCAACCCACACCCAGGCCTTCGGCCCGGGCGGCGAGCCACAGGTTCTGTACCGCGCAGACACTGCTGTAGAGGTCCATGGTCTTGATGTGGGTCCGCCCCACCACCACTGGCCCTGTCCGCTGGCGATCGCAGGTGATACAGAGATTCACCGGGGATTCCATGATCCCTTCCAGCTTGAGGCGGCTGTAGATCTCCTTGCGCTCCCCCTCGAAAAGCTCGGCGGCCTCGGCATTTGCCACCCGAAACGCATCGTGAACCCTGCGCTTGACCTCTTGCGAGCGTACAACCAGGAAATTCCACGGCTGCATGAATCCGACGGACGGAGCATGGTGCGCCGCCATGAGCACACGGCTCAGCACCGCATCCGGCACCGGGTCGGGTAGAAACTGGCCGCGCACATCGCGGCGGGAGAAGATGGTTTGATAGACGGCCTGACGGGCGTCGTCGGAAAGTGCGTGCTTTGCCATATCGGCTCGGGTTTCCATTTCAGTCCCCTTCAATGGACGACTCCGGCTGCCTGACCATGCAGCCGATGACACTCCCCGGGCCGGTCTTCTGACTTGGATTCCCCCGGCACACGCGCCTTCCCAGCGGGGCTGCCGCCCCGGCCAGTGGCCTTGTGCGTGTCCGTCCTCCTTACAGCGTTGGGCACATAGTGGATTTGCACCACTTTCCCGATTCTCCCTCCGCTTTTGGTTGGAGGGCACCTGGGGATGCTTTTCCGCCCGGCACAGGCCGGGCTCGGGCGATACTAGGGCAGTTGCCGGGGGGGTGCAAGCGGCGAGACATCTCAGTCGTGCCATTCAAAACCGCTCAAACCGCAGAACATGGCACTGAATTCGGCAGCGACTACGGGTGGTGACGAAAAATAGACCACTCCCAGCGTTCCAGGCACACGCTGTCGAACTGCCTCTGTCGTGGTAGTGCAGCCGTGAAGAACCAAGAGACGGGCCATGCGTTTCTTTCCTATAATCGAGGGGAAACCCGTATTCAGTAACGCGACAGATATAGAAATAGGGGAATGCATTCGTTCATGGTGAAAGTGGAGTCCGCAGCTTCCCATGCGGCAAGCCTTTTTACGTGAGGGGTCGAGAGAACCCTCCAATGGTTTGGTTTGTGTGCCGTCGAAATGAAGAATTCCGCGGTATCCGGGGTACGCGGTGTCTCGAAGACACGAGACGCGCCGCCGGGCCGGGCAGGAATCTTTTGACCGGTATCGTGCCATCCATGCCGGTTTCGCCATCGTCGGGCGCCACTGAAGATTTCCCTTGTTCCGAGCAGAAAACGCTTTGCAGGTGTAAAGCGGCCGATACCGTCCTGGTTGCCGGCCATCGGCGTTTTCCTGCCAGCCGCCATCGCCCCGCAATGTGGGGCTTATTTCCAAAAGTATTGTTGCGTTCGCGTGGTCCTTTGGCTGCTGCGCGCGTTTGGCTTTCCTTCTTGTCGGGCACATCACCATGACTACGAATTTCAAGTATCCGGGCATCCCCAACGTGATCCACGGCAACGGTGCGGTCGCCTACGTGATGAACCACGTGTGCGGCGGTGTGATCGGGTATCCGATCACGCCTTCGACCGAAATTGCGGAACTCTTCGAGGCCGCGCGCGCGGAAGGCGCCGTCAACGTGTGGGGCAAGCACCCCTTCTTCTTCGAGCCCGAAGGTGAGCACTCGGCACAGAGCGGCGCGCTCGGTGCGGCGCTCACGGGTGGGCAGTTCATCTCCAACGCGTCGTCGAGCCAGGGCATCCTCTACGCGCTCGAATCGCACTTCGTGACCGTCGGCAAGAAGGTCGGTGGTTTCGTGCTGCAGGTCGCGGCGCGCGTCGTGTCGAAGCATTCGCTCAACGTGATGGCGGGCCACGACGACATCTACGCGCTGCTCTCGTCCGGCTACACGGTGCTCTTCGGCTCCAATCCGCAGGAAGCGGCCGACCTCGCGGCGATCTCCTACCGTACCGCGTCGCTGTCGCTGATCCCGGTGGCCAATTCGATGGACGGCTTTTCGACGAGCCACATGCTCTGCGAAGCCCTGATGCCTGAACCCGAACTGCTGCACGAATACCTCGGTGACCCGGCCGGGCGCATCAAGGCGCCCACGCTCGCGCAGGAGATGCTCTACGGCGCCAAGGGCCGCGTGCTTCAGCTCAACCAGTATCTGACGCAGAAGCAGGCCGACATCGAGCCGGCCAATCTTGAAAAGCTGCGCGCCTGGCTCGACAGGAACGCCGATGCGGTCGAACGCGACGGCGACGGCGCGCAGATCGCCGAGACGCAATCGTGGCTTCCCGATGAACTGCACGGCCAGTGGCGCCGCCAGTGGCTCAACGCC
Source organism: Azoarcus sp. (assembly GCA_031556475.1). GTDB lineage: Bacteria > Pseudomonadota > Gammaproteobacteria > Burkholderiales > Rhodocyclaceae > Azoarcus. The sequence goes on from JAVBSY010000052.1 coordinate 67,333, forward strand.
TTCGAGAAGGGCACGCGCCAGCTCGTGCCAGCGCTCGTCGACGTCAACAACCCGGGCCTGACCGGCGCGGTGCAGAACCAGCCCGACTTCCAGGCCGGCGCCGCCGACCACCGCACACACTTCGTTTCCGCCGTGCCGTCGCTCGTGCGCCGTGCGATGGACGAGTACGCGGAGCTGACCGGCCGCCGCTATCGGCCGGTGCAGACCTTCATGTGCGACGATGCCGAAACCGTGATGGTCGGCATGGGTTCCGTCTGTGACGACGTCGAGGCGGTCGTCGCGCATCTGCGCGCGCAGGGCCAGAAGGTCGGCCTTGTATCGATCAAGCTGCTGCAGCCTTTCCCGGAAGCCGAACTCGTTGCCGCCCTCAAGGGCAGGAAGGCGGTCACCGTGCTCGAACGTTCCGAGCAGACCGCGCTGGTGAGTTTCGTCATGCAGGCGCTGTTCAAGGCGCGCGAGAACGCGGACGAAATGCGGCATCCGGGCATTCCAGCGATCGATGTGATGCCGCGCCTGACCACCGCGATCTTCGGCCTCGGCGGGCACGACCTGCAGCCGCGCCACCTGATCGCCGCGTTCAAGAACATGCAGCAGGGCAGCGGCGCGCCGCTGGTCTACCTGGGTTCGCAGTTCTTCTCGAAGAACCCGACGCCCTACGTGGCCGAGATCCAGGCGCGCCTGAAGGCCGCCTATCCGGAAACCGAGCTGATGGCGCTCGAAACCGGCCCGAACCCGAACCTGCTGCCGCCGGGCGCCTTCCGCATCCGCTTCCACTCGGTCGGCGGCTACGGCACGATCGCCTCGGGCAAGCTGCTTACCGACATCCTCGCCGGCGTGCTCGACCTGCATTCGAAGGCCGCGCCGAAGTATGGTTCGGAGAAGAGCGGCGCGCCGACGAACTACTACATCACGCTCTCGCCCGAGCCGATCAAGATCACCAACGCCGAACTCGAAGACGTCGAGATCATCATCTCGCCCGACCACAAGGTGTTCCAGCACACGAACCCGCTGCGCGGACTGGCCGAGGGCGGCACCTTCATCATGCAGTCGAGCCTCGCGCCCGAGGCGGTGTGGGAGGATCTGCCGCCGCAGGCGCGCAAGGCGATCCGCGAGAAGAAGATCAGGTTCTACATCATCGACGCCTTCGCGGTGGCCAAGAAGCACGCGCCGCTGGCGGTGCTCGAAACCCGCATGATGGGCATCGCCTTCATCGGCGCGATCGCAGGCCATGTCGACCGCGTGCTCGCGGGCACCACGCGCGAGGCGATTCTCGAGAAGATCCGCCAGCAGATCGGCAAGAAATTCGGCGCCAAGGGCGGCAAGGTCGTCGATAGCAACATGGCGGTGATCCACGACGGCATCGAGGCGGTGCGGGAGGTCGACTACAACCGGCCCGAATTCGCACAGATCGACGCCAAACCGGCGCCGATCATGCTGCGCAATGCCTCGCTCTCGGCGTCGATGTGCCACGCCGGCGGCTCGGGCCACGCGGGCCTCTTCGACCGCGAGTACTACGACGAGATGATCGCCCGCCCGTTCCGCGAGGGCACGATCTCCGAGGCGCCGGTCCTGCCGGGTACGGGCCTGTTCATGCCGGCCGGCAGCGCGGCGGCGAAGGACAAGGGGCTGTTCCGCCGCACCGTGCCGGAATTCCACGCCGAACTGTGCACCGGTTGCATGGAATGCACGCTGGTCTGCCCGGATGCCGCGATCCCGAATTCGGTGCATGAGATCCACGAACTGCTGATCACCGGCATTGGCCGCCTGTCCATCACGCCAAGCCAGCGCGAGACGATGCGCGGACACGTCTATGCGATGGTCAACGCGATCCGCGACATCTATCACCGGAGCAAGGATGCGCGCGCGTTCCACGACGTTGTCGCCGAAGCCGTTAGCCATGCCGGCGTCAAGGACCCGACGCTACTGCGCAACTTCAATGCGCTCGTCGAGGCGTTCGCGGGCTACCCGGTGGCGCGCACGCGGCCGTTCTTCGACGCGCTCGAAAAGAGCGGCACGAGCGGCGGCCTGTATTCGGTGACGGTCGACCCGTGGAAGTGCTCGGGCTGTCTCGAATGCATCGAAGTCTGCGGCCCCGCTGCGCTTGTCGCGCGCGAGCAGGATGCGGTGCTGCTCGACGCATTGCAGCGCCGCTTCGAGTTCATGAGCGCGACGCCGAACACCTCGCCGCGCTTCTATGAGGACGCGGTGCAGGCCGGCGGCGAGATCAAGCGCCTGATGCTCGATCGCGACAACTACTACTCGACCACCGGCGGTCATGGCGGCTGTCGCGGCTGTGGCGAGGTCACCGCGATCCGCCTCGTCACCTCGACGAACCATGCGATCGCCGAGAAGCGCCGCTTCCACCACATCGTGGAACTCGAAGACCTGATCTCGATGCTCAACGCGAAGAAGAATTCGCTCTCGGTCACCGACGGTGCGCGCCGCGAACGTATCGGCGATCTCATCGCCAGGCTGGAAAAGCGGCTCTACCTGTACGAATCCGGTCCGACCGGCAACGGCCCGGCCGGCGCGGTGATCGCCAATTCGACCGGCTGTTCGAGCGTGTATGCCTCGACCTTCCCGTTCAACTGCTACACCGATCCGTGGGTCAACAGCCTGTTCCAGGACGCGCAGCCGCTCGCCAAGGGCATCTTCGAAGGCATCGCGGCACAGCTCGTCGACGACGTGCGCGCCTTGCGCGTCGCACACCTCGAACTCGACGACGTCTACGACCCGGACAAGCACGGACACGCGTTGCGCTACCTGTCGTGGGAACAATTCACGCCCGAGGAACGCAACCTGCTGCCGACGATCCTGACGATCGGCGGCGACGGCGCGACTTATGACATCGGTTTCGGCGCTTTTTCGCGAATCCTCACCAGCGGCACGCCAATCAAGATCCTCGTGCTCAACACCGGCGTATATTCGAACACCGGCGGCCAGGCCTCGACGGCGAGCTTCATCGGCCAGGATTCGGACCTCTCGCGTTTCGGCAAATCGCACGGTGGCAAGCGCGAGGCACGCAAGGAACTCGGGCTGATCGCCTCGTTCCACCCGAACGTCTTCGTCTGCCAGGCGAGCACCTCACTGCAGGGCCACTTCCTCAAGAACACGCTGGACTTCCTCAACTGCAGCGACATGCCGGCGGTGCTCGACGTCTATACGCCGTGCCAGTCCGAGCACGGCATCGCCGACGCGGCCGCCGCGGAGCACAGCCGCCTCGCGGTGGAAAGCCGCATGAACCCGGTGTTCGTGCACGACCCGCGCCGCGGCGCTTCGCTGCACGAGAAGTTCTCGCTCGACGGCAACCCGGATCCGGACAAGACCTGGACGACGACGACGCTCGAATACGTCGACGCCGACGGCAAGCTGCAACTGATGGACGTGCCGCTGACGCCGGCGGTCTTCGCCTTCGGTGAGAACCGCTTCAAGAAGCAGTTCCACAGACTCTCGGCCGAGGAAGAAGCGAAGGCCGTCGCGGTCGAGGACTACATCGACCTGTCCGCTGCCGCCCGCACCGAACGCGTGCCGTTCATCCATGCGGTCGACGATGCGAAGCATCTGGTCAAGCTCGGCGTCTCCATGGCGGTCGTCGATCTGGTCGAGGAGCGCCGCCGCTGCTGGCAGATGCTGCAATACCTCGCCGGCCAGGACATCGCGAGGCTCGAGAGCGGCTACAAGGCCAAGCTCGACGGCCTGATGGCGCAGTACCAGGAATCGGTCCAGCAACGCGAAGCCTCGCTCGACGACATCGCCCGCGCGATGTCCGAACTCGCTGCTTCGAGCAAGGCGCAGCCCGGCGTGATCCCGATCATCCCGATCAGTGGCGCCCCGGCCGCGGCGGCGCCTACAGCCGCCGCCGCGACGGCCACCGCGGCGGTCGTCACGCTCGATCCGGCCGATCAGGACAAGTGCACCGACTGCAAGACCTGTTACCAGGACATCCCGGAAATCTTCGAGAAGACGCGCGTGGTCATCGGCGGCGAAGCCCGCGACGTGGCGCGGATGATCTCCGGCGTGCTCGATCGGATCGACGTGACGGACGAGCTCAAGGCCCGCATCAAGCGGGTGGCTGCCAACTGCGACGCGGAGATCATTCACCAATGAGCACGAACATCAACCGTCCGGACAAGGACAACCTGGTGCAGCGCTACATGGCGGCAAGCGCCACGCTCGACGCCACGGCCGCGCAGGTCGAAGCACTCGAACAGACCGAAGCGGTCGGTACCTTCCACAGGCAGATGGCGCTGCTGCAGCGGCGGCTCCTCGACGACCCGCGTGCATTCCGCGAGATGTTCATCGCCGACGGCTCGAACGCGATCGTGTGGGAATTCCAGCAGGAGGAGCTCAGCCCCGAGTTCGTCCGCAAGCTGTGGGATCTCATGCTGCGCAACGATGCCGCGAGCCAGATGCTGATGCGCTTCGTGTGGGACGTGCCGCTCAAGCTCAAGCGCAAGTTCATCCGCGCGATCGACGAGCATTTATCCGACCGCTATCCGATGTTCAAGGGCCTCTCGGAAGGCTGGCCGGCGGAGAACCGCATCCCGCCCTTCGTGCGCGGCGCCGAGGAGCGCTCGAAAGACTTCGAACTCGTCAACACCGGCTATCTCGGCTACATGGCGCAGGGATACACGGCGCGCGAGGTCGAGATGTTCGTCTGGCTCGAAGCGTTGCGCGACAAGCAGTGCGAGGACGCGCCCTGCGAACTCGGCGCCTGCGAGGAAGATTCCCAGGAACGCACGAAGGGCGGCTGCCCGGTCAAGATCCACATCCCGCAGATGCTGCGGCTGCTCGGCGAGGGCCGCTTCCGCGAGGCGATGGAGATCATCGAGAACTGCAATCCGCTACCCAACGTGACTGGCCGCGTCTGCCCGCAGGAACTGCAATGCCAGGGCGTGTGCACCCACAACAAGATGCCGATCGAGATCGGCCAACTGGAGTGGTACCTGCCGCAGCGCGCCAAGCTCGTCGATCCCGACAACGCGAAGACGCGCTTCGCCGATTTCCCCGCCCCGTGGAAGACGGCCGCCAAGCCGCCGATCGCGGTCGTCGGTTCCGGCCCCTCGGGCCTCATCAACGCCTACCTGCTCGCCGCCGAAGGCTATCCGGTCACAATATTCGAGGCTTTCCACGAACTCGGTGGCGTGCTGCGCTACGGCATCCCCGAGTTCCGCCTGCCGAATGAACTGATCGACGACGTCGTCGAGAAGATCAAGCTGCTCGGCGGCAGGTTCGTCACCAAGTTCATCGTTGGCAAGACCGCCACGCTCGAAGACCTCAAGCACGCCGGCTTCGCAAAGATCTTCGTCGGTTCCGGCGCCGGCCTGCCGCGCTTCATGAACGTGCCCGGTGAGCACCTCGTCAACATCATGTCGGCCAACGAGTTCCTGACCCGCGTGAACCTGATGCAGGGCCACAGGGGCTTCGAGACGCCGCTGCCCCATGTGAAGGACAAGCGCGTGATCGTCATCGGTGGTGGCAACACCGCGATGGACGCCGCGCGTACCGCGCGACGCCTGGGCGGTAACGTGACGATCGTCTATCGCCGCACGCAGGCAGAAATGCCGGCGCGCGTCGAAGAGCTCCACCATGCGCTCGAAGAAGGCATCGCGCTCAAGGTGCTGCGCTCGCCGTGCGAGTTCACTGGCGACGACAAGACGCATTTCGTGCGCCAGGCGATTCTGGACGTGATCGAACTCGGCGCGCCGGACGCCTCGGGCCGCCGCAGCCCGGTCGTCACCGGCCGAAAGGAACCGATGGACGTCGACCTCGTGATCATGGCGCTCGGCAACTCGCCAAACCCGATCATCAAGGATTCCGAGCCGAACCTGCGCACGACCAAATGGGGCACGATCGATCTGCCCAAGGGCTCGCAGGAGACCTCGATCGCAGGCGTATATTCCGGCGGCGACGCTTCACGCGGCGGTTCCACCGCGATCAACGCGGCCGGCGACGGGCAGGCCGCGGCGCGCGAGATCGTGGGGCTTGGCAGCAACCTGCCGCCCGAACAGATACGCCGGATGGTCGCGAGCGCCGAGGCGTATTCGCTGATCGGTGAAGAGCCGCAGAAGATCCTCGAGAAGATCGAACTCGCCGGCGGTATCGTCGAGTTCATCGTCCATTCGCCCTTGATCGCGCGCGCCGCGCGCGCCGGCCAGTTCGTCCGCGTGCTGCCGTGGGTCGGCGGCGAGCTGATCCCGCTCACGCTCGCCGACTGGGACGCCGAAGCCGGCACGATCTGCCTCGTGATCCAGGGCGTGGGCGCAAGCTCTATCCTGATGAACAAGATGCAGGTCGGTGAAGCCTTTGCCGGCATCGCGGGACCGCTCGGCTTGCCGAGCGCACTGCACCGCTACGAAGGCAGGAAGACCGTCGTGTTCACCGCGGGCGGCGTCGGTCTGCCGCCGGTATACCCGATCATGCGCGAACACCTGCGCATGGGTAACCACGTCACGCTGATCTCCGGCTTCCGCACCGCCGATCTGCAGTTCTGGACCGAGGAGAATGGCCGCGTCGACAAGCTGCACGCCGAGTTTCCCGGCCTCCTCGACGTGATCTACACGAGCAACGACGGCAGCTTCGGCATCAAGGGCTTCGTCACCGGCCCGCTGGAGGAAATCCTCAAGGCCGGCAAGACCAAGGACGGCCGCGAGATCGCCGAAGTCGTCACGATCGGCCCGCCGCTGATGATGCGCGCCACCTGCGACCTCACGCGTCCCTACGACGTGAAGACGGTCGCGAGTCTCAACTCGATCATGGTCGATGCTACCGGCATGTGCGGCGCGTGCATGGTGCCGGTCAATGTCGAAGGCAGGCTCGTGCGCAAGCACGCGTGCGTCGACGGCCCCGAAATCGACGGCCACACGATCGACTGGGACAAGTTCCTGCCAAGGTTCAACCAGTTCAAGCCGCAGGAGCAGGCGAGCATGGAGAAGCGTGGGTTGGGTTGATCCATTCCAGGCAAAACGAGAGGCAACTTCTGTTGCCTCTCGGCCCGCTCGGACACCCCCGGACCATGGTACCGGTTTGGGGCTAGGTGTTTAGTCCCACGCCAAGGCCCCGCCAGTCTGGTATTCGGTGACCCGCGTCTCGAAGAAATTCTTCTCCTTGCGCAGATTCACCTGCTCGTCCAGCCAGGGCAGCACATTGGGGGCACCGGGGTAGGGTTCCACCATGCCGAGTTGGCGGGCGCGGCGGTTGGCGATGTGGCGGAACTGGCCGATGTGCAGATCGGCCGAGTAGCCGAGGATGGGTTCGCGCAGCACATAGCGCGCATAGGCGGCTTCGACTGCCTCGCATTCCTCCCATAGGGCGGCGACGGCGGCAGGGTCGAGCTGAAGATTTTCTTCCGCCAGCAGTTGGCGCACGACGCGGATGCCGAAACCGCAGTGCAGCACTTCGTCGCGCATGATGTACTGCAACTGCTCGGCGGTACCCTTCATGAGGCCGCGCCGCTGCAACGCGAAGATCGGCGAAAAACCGTTGTAGAACCAGCAGCCTTCGAATACGGCGGCGAAGAAGATGTAGGACAGCGCGAAGGCATGCAGATTGTCCCGGTCCGTGAGGTCCAGGTCGGAGTGCAGGATGTGTTCCAGCCGCCGGTTGGACAGCGCGATCTTGCCGTGGATTTCCGGCACGACGCGGTAGCGGTTGTAGATTTCTCCCTGGTCGAGATTGAGCGTTTCGATGCAGTGCTGGTAGGTCCAGGTGTGCAACGCCTCCTCGTAGACCTGCCGCGCCTGGTAGATCTGCAATTCCGGGGCGCTCATCTTCTCCATCACCGCCAGGCCGATATTGCGCATGGCGAGTATGTCGGAGGTCGTCAGGTAGGCCAGCACGTTCTCGAACACATGGCGCTCGGCGGGCGTGAGCTTGTGGTGATAGTCGTGCACGTCCTGGGCCATGTTGATTTCCAGCGGCGTCCAGTGGTTGCGGTTGGCCTTGAGGAAATATTCCCACGCCCAGGGGTACTTGAAGGGCGCAAGCTGGTTGATGTCGGCATGGCCATTGACGACACGCTTGTCGGCGGCGGCGACAGGCGCCAGGGCGGCCGGCCTCGGCGGGGTCATCGACGAGGCATTGGTCGAAACAGGCGATGGTTCGTCGAAGCTCAAGGTCGGATTCATTGGCAGGCCTCGCAGTCGGGGTTGTCGATGGAGCAGAACCTGGGTTCGGACTCGGCATAGGCCGCATCGACCGATTTCTCGGCCTGGGAAGCGCCCAGGGTGCGCAGGTAATAGGTGGTCTTGAGGCCGCGCTGCCACGCAAGTCTGTAGAGTCCGTCCAGTTGGCGCCCCGAAGGCGTCGCCACGTACAGGTTGAGCGACTGCGCCTGATCGATCCACTTCTGCCGGCGCGCTGCCGCCTCGACCAGCCAGACCGGGTCGATCTCGAAGGCAGTGGCATGCACGCGCTTGATCTCCTCTGGCACACGCTCGATCTTCTGCAGCGAGCCGTCGAAATACTTCAGGTCGGCGAGCATCACTTCGTCCCACAGGCCGAGTTGCTTCAAGTCCTGCGCCAGGGTTTCGTTGACTACCGTGAATTCGCCGGAGAGGTTCGATTTCACGTAGAGGTTCTGATAGACCGGCTCGATGGAAGCCGAAACGCCGACGATGTTGGAAATCGTCGCGGTCGGCGCGATGGCAATGCAGTTGGAATTACGTATGCCATGACGGTGGATGTACTCGCGCAACGCTTCCCAGTCCTGTGTGGTCTCGCCGATGGGTACCTCCAGGTTGCCGCCGCGCTCCTGCGCGAGGCGAGCCACGGTGTCGGGCGGCAGGATGCCCTGGGACCAGTCACTCCCCTCGTAGCTTGGGTAGCGTCCCCGCTCCCGGGCGAGTTCCGACGAGGCCAGGTAGGCCCAGTAACAAACGGCTTCCATCGAACGATCGGCGAAATCGACAGCTTCATTACTCGCGTATGGAATACGCATAGTAGCCAGGCAATCCGAAAAGCCCATCAGACCCAGGCCCACCGGACGGTGGCGCAGGTTGGCGGTGCGTGCCTTCGGGCTGGCGTAATAATTGAGATCGATGACGTTGTCCAGCATACGGATGGCCGTGCGGACCGTACGGCGCAGCTTATCCTGGTCGATCCCGCCTTCCTTGAGGTGGGCGGCCAGATTCACCGAACCCAGGTTGCACACCGCCGTCTCGGTTGCGGAGGTGTTGAGGGTGATCTCGGTGCACAGATTCGAGCTGTGCACGACACCGGCATGGCGCTGGGGCGAGCGGATGTTGCAGGCATCCTTGAAGGTGATCCACGGATGCCCGGTCTCGAACAGCATGCCGAGCATCTTGCGCCAGAGCTGCACCGCAGGTATCTGTTTGAAGAGCCTGATCTCCCCGCGGGTTACTTTCTCCTCATGGGCAATGTAGGCCGCCTCGAACTCGCTGCCGTATTTGTCGTGCAGGTCGGGAACGTCCGAAGGCGAAAACAGCGTCCAGGGTCCGTCCTCGACGACCCGTTTCATGAACAGATCGGGAATCCAGTGGGCCGTGTTCATGTCGTGGCAGCGGCGCCGCTCATCGCCCGTATTCTTGCGCAGTTCGAGAAACTCCTCGATGTCGAGATGCCAGGTTTCGAGATAGGCGCACACCGCGCCCTTGCGCTTGCCGCCCTGGTTGACCGCCACGGCGGTATCGTTGGCCACCTTCAGAAAAGGGATCACGCCCTGGCTCTTGCCGTTGGTGCCGCGAATGAGGGCGCCCAGCGCACGCACCTGTGTCCAGTCGTTGCCCAGGCCGCCGGCGTACTTCTGCAGCAGGGCGTTTTCACGGATCGCAAGGAAGATGCCGTCCAGATCGTCACTTACCGTGGTGAGGTAGCAGGAGGAAAGCTGCGAATGGCGCGTGCCGCTGTTGAACAGCGTCGGCGTCGAGCACATGAATTCGAACGACGACAGTAGGTTGTAGAACTCGATCGCGCGGGGCTCGCGCTCCACCTCATCGAGGGCGAGGCCCATCGCCACGCGCAGGAAGAACACCTGCGGCGTCTCGATGCGGCGTTCGTCGATGTGCAGGAAGTAGCGGTCGTAGAGCGTTTGCAGGCCAAGATAGCCGAACAACCGGTCCCGCTCGGGCTTCAAGGCGGCAGCCAGCACCGCCAGATCGAACTCGGCCATGCGCGGATCGAGCAGGCCCGCCTCCACACCCAGGCGCACGAAGCGCGGGAAGTAGTCGGCCTGGGAGGCGCCGGCCGTGCCCAACACCTCGCGCTCGATGGCCTGCAACTGAAGCCGGGCGGCGACGTGGCTGTAGGCTGGCTCGCGTTCGATCAGCGTGCGTGCGGCGAGCACCAGGGCGTGATGCACCTCGGCTGCCGGCACGCCGTTGTAGAGGTTGCGCAGGGCATGATCCACCACGTCCCGCGCGACGACATCGCTCAGCCCGGCGCAGGCGGATTCCACCGCCACGGCAAGGGCGGCGATATCGAGAAGGCGGCGTTCCTCGCCATCCTGCACGTACAGCACCGTGCCGCCCGCGGGCATCGCGGCGGCACGCTCGGCGGCGCGCTTTTCGCGATAGAGCACATAGGCCTTGGCGATGTCGTGGCAGCCCGCGCGCATCAGCGCGAGTTCGACCTGATCCTGGACATCTTCGATGTGCACCGTGCCACCATCGGGCAGGCGGCGCACCAGCGCCCGGCACACCGTATCGGTCAGGCGCGGAACGAGATCGCGCACACGACTGGACGTGCCCGCCTCGCCGCCCTGCACGGCGAGGAAGGCCTTGGTCATGGCGACGGCGATCTTGTCGGGATTGAACTCCGCGAGATTGCCGTTGCGGCGGATGATCTGGAACTGGGTGTAGGTGACTTCATCGGGTGCGCGGTCCATGCCGGGATTCCTCCGAGCGCTGCCTGGGGAAATCCGGGTATGGCATGGCCGAACGCACGCGGACATCGGCGATGCCCGGAGTACGCAAAGAAACCGATCCTGGGAAGATCTTCATTTCTCCTGCCAGGGACACCCCGCCCCAAACAATCGAGTGACGAATGTCGCGGCAGGTCTCCTGGCTCTCGGTTCAACGTCCTGCGCCGGCCTTCCCGGAAAGATTCCAGTGGCTCGGATGGGCGCAGGACTCGCCGATCACAGTTGCGGGGGCAGCCCCGGGATTCAGGCTCATCGCCTGTCACCGGATTCCCTCTTCGTGCCTTGCCCGAAACACGTTCCGGGGTCGGCAACCGCGACGCTCCCGGAAAGCGGACTTTCCGGACGGGAGGACTCTACTCCCGTGAAACATCATTGGTCAAGAAAAACACCATATGCAGTATCTATTCAACAAAAATCTACTACATATAGCCAACCCCGGTTACGCAAAACTCTTGCTGCGGCGTATCACGTCGGCTCGCTGCCGGCGGAAACCCTCCAGTAACCCGCGCTGCCATAGTGGTTCTTGAAGAAATCGATCAGCAGCCGCACGCGTAACGGCAAGTTGCGCCGCTGCGGGAACACAGCGTGAATACCGGTCGGCGGCGCGGCGAAATCATCCAGCACCGAAATCAGGCGACCGGCGCGTAAATCATTTTCCACTTCCCACAACGAACGCCAGGCAAGGCCGTGGCCGGCAAGCGCCCAGCCGTGCAGCACGGCGCCGTCGTTGCACTCGAAACGCCCGCCCACCTTTACCGCGAAGCTCTCGCCCTTGTCGTCGCGGAACTGCCAGCCGCGTTGCTGGCCGAGCGACAGGCAGATGTGCGCATCGAGTTCTTCCGGCGTCGCCGGTGCGCCGTGGCGGGCCAGGTAGTCCGGACTGGCGACGACGACACGGCGGTTCTCCGCGAGGCGAATCGATACCAGGCTGGAGTCGGCGAGATCGCCGATGCGGATGGCGCAGTCGATGCCTTCGTTCACCAAATCCACCAGGCGATCGGTGAGATCGAGCGCACAGCTCACTTCCGGGTTGGCATCGAGAAAATCCCGTACCAGCGGGGCGACATGGCGGCGGCCAAAACCGGCCGGTGCCGAAATCCGGATATGCCCGCTCGCCTTGACGCCGCCCAGGCTCACCGAGGCCTCGGCGTTGGAGAGATCGTCAAGAATGCGCTGGCAGTTTTCAAGAAAGGCGCTGCCTTCGAACGTGAGCGTGACGCTGCGCGTGGTGCGCAGCAGCAGCTTGACGCCAAGACGCCGCTCCAGCGCGTCGAGGCGCCGGCCGATGACCGCCGGCGTCACGCCTTCCCCCCGCGCGACGGCCGAAAGACTCCCGCGCAGCGCGACGCCGACGAAACTTTCGATCTGTTTGAACTGATCCATTTTGTACATAAAGTAAAAGATCAATTGATCTTAGCGCATCTTCTACTTTGAATTCGCTACCAATAAACTTTGCCCCATGTAAGGAGGAGCTGAAGAGACGGAGGGAGGAGGAGACACCCCCGCAAGCAGCCGGATCGTCCAGGAACGCATTTTTCGCTCCCCTGCCCCGCCACGCAGTCCGGGAAAACCGCGCAAGCCCACCGCTGACGAAGAACCATGCCCAACTCGTTTCGCATCCAGGCCATCGCTTTCGACGCCTACGGCACGCTGTTCGACGTGTACTCGGTCGGTACGCTGGCCGAACAGCATTTTCCCGGCAAGGGCGAGGCGCTGACGGCATTGTGGCGGCTGAAGCAGATCGAATACACGCAGCTGCGCACGCTTGGCGAACGTTACGAGCCGTTCTGGGAGATAACGCAGGACGCATTGGTTTTCGCCGCCAACAAGCTCGGCCTGTCGATGCCCGAGGCTGTGCGCGCACAACTGCTCAACCAGTACGCCTGCCTTTCCCCTTTTCCGGAAAACGCCGGCGCGTTGAAAGCGCTCAAGGCGATGGACATGCCTACCGTCGTGCTCTCCAACGGCACGCCGCAGATGTTGCAAGTGGCGGTGAAAAGCGCCGGACTGGCCGAGTCGTTCGACCATCTCCTGTCAGTAGACACAGTACGGCGCTACAAGCCGCATCCGGCCGCCTATGGGCTGGGGACGGCGGTTCTCGGGCATCCGGCGCGGGAAATTCTGTTCGTCTCGTCCAACGGCTGGGACGTGGCCGGCGCCGCCTGGTTCGGCTACACCACGTTCTGGATCAATCGCGGCGGCCAGCCGCAGGAAGAGCTGGACGTTTCGCCCGACGCAGTCGGCAATCGCCTCACCGATGTGGTGGAGTTCGTTCGCAAATACCGCGTAGTGAACTGAACGAGCCTTGCTGAAAACATTTTCACCACCTCTTCGATACGCAACTTCCTCAAAACCCGAACCGACAAGGAGTCCCCGATGAGTAAAACACTCGACCTGCCCAACGGCGTGCAAATCAATGCGCCTTTGCAGCCCCGTTTCGACGAGATTCTGACCCGCGACGCACTCGCACTGGTCGCCAGGCTTCACCGTGCTTTCGAGCCGCGCCGGCAGGAACTGCTCGCCGCGCGCGTGCGCCGCCAGGCTGAACTCGATGCCGGCAAGCTGCCCGATTTCCTGCCGGAAACGCGTAGCGTCCGCGAAGGGGACTGGAAGATCTCGCCGCTGCCGAAGGCGCTGGAGCGTCGCCGCGTGGAAATCACCGGGCCGGTCGAGCGCAAGATGATCATCAACGCTTTCAATTCCGGCGCCGATTCCTACATGGCCGACTTCGAGGATTCCAACAGCCCGAACTGGAGCAACCAGATCCAGGGGCAGGTGAATCTTTTCGACGCCATCCGCCGCGCCATCAGCTTCGCCAACGAAGCTGGCAAGCAATACAGCCTCAACGACCGGATCGCCACCCTGCAAGTGCGCCCGCGCGGCTGGCACCTGGACGAAAAACACGTGCTGGTCGACGGCCAGCGCGTCTCCGGCGGCGTCTTCGATTTCGCCCTGTTCCTGTTCCACAACGCCAAGGAGCAGATCGCTCGCGGCGCAGGCCCGTTCTTCTATCTGCCGAAGATGGAGTCGCATCTCGAAGCGCGGCTGTGGAACGACATTTTCGTCATGGCGCAGGAAGAACTCGGCCTGCCGCGCGGCACGATCAAGGCCACCGTGCTGGTCGACACCGTTCTCGCCACGTTCGAGATGGAAGAAATCCTGTACGAACTGCGCGAACACAGCGCCGGCCTCAACGCCGGGCGCTGGGACTACATTTTCTCGTGCATCAAGAAGTTCAAGAAAAACACCGACTTCTGCCTCGCCAAT
>JAVBSY010000136.1:0-2502 GCA_031556475.1 Azoarcus sp.
CGACATCAGTGCCGGGTAGGCGACGATCATCGTGCAATAGGCCGTCATCGCCGGATTGAAGGGGTTCTGTCCCAGGCCGCCGTATAGGTGCTTGGCCGCAACGATGGCGATCAGCACGGCGAGCATCGTGAGCCACCACGGCACGATGGGGGGGAAGGCAAGCACCACCAGCCATGCCGCAACGACGGCGGAAAGATCGGCCAGGGCGATTTTTACCGGCCGTCGGCGCAGCGCCAGCATGGCGGCTTCACCGGCCAGCGCGGTGACGGTGGCCAGGGCGATGTTTACCAGAATGCCGGCGCCGATCTGCCATACGTAAGCGGCAATGCCGGGCAGCAGCGCGATCAGCACCGTCAGCATGACGCGCTGAACGCTGGCCGGTTTGCGGAGGTAAGGGGATTGGATCATCGCGGCGCGGTGTCGGTGGGGGGAGTATCCACGGAGGTGTCCGGGGAAGTATCCGCAGGCAGTGGGGCCGGGTTTGAAGAAATGGGAGAGGGCGTAGGCGCTTCTCCGTTGTCGGCGGCGATTCGTGCACGGCGATTTTCGATGGCGGTGATTTCCGCTTCGACATCCGAACTCAGGTGGTCGGTGTTCTTCGGCTGCGCTTCCGCCTTCTGCGCCTTGGCGCGGGCCATTGCGGCGGCGATCAAGGCCTTTTTCGGGTCTTCGCCAGCTTGAGTTGTCGCCGTGCCGGTGCTTTCGGTGTCGCTCGTGTTGCCCTGGTCCAGTTTGGCGCGCGTTTCGGCCGCCTTGGCGGCAAGCCGGGCGGCTTTTTCCTCTGTTTCCCGTTCCTGGCGGAAATTACGGAACTCGAAGCGCACACGTGCCGCGTCGGCCGTGTTCTTTTCCCGCTCATGTGCCCAGATTTCGCTCTTGGCGAAGCGGTAGTAATCCACGAGCGGGATGTGCGAGGGGCATACGTAGGCGCAGCAACCGCATTCGATGCAGTCGAACAACATGTATTCCTGCGCTTTGCCCAGGTTTTTTGCGCGGCTGAACCAATACAGCTCGAAAGGCTGCAACTGTGCTGGGCAAGCGCGGGCGCATTCGCCGCAGCGGATACATGGCTGTTCCGGCAGCGAGGGGGGGAACAACATCGGGCTGCCGGCCAGGATGGCGTTGGTGGCCTTGGTCACGGGCACGTCGAAGCTGGGCATCTGCAGGCCCATCATCGGTCCGCCCATGATGTAGCGATTGGTATCCGGGCGCGGGCCAGAGAGTCTGACCACATCGCACATCGGCGTACCGAGCAATACCTCGTAATTGCGCGGCGCGTCGACGTTGCCGGCAACGGTGACGATGCGCGAAATCAGCGGTTGTCCCAGGTCCAGCGCCTGGTGGATGCTCCATGCGGTACCGACGTTGAAGCACTGTACGCCGTAGTCGGTGGAGCGCCGGCCGTGCGGCACCTGGATGCCGGTGAGCACGTAGGTGAGCTGTTTCGCCCCGCCGGCGGGGTAGCGTGTGGGTACAGGGACGACGCGGATGCGTTCATCCCCGGCGGCGCTGGCGGCGGTGCGCATGGATTCGATGGCTTGCGGTTTGTTGTCCTCGATGCCCACCAGTACCTCGCCCGCGTTCATGGCATCCGCCATCAGCGAGGCGCCGCGCACGATACCGTCGGCACGTTCGCGCATCAGCATGTCGTCGCAGGTGATGTAAGGCTCGCATTCGGCACCGTTGAGTACCAGCGTGCGGGTTTGTCCGCTTTTGCCCGGCTTGAGCTTCAGGTGGCTGGGGAAAACCGCTCCGCCGAGGCCGACGATGCCGGCATCGCGCAGGATGTCGCGCAACTCGTCGGCCGGCGTGCCGCGCACATTGACGCGTTCCAGTGGTGCCCATGCATCTTCGCCGTCGGGCTCGATGATCACTGCCGGTGCCGGCAGGCCGGAAGGGTGCGCCATCAGCCCCATGCCCACGGCCAGTACGGTGCCCGAGGTAGGCGCATGAACGGCGGAGGATACGTTGCCGTCGGCAGCACCGATACGCTCGCCCTTGAGTACGCGCTGACCAGGTTGGACGAGCGCGAGCGCAGATTCGCCCACGCTCTGTCCGAGCGGTACGGTCAGTCTTGCCGGCAGCGGCGTTTGCGCAATCGGTGTGGTGGTCGAGTCGAGCTTGCGGCTGTCCGGTTTGACGCCACCATGAAAGTTGAACAGTCTGCGCACGATACTCATGCCGGGGTGCGTCCTTCGGTTGCAGTCTCAGTTACCGACTGAGTCCGTTCCACAGCGTGTAGCGGCACGACGGGGTATTTCCATTTCCATGTCTGCACTGTTTCAGGCACCGTCAGCATGGTGATGCAATCGACCGGGCAGGGGGCGATGCACAATTCGCAGCCCGTGCACAACGGCGCAGCCACCGTGTGCATCTGTTTCGCCGCGCCGACGATGGCATCCACCGGGCAGGCCTGGATGCACAGCGTGCAACCGATGCAGGTCTGTTCGTCGATCACCGCTACCGCTTTCGGCTTTTCGATGCCATGTTCTTCCGACAGCG
>JAVBSY010000084.1:0-39315 GCA_031556475.1 Azoarcus sp.
GTGGCGGTGGTGTCCAGTTGCGAGCGGGCCACCGCCAGCATGGCGCCCACACCGTCGGAAGAGGACAGCAGCTCGGCCATGACGGTGACTTTCCACGAAGTGCCGAGCGCGGTGATCCATGCCGGAAACAGATAGGCCAACAGGTGCGGCAGATACAGATCGGTCAGCCGCATGTGCCAAGGCAGATGGAAGACACGGGCCATGTCGCGCAGGTGGTGGTCGAGCGTGCGCGTGCCTTGCAGCGCGCCGACGAACACCACCGGCAGGCAGGCGACGAACACGGTGAATACCGGCGTGCCGTCGGTGGCGCCGAACCACAGCATGGCCAGTACCAACCAGGCAATGGGCGGCATGCCCAATAGCAGCGTCACCCAGGGGCGCGACATCATCGCCGCGGTCATCGACAGCCCGGCGAGCATGCCCAGCGCACTACCCACGCCGACAGCCAGCGCCAGCCCGATGAGCGCGCGACGCGCGGTGACGGCCAGTTCGGGCCAGGCCTTGCCGTCGGCAAGCCAATGTCCGAGCATGCCGAAGGTGCTCAGCGGGTCGGGCAGAATCAGCGGCCCGTAGTACTCCGCACCGGCCTCCCACAGCGCGACGAACAGCAACAGGCTCGCCGCCGCGCCCCATCCGCTCCACAGGTAGGCCGGGGCACCCCGGATGGCGCGGAACGGAATCATGGCGACGGCGAGTGGTAGAACGCATCGCCCGGCAAGCGTCCACCGACCAGACCGGGGTCGCGGGCGAGCAGTTGGCCGAAGAAGAACTCCAGTTCTCCACGCGCCTTCGCGGCGGGTACCGCTTCGAGCTGGCTGGCTGCAATGGAATCGGCCACCGCTTCGGCGGTGAGCAGATCGATGTGTTTGGCGGCCAGCGCACCGCAATCGGCCGCATGGCTGCGGCACCAATCCAGCGAACGCGCATGGGCGGCTTCGATACGCGCCATCGCGTCGGGCCGTTCGCGCAATGTGCCGATGACCGCAACGCCGGCCTGCGGAATACGGGAAGGACGCTGGAACAGCCGGCCCCACTCCTTTTGCAGGTCGACACTACGGTGCAATTCGGGAGCGACCAGACCGAGCGGGAAGGATTTCGTCTTGCGCAGGGCCATCGATACCGCCGGCTCGGCCAGCAGAGCGTGATCGACACGGCGGGTGATCAGCAACTGCATGGCCTCCATCGGCGTGGGCACGTAACGCAGGCGGAAATCCTTTCGCGCGTCGAGGTTCTGCCGCGCCGTGAGCAGTTGAAACATCACGTCCGGCATGTCGCCACGAAACGGAATGGCGACCTCCTCGCCCTTGAAGTCCGCCAGCGTCTGTTTGTCCGGCGCGCGCGACACCATCCACAGCATGCCCCACACCGAAACGTCGAGCAGCGTCACCGGCGCCCCCCGGTTGTGCAGATTGGCGGCCACGTTGCTGGGCATCGCCAGCACGTCGGCCTTGCCGTTGAGCACCATCGCACGCAACTGGTCGGGGTCGCGCCACGCGACGAATTCCACCTTGTCGGCCAGATCGGCCAGCGCACCACTGGTCGCCATGTGAATCAGCGGGGCCGACACCGTACCAGGCGGGCCGGCCAGCGTGAGCTTGGGCAAGCGAGCGGACGGGTGCGCAGATGCATCCACAGCGTCCGCGGCCTGTGCAACACCCGCAAGACAAAGTGCACACAAGGCGACAACAAGGCGATGCCAGCAGGATGAGAGAGGATTTGGCAAGAAAGAACACATGGCGAAAAAGCCTTGGAAAACTCGGAAAGTAGGCTAGGGAGTGCTGGGGCAACCCATTAAATAAGACATATTCTCATTTTCAGCCATCATGCGCAGCCACCAAATACCCGTCCATGACCTGAATCAACTCCACCACCACGGCTTATCGAACTACGCGTTCGGCGCATAGCGGGGTAACATGGACTGATTGACCTCATAAAAACCTGCCGAGCGGGGTAAAAATCCATGACGCTCACCGATCTTCGCTATCTCGTTGCGCTGGCGCATGAGCGCCATTTTGGCCGTGCCGCGGAGAAATGCCACGTCAGCCAGCCAACTTTGTCGGTAGCGATCAAGAAAGTCGAGGACGAACTCGGCGTGCAGTTGTTCGAGCGCAGCGCCGCCGAGGTGAAAATCACCGCGACCGGCCGGCGCATCGTCGAACAGGCGGAAAAGGTTCTGATGGAGGCAGGCCAGATCCATGAGATCGCCGCCGCCGGCAAGGATCCGCTCGTCGGACCGCTGCGCGTCGGCGTGATCTATACCATCGGCCCCTATCTGCTGCCGCGGCTCATTCCGCGCGTGCGCCAGATGGCACCGAAAATGCCGCTGGTCATCCAGGAAAACTATACCAACCGGCTCATCGAGGCACTCAAGCGCGGCGAACTGGACGTCATCATCCTCAGCCTGCCGCTCGAAGAGGCGAGTATCGTTGCCCAGCCGGTGTATGACGAACCTTTCCGCGTGCTGATTCCGGCCGATCATCCGTGGAAAGCGGAAACGCGCATCGACCCCGACCAGCTCGCCGAAGATCAATTGCTGTTGCTGGGTGCAGGCAACTGTTTCCGCGAGCAAGTGCTGGAAGTCTGCCCGCAATGCCGCAACGTCGGCGGCTTGCAGCGTACGCTGGAAGGCAGTTCGCTGGAAACGATCCGCCACATGGTCGCCACCGGCCTGGGCGTGACGGTGCTGCCCAGCTCCGCCGCCGACGAGTTGCCGCAGCATAACCCGCTCGTTGCCGTGCGCCCCTTCGCCGAGCCGGAACCGACGCGCCGCGTCGCGCTGGCGTGGCGGGTGACATACCCACGCAACGGCGCCATCGATATTCTGCGCAACGCGATTTTCGAGAGCGAGCTGCCCGGCGTGCGGCCGATCGCCCGTGCGCACGCGGCATGACCGGCTTTAAGCCAAAGCGCGGGGAAGAACACGGAAAGGAAATATTTTGCCGGCTTTGACACTGCCGGCGATTGGCCTAGGATTCGTTCGACGGCCCTCTGTTTGGGCCGCATCCATTCATCATGACCATAAAGGAGAAAAACATGGAAATCGACATCGGCATCGGCAAGAAGGAGCGGGCGGAAATCGCCGAAGGGCTGTCGCGCCTGCTCGCCGACAGCTACACCCTTTACCTGGCCACGCACAATTTCCACTGGAATGTGACCGGGCCGATGTTCAACACGCTGCACCTGATGTTCGAGCAGCAGTACACCGAACTGGCTGCAGCGGTCGATCTGATCGCCGAGCGCATCCGCGCCCTCGGTTTCCCCGCGCCCGGCACTTACAAGGAATTTCAGAAGCTGACGAGCATCGCCGAACCCAAGGGCGTGCCCGCTGCCAATGAGATGATCCGCACCCTGGTGCAAGGCCAGGAAGCCGTGGTGAAAACCGCGCGCAGCATTTTCCCGCTGGCCGACAAGAGCAGCGACGAACCGACTGCCGACCTGCTCACGCAGCGTATGCAGGTACACGAGAAGAACGCCTGGATGCTGCGCAGCCTGCTCGAAAAGTAAGAAATAGTAAGGAATAAGTAGGCGCCTGGGATCGGGCGCCAGGAACGACGGCGGGCAAGTTTTGGGTTACACCCGTTTGCCCGCCGCTTTGTCGTTTTCGCTCAGGCGGATTTGACGCGGCGGCGAGTGGCCGTCTTCGCCGGTGCGGTTTTCGCGGCGGCGGCTTTGCCCGTTTCCGCCTTGGCCGCCGCGGCTTTCGTCGGCCGCGGTTCGCGCTTCTCGAACTCGAAGCCGACCTTGCCGTCCGCACCGCGCACGAGGAAAGCGGAGAACTTGCGCCGCGTGCGGGCGGAAACAAAACCCTTGAGTAAATCGGTGCGCCCCTGCGCCAGCAACTTCGTCATCTGCTCCGGATCGACCGGCTGTTGCAGGATGATTTTGCCAGAGCGGAAATCGCAGCTTCGCGCAGCGCCGACCGATTTTTCGCAGACGTAAGCCATGCCGTGCTCGAACACGCCGGCCGCGCATTTCGGGCACGGCCCGAGCGATTGCTGGGCGGAAAAATCCACCGCCTCGCCACCCTCTTCGCCGTCCTTCGGCTGGCCGAAGTCGAATTCGGGCTGCTTGTCGTCATTGAGCCGGATTTCGGCGTTGAACAGCCGTCCCATCTTGTTGCGGAAACCGGTAAGCGGGCCGACTTTGCCAGTGGCGAGCAGGGTTTCGATCTCATCGATTTCAAACTGGCGGCCCGCGACGATTTTCCACGTGCTCCAATCGCAGGACTGGCAGGCGAACTTCTTGTAGTTTTCCTTCACCGTGCCGCCGCAGCGCGGGCAAGGCGTGGCCAGGGTGGCGAAATCGCCCGGCACGGTGTCCGACTCGAAGCGCTTGGTGCGGTCGACCATGTCTCGCGCCATTGCGGCGATGTCGTGCATGAATGCGGTGCGCGACAATTCGCCACGCTCCATGCGGGCCAACTGGTATTCCCAGCCGCCGGTCAACTCCGGCGAGGTCAGCGCATTGACGCCCAGCCCGGTGAGCAGGGTGATCAGCGAGAAGGCCTTGGCGCTCGGTATCAGTTCGCGGCCGTCGCGGTGGAGGTATTGCTCGGCGATCAGGCCTTCGATGATCTGCGCCCGTGTCGCCGGGGTGCCGAGGCCGCGCTCGGCCATCGCCGCGCGCAGTTCCTCGTCGTCCACCATCTTGCCCGCGCTTTCCATCGCGGACAGCAGCGTGGCTTCGTTGAAGCGCGCCGGCGGCTTGGTTTGCAGGGCCTTGACGAGGAGTTCCTCGGTGGCGACGGTTTCGTTCGCCTGCACGGGCACCAGTTGCTGGCCGTCGCTTTCCTTACCAGAACCGTCCTTCCCCGCTTTCTGCTCGACTGCCGCTTCCTTGCCGTAGACCGCGAGCCAGCCCGGGCTCGTCAGCACTTTGCCCTCGGTCTTGAAGGCCTCGCCTTCGACGCGGGTGATGCGGGTGGTGACCTGGTATTCCGCCGCCGGGTAGAACACGGCGAGAAAGCGCCGGGTGACCAGATCGTAGATCTTCTGCTCGGCTTCGGAGAGGCTCTTCGGTGCCGTGCCGGTGGGGATGATGGCGAAGTGGTCGGAAATCTTGGTGTTGTCGAAGATCCGCTTGTTCGGCTTGATCCAGCCCCGCTTGGCAATCTCGGCGGCGAAAGGGGCGTATTCGTCGGGCAGGCCGCGCATGACCTCGCCCACCGTACCGAGGTAGTCCTCCGGCAACGCGCGTGCGTCGGTTCGCGGGTAGGTCAGCACCTTGTGCTTTTCGTACAGCGCCTGGGCGATCTGCAGCGTGACGCGGGCGGAAAAACCGAAGCGGCCATTGGCTTCGCGCTGCAGGCTGGTGAGATCGAACAACAGCGGCGAGAGCTGCGTCGACGGCTTCGACTCCTCGCTGACCCGGCCTGGCTTTCCCGCGCAGCGGGCGCGGATCGCCTCGGCCTTGGCCGCGTCCCACAGGCGGTAGGCGTTGGCATGCTCGTCGCCTTCGGGGCGTTTGAAATTTTCGTCGAACCAGCGCCCGGGGTATACACCGGCGGCGCAACGGAAACGAGCTTCCAGTTCCCAGTAATCGCGCGGCTTGAACTTGCGGATACGGTCTTCGCGCTCGACGACGATGGTCAGCGTCGGTGTCTGCACCCGACCCACGGTCGTGAGGTGGAAGCCGCCGGTCTTGGAGTTGAACGCGGTCATCGCCCGCGTGCCGTTGATGCCGATCAGCCAGTCGCTTTCGGCGCGGCACACCGCCGCGTCGCGCAGCCCTTCGACATCGCGCTCGCTGCGCAGATGGACGAAGCCCTGGCGGATCGCGGCCGCCGTCATCGATTGCAGCCACAGCCGCTGCACCGGCTTGGATGTGCCCGCATGCCGAGCGATGAAGTTGAAGATCAGTTCGCCTTCGCGTCCCGCGTCGCAGGCGTTGATGAGACCGGTAACGTCCTTGCGCGTGATCAGGCGGGTGAGCAGCTTCAGCCGGTCGTCGGTCTTCTCGATCGGTTTCAGCACGAAATGGGGCGGAATGACCGGCAGGTGGGCGAAAGTCCACTTGCCGCGCTTGACCTCATACTCTTCCGGCACCGCCAGTTCGAGCAGATGGCCAACCGCCGACGACAGTACATAGGCGTCGGACTCGTAGTAGTCCTTTTCTTTGGTGAAACCGCCCAGCGCACGGGCAATATCCTGTGCGACGGAGGGTTTTTCCGCGATGATCAGTTGCTTACTCATGCCGGCTGGCTTGCTGCGGAGGCCGTTGCCGGCACCCGTCCGAATCGGTGATGGAGCGGCGGATGATAAAGAGCCGGCCATGTGGCGCGCAAGCCGGCCGTGCGTGAATACGTCAATGCCACGCCGCGGGCGTGTCGTCGTCCTCGTCCACCAGCAGCTCGTCGAGGATCAGACTGTCCACCGGCTGCTCACGCTGCCACAGCACCATGAGCACGATGACCTTGAGGCGGCCGAGGGTGAGGGTAAAGTCGCCAAGCGCCATCGCACGCTCGATGATCAGTTCGCGGCCGCGTGCGTCGAGCACGCCGGCGTTTTCCAGAAAAGCAAGAAAACCCCGACACTCGACATTGATCCGCGCTTTTTCCTTGTCGGCATAAAGACGCACGGCGCCTGCCGACGGCGCGACGACCTGGCTGGAAGATTCGGCGGTCCGGCGCAGACCGGCAAGCCATTCGAGCGCCTCGGAGATTTCATCATCCTCGAAACCCGCCGCCGACAGTTTGCGGGCAAGCTGTTTCGATTCGGGGCAGGCATCGGCGTGGATGTAGCTCTCGAAAAGGTAAACCAGAATGTCGAACAAAGTTACCTCCCGAAATGGGTATAGCGGGTGCCGATGGGACCGCTACCCATGTCCGTGCCCGGCTGTTTGACCTGCACAAAAACAAGTAAAAGGAATATCACAAACGCTGGAAGCGATTGCCCGGCAAACGGGCGATACGGCCATCCAGCTCCATGCCGAGGAGCATGGCGTAAAGCGCGTCCACCGTCAAACCGCAGCGCAGTGCGAGCGTATCGCCATCGACCGGATCGTGCCCGAGCGCAGCGAGAATCCTCCCGTCATCACCTCCACTACCGCCCGGCATGGCAGGCGGGGTGTCGGCGGCCTTGGCCGGCGTAGCCTTGGAAAAAGCCGGGGGCAGGCGGCCACGCAACTCCTCCAGCACGTCCTCGGCGGTTTCGACCAGTTTGGCACCATCGCGAATCAAACGATGACAGCCGCGCGACAGCGGCGAATGGATCGAGCCTGGAATGGCGAATACCTCACGGCCGGTTTCGGCAGCGAGCCGGGCGGTAATCAAAGAACCGCTGCCGGTAGCCGCTTCGACGACAAGAACACCGAGCGACAAGCCGGCGATAAGCCGGTTGCGGCGCGGAAAGTGATGCCGCAGCGCCGCACTGCCAAGAGGAAACTCGCTGACGATGACGCCTTGCGCCGAGATGGCGCGCGCCAGATCGGCATTACGCGCGGGGTAAATGCGATCCGCTCCGGTACCGATGATGGCGATCGTGCTTGCCGACCCACCTGCGAGGGCACCGCGATGGGCTGCGGCGTCGATACCAAGGGCAAGGCCACTGATGATCGTCAACCCGGCTGCGCACAGATGTTTGGCGAAAGCTTCGGCGTTGGCCTCCCCTTGCGGGGTGGCCGAACGTGCGCCGACGATGGCAAGCGCCGGCCGCTCCAGCAGTGCTGGGTTACCTTTGACGTAGAGCAGCAGGGGCGGGTCGGCCATGTCGAGCAGCGCACGCGGATAGGCGCTGTCGGCCAGGGTAAGGATCCGGTTGCCGGCATCGGCCGCCCAGGCCAACGCGGCTTCGATCGCAACCTGATCGGGCGGAGCGAACAGACGATCCGCGCCTTCGTTACCGATAAGGCTGGCGACGGCACTACGGCTTGCGGCGAAAATCTGCGGCGGCAGACCAAACGCGGCGAGCAGCCTGCGTTGGCGCTCGCCGCCCAAACCGTGGGTCAGGCCCAACCGCAGCCAAGCGGCAAGATCGTTGTCGTCGGACAATGTGTCGTCGTTGGATAGGCGCTCAGAGAACGTTCGATCGGTGTCTATTCAACGCACTCAGGGATTACGCAAGCTGTCGCCGATCGTTACCGGGCCATCGGACTCCATCACCAACGCATAGGAAACGCGATCGAAAACGCGGAATACGAAAGCAAGGCCATAGCGTTTTTCCGGCAACACGAATTTTTCCTTGACGCCGTCGTCGTTGAACTCGGCGGTACCGCGATTGCGATAGAGCGCAAGAACATGACCCGCTTCGAGGCCGTCGCGGGCACCGACGTCGAGCGCGATGATGTTCATCTTTCCTGTTTCGACAACCCCGCGGTGGATGGAAATCAACTGTCCCGCGATCGGCGTATCCGGTTCGTGAGGAACATAGGAAAACACCGTCGGCCGCTCGCTCGGCAGCATGAGATCGCCCGTACCGATTTCCTCATTGGCGGAAATCAGTTCCAACGTGGCCGGATTACCGTGTTTGGTAACACGGGCCGAACCAAGATGAACCGCCTCGTAGGCGATGATTTCGTCCGTCCCCGGACGCGTCAGCGCCCGCGCCGGCCGATAAACCTGCCACGAGTCGATATCCTCGGGTACGTTCTTGGCGAAAACCGTATCACCCGCACCCATATAGACGCGGCTGGTATCGGTGGCGATGATGGTGGCCGAGCCTTCCAGACGGGTCTGGTCGATGATCAGCGGATGATTCAGGAAGGGCTCGATGTCCTTGAGCGGAATGCTCGGAATGGCCGCGGATACGCCTTCCACATAGATTTGCGGATAAAGCTTCTCGTTGGTCGTCCCCGACGAACCGCCCACACGACGACCGACGCTGAGCCAGGGGCCGCTACGATCGAGCAGCACGACCTGTCCCGGGTCGATCAGGTGCGGATTGCGGATCTGGGCCTTGTTCATACGCCAGACTTCAGGCCAGCGCCACGGCTGTTTGAGAAAGCGGCCCGAAATACCCCACAGCGTGTCGCCTTTGACCACGGTATAGGAGTCGGGCGCATCATCGGCCAGGGTGGCACCCGCGGCCCAGGCGTTGCCGCTCAGCAGGGCCGCGATGCAGACGAAAACAGAGAATATAATGCGGATCATTGCTCGCTTCCGGTTGAGGCAGGCGACTTACGCGAGTAAGTCACCTTAAGTTTCTGTCGGGCCGCTAAGGGGGTTCATTGAAGCTTCCGGCAAACCAGACTTCGGAGACCGCGACAGCACATGGGCATTCATGTCAAACCGCTTGAAATTCTGCACGTAATAGCTTAAATCGGCAAGCATTTATGGCTCTGCTACCTATCCTCCGATACCCCGATCCGCGCCTTCACACCGTCGCCCGACCCGTAACCACTGTGGATGACACTATCCGCCAGTTGGTCAAGGACATGGCCGAAACCATGTACGAGGCGCCCGGCATCGGCCTGGCCGCAACGCAGGTGAACGTTCATCGCCGGATTGTGGTGATCGATGTCAGCGAAGACAAATCCGCCCTTCTGGCACTGATCAACCCCGAAATCGTCACACGCGATGGCGAGCAGGTATGCGAGGAGGGCTGCCTGTCCGTGCCGGGCATCTACGAGAAAGTAACGCGAGCCGAACGGGTCAAGGTCAAGGCGCTGGATGCAAATGGCGCGCCCTTCGAGCTTGAGGCGGAAGGCTTGCTCGCGATCTGCATCCAGCACGAAATCGACCACCTGGACGGCAAGGTATTCGTCGAATATCTTTCACCACTCAAACAAAACCGCATCAAAACCAAACTCGCCAAAAAAGCGCGTATCACCGCTTGAGTGAGTTCGGGCAGGGGCGAGTCCATCGCCCACCTTTTCCCGTTTCGATTTCCCGCCACCGATGACTCCTCCGCTCCGTGTCGCTTTTGCCGGAACCCCCGAATTCGCCGCCTGCGCGCTCGCCGCCATCGTCGAAGCGGGCTACGCCGTGCCGCTCGTGCTGACGCAGCCTGACCGCCCCGCCGGGCGCGGCATGAAACTCGCGCCCAGCGCGGTCAAACGTTATGCGTTGGCACACGCTCTGACAGTCGACCAACCGGAAAAGTTACGCCGCGACGAAGAGCGCGCCGCGCTTGTCGCCTGCGCGCCGGACGTGCTGGTGGTCGCGGCCTACGGCCTGATCCTGCCGCGCGAGGTGCTCGACCTGCCGCGCCTGGGCTGCATCAACATCCATGCCTCCCTGCTGCCACGCTGGCGCGGCGCGGCGCCGATCCACCGCGCCATTGAAGCCGGCGATACGGAAACCGGCATCACCATCATGCGCATGGACGAAGGTCTCGATACCGGACCGATGTTGCTGCGCCGCGCCATTCCGATCGGCGCCAGTGAAACCACCGGCGGCCTGCACGACCGTCTTGCGGCGCTGGGCGCCGAATGTATCGTCGAAGCCCTGGCCAGGCTCCCGGGTAACGGGCTCGACGCACTTCCCCAACCCGAAGCGGGCGTTACCTATGCGGCCAAGATCGGCCGTGCCGAAGCCGCGGTAGACTGGAACCGTCCCGCGGCAGAGATCGAGCGCACGATCCGCGCATTCGATCCTTTCCCTGGCGCAACGGCAAATCTGCGCGGCAGCACGATAAAAATCTGGGCGGCCACGCCTGCCGCAAGCCCGGGTAGCCCCAATGGCGAGCCCGGCCGTGTATTGGCCGTGACGGACGGCGGCATTACCGTGGCGTGCGGCGACGGTGAACTCTGTTTACAACAGTTACAACGACCCGGCGGACGGCGACTGCCGGTAGGGGAATTCCTGCATGGTTTCGCAGTCTCTGCAGGGGAGCGGTTCGCTGTCGCGGATACGACAACCGACCAGGCGACGGGTTGAATTTCCGCTCCACCGCCCCCATATCGTGAATGGCGCAACAGCTTCGAGGAAAACGACACACATGTTTGGAAACTGGCTCAAAACTTCGATTCTCATGGCCGGCATCGTTGCCCTGTTCGGCACGGTGGGCGGTTTGCTGGGTGGACGTCAGGGCATGCTGCTGGCGCTCGCATTCGGCGGCGCAATGAACCTGTGGGCTTACTGGTTCTCGGACAAAATGGTGTTGAAGATGTACCGCGCACGGCAGGTGGACGAAACCACCTCGCCCTATCTCTACAACATGGTGCGTGACCTGGCCGGGCGTGCGGAACTGCCGATGCCCAAGGTGTACATCATCGACGAGGAACAGCCCAACGCTTTCGCCACCGGACGCAATCCGGAGCACGCGGCCGTCGCCGCCACGGCGGGCATCATCCGCATGCTGTCCGAGCGCGAACTGCGCGGCGTGATGGCACATGAACTGGCACACGTGAAACACCGCGACATTCTGATTTCGACCATTTCCGCCACGGTAGCGGGTGCAATCTCTTCGCTGGCCCAATTCGGCATGTTCTTCGGCGGACGCGACGGCGAAAATCGGCCCAACCCGATCGTTTCGATCATCATCATGATCCTCGCGCCACTCGCCGGCATGCTGATCCAGATGGCGATCAGCCGTACCCGCGAATTCGGCGCCGACCGCGGTGGCGCGGAGATTTCGGGCGACCCCGAGGCGCTGGCGAGCGCACTGACGAAAATCGACGCTTACGCCAAGGGAATTCCGCTGCAGACCGCCGATGCACACCCCGAGACCGCGCAGATGATGATCATGAATCCGCTTTCCGGCGGCGGCTTGCGCGGCCTGTTTTCCACCCACCCCTCCACCAACGAGCGCGTCGCCCGGCTGCGCGCGATGGCACGCTGAGCACAACGCCCCACGCCATCCGCCATGTGGAAAGACACGCCGTTTCGCAGACTTGAACACCCATCGCGATGAGCACCGCCAGTTGCCATGAAAGCATCACCGGCGTGCTCCTTGCCGGGGGCCGGGGCAGCCGCATGGGCGGTGTGGACAAAGGATTGGCCATGCTCGGCGGGCAGCCCATGGCGGCATGGGCGCTGGCGCGCCTGGCGCCGCAAGTGGATGAACTGATCGTCAACGCCAACCAGAATACGGAACGTTATGCGGCTTTCGGCTACCCCGTATTCAGCGACAACCTGCCCGGTTTCGCCGGTCCGCTTGCCGGTTTGCATGCGGCGCTGATCCGTGCGCGGCAGCCGTTGGTGGTGAGCGCGCCGTGCGACTCCCCTTTCCTGCCAATCGATCTCGTCACTCGCCTTGCCGCCGCACTGCACGCGGCCCAAGCCGATGTCGCGGTGGCTAAAACCCACGGACAGGTCCACCCGGTATTCTGTCTGTGCCGGCGCAGACTGGCCGGCCACCTTGATGAATTTCTCGCCGGCGGCGGACGTGGGATAGCACGCTGGCAGTCGGGCCTGAAGACGGTGGAAGTACCGTTCGACGACGAAGAAGCGGCGTTTCGCAATATCAATACCCGCGAAGAACTGGCCGCCGCCACCGACAACATGGCTACGCTACTCGGACAGACCACCGCCGAATAAACGTTCGCCTCTTGCACCACACCGACATCAGAACGGTTTCAACACCACCAGAAACACCACCACGAAGAGCACCAGCACGGGAATTTCGTTGAAAACCCGAAACCAGACATGACTCTTCCGATTACGCCCAGCGGCGAAATCGCGCAACAGCCTGCCGCAATAGACGTGATAACCGACCAACACAAGCACCAGCGTCGTCTTGGCATGCAACCAGCCACCGCCGAAACCATAGCCAAGCCATAACCACAGCCCGAAAACAATGGCGAGCACGCCCAGCGGCGTCATGAACCGGTAAAGCTTGCGCTCCATCAACCCCAGACGGTCAGCAACGGCGGCCTCGCTCACCATCGCGTGATTGACGAACAGGCGCGGCAGATAGAACAGGCCCGCGAACCAGCTGACGACAAAAATGATATGCAGCGCTTTTACAACCAGCATCGACAAACTCCCCCCAGAGGGTTTCGGGTCATGACGGAAAGTGGCGCGGGTCGACGGCCCGCAAGCCGTCGGCCACCGTCGGATAGCGCAGGCGCACGCGCAATTCGCGCTTCAAACGGCGGTTGCTCAGGCAACGCGACTCGGACAAAAAGGATAGCGCGAGCGGCGACAATACCCGGGTTATTTCCGCCCGCGACAACCGCGGCGGGCGCGGCAGGCCAAAATGATCGGCAACGCTGTCGAGATAATCCCCCATGTTCAACGCGCTATCGTCGACCGCATTGATCGCGCGGCCGCCACGCGTGCGGAACAGCGCCAGGCAGGCGAGCCGGGCAAGATCGTCGGCATGGATATGGTTGGTCCGCACATCCTCGTCCCGCAGCAATACCGGATCGCCCCGGCGCAAGCGCTCGAGCGGCAGCCGATCGGCGGCATAGATACCCGGCGCACGCAATATGCTGACAGCAACGCCTGCGCGCCGGCCAAACGCACGCAGGCGGCTCTCCGCATCCACCCGCCGACGCGCCCGCGCGGTACCGGGTGCGCACGGGCGGCTTTCATCCACTGCGGCAACGCCCGCGCAATCGCCGTAAACCCCTGTCGTGCTTATGTATACAAGGCGCTGTGGTAGACTCCGAGCGCTTGCCAGCGCCGCCAGCAAACGCTTGGTACGAGGGTCGCTACTTCCCTCCGTGGGCGGAGGCGCGAAATGCAGTACGGTATCGGCAATGCCAACCAGGCGCGCCAGGCTACGCCGGTCGTCCAGATCGGCAATCAGCGGGACCGCGCCAAGCGCGCGCACCGATTCGGCGGCGGCGGCGCAGCGGACGAGGGCAAAAACACGAAAACGCCGTGTCAGCCAGGGAAGCGCCCGCCGTGCCACGTCGCCGCAGCCGACAAGCAGGACATTTTGCATTGCCATCGACGGATTTTATCTCACGCCCATGCCCTACCAGATCGCACTGCAGCCAGACGGCCAGACTTTTACCGCGAATCCCGACCAAACCGTTCTGGATGCCGCCCTGGCCGCGGGCTTGCTGCTGCCGTACAGTTGCCGCGACGGCGCCTGCGGCGCATGCAAAGGCAAGGTGGTAAGCGGCGAAGTCGAATCCGGGAGCATCTCCGCAGATGTGCTCAGCGAGGCCGAACGCACAGCGGGCTACGCGCTTTTTTGCCGCGCACGACCACGCTCCGACCTCGTGCTGGAACCCCGCACGGTCGGCAAGGCGGGCGATATTCCGGTGAAGAAACTACCGTGCCGCGTGCGCAAGCTGGCACGCGCGGCGGCGGATGTCATGGTGATCGAACTGACGCTGCCCGCCAGCGAGACGTTCCGCTTCCGTGCCGGCCAATACATCGACATCCTGCTCGCGGACGGCCAACGCCGCAGCTTTTCGATCGCCAATGCACCCCATGTCGGGGATCACATCGAACTGCACGTGCGCCTGATCGCGGAAGGCCGTTTCACCGGCCATGTTTTTTCCGCCATGAAGGAACGCGACATTCTGCGTTTCGAGGGGCCGCTGGGCACCTTCTGGCTGCACGAGGAATCAAAGCAGCCAGCCCTGCTCGTTGCCGGCGGAACCGGCTTCGCACCGATGAAAGCCATCGTCGAACACGCCATTCGCGAAAAACTGCCCCGTCCCATGACGCTATACTGGGGCGCGCGCGACCGTAGCGGACTGTATATGGACGCCTTGGCACGAGAATGGGAAAACACCTTGCCCGGATTCCGCTATATTCCAGTGTTGTCGGAAGCAAAAGACGAAGACGATTGGAACGGTCGTCGCGGCTTGGTGACCGACGCGGTATTGGCCGACTTGGCCGATTTGTCCGGATATGAAGTCTATGCGTGTGGTGCCCCGCCGATGATTACTGCCGCACGTGTCACTTTTGCCGATCGTGGCTTGCCCGAAGGAGCTTTCCATGCCGACGCCTTCACTTTCGCCAACCCTGTGAGCTGACGATAACGTCATGAACCCGTCCTGCATCCTTACCCGCGAACCCGTCGTCAACAAAAACCGGGCCATTACCGCGAACCGGCTGATTGCCCATGGCCCCAACATGGCCACCGTGGTGGACACGCTGAACGGCCTGACCGATGTCTGGCCCAGCCATCACCCCGTTTTCGTCAGTCTCGGCCGCCTGGTGCCGACACCGGATCTGTTGGCCTGGCAGGTGCCGGCCAATGCGATGATCGAAATCCCCGCCCAGACGCTCGCCCATCCGCAAACCCAGGCGCTGCTGGAGCAACTGCGCGCGGCCGACATCAGCATGTGCCTGACCTGGTATACCCCCTCCATAGCTCTGCCGCCGGATACCGACTGGCGTTTCGTGCTCGTCGATGCGCGCAAGCAGGCTTCCAGCAGCGGCACGCCCGGCATTGCACTGGCGTGGGGGCTGGCCGACGTACCCGCCTTCCGCCAAGCGGTCGGCGCCGGCTATGACGGCGCGTCGGGCTGGTTCTTCCTGCATGGCACCCCTCCCGCCAAAACGCTGTCGCCCGCGCATGCGCAGATCGTCCGCCTGCTCAATCTCGTACGCAACAACGGCGACATCAGGGAAATCGAAGTCGTGCTCAAGCAGGACGTCGCCCTGTCCTACAAGTTGCTGCGCTACATCAACTCGGCGGGCTTCGGCCTGATGTGCGAAATCCAGTCCTTCCGCCACGCGGTCAGCATTCTCGGCTACACCAACCTGCATAAGTGGTTGTCGCTGCTGCTGGTCACGGCCAGCCGCGACCCCAGCGCGCCGGCAATGATGCAGACGGCAATCGCCCGCGGCCGTTTCATGGAAGAAATCGGCGCTTCCTTTTTCGATAAATCGGAAAGCGACAATCTGTTCATCACCGGCGCATTCTCGCTGCTCAATCTCTTGCTCGGCACATCGATGCAGTCCTTGCTCGAAGAAATGAACTTGCCGGAATCGGTATCCGATGCGCTGCTGTACAACCAGGGAGAATTCGCCCCCTTCCTGCGCCTGGCCTGTCAATGCGAGAATTTCGACGCCGCCGCGCTGATCGCAGCCGCCGAAGAGCTCAACCTGTCGCGCGACCAGATCAACCGCGCCCAACTCGTCGCGCTCGGTTTCGCCGACAGCCTGCAAGCCTGATCAAGGGAATCCATCCTGAACCAAGCCTGAGCAACCCATTACCGCCCCGCGCGCAAATCGAAACCAGGCGCGTGGATTCGAGTGACCGCCGAGCATGAACAAAATCCCGACTGTGTCGGACACCACGCACGACAGCGATCGTGCACGGAATGGTTTGGTCAAATCGAGACATAAAAAAGAACGGGAAATCTCTCAGGCCGCCCCCTCCGCGCTGAAAGCGCCACACCCGGCTCAACCGGAAAGCAGCGCCGCCATTTTGCATGCACTCGCCACCGCATCGCCGGACTGGTCGGAAATCGCACTGATTACCGCGCGCGACCCCGTTTTGTGCCTGCTTCTGCTCGCCGCCGCACCACTCGCGGCGGACGAACTCGACGCCGGCCTGAACGTAGCCGTGCGTCAACGCCTGACGACCCTCGGCGCCGATCTGCTCCGTGCCTGGCTGCTGGGCCTGGACGAGCTTTACGCCAAAATCGGCGGCCATCGCCAGAAAAACACCCTGCTGACTGCCGAATGCGCGCTTCACCTCGCCATCGAAACCCACTACCCACGCCCGGACGAAGCCTACCTGGGCGGGCTTTGGAGCGCATGTGCCGCATCCAGGCCAAACCCGGCAAACAAACAGGCGTTTTCCGCCGATCAAGACGTTCCTCCGTTCACGCACTGGGTACGTTGCTGCGGCCTGCCGGAAACCTTGATCGACGCCCTGGAACTCGGCCCTATCCTCGATGAACAGGTACTTTGCGCTCATCCCCTGGTACGCCTGCTCAAAGCCGCGCAGTGTCTTGCCGACGACGCCTGGGAAACACAGCGCGAGCGCGTGTGCGCACTCACCGGCCTATCCGCCGCCACCTTGTCCAGCCTGCGCACCGATGTCGGCTATATCGTCGCGGGGCACATCACCTACCCGCCTGTGCCACCCATCGCCGAGCGGCCCGCACTCACCCCCCTGCCCGGCGGCGGCCCGCTTCACATCTCCGTGCTGCATGGCCTGATCGCCGCGGCCTTTACCGATCTATCGCCTGAAGCGGTGTCCGCTCGGCTGGCGCTCGCCTGCCCGCTGTTTATCCGGCTGCCGCAGCCGATCCTGCTGGCCGCCGACCAGGCGGGTTTCTTGAAATCGCTGCTGCCGACCACACCGCCATTGCTCACGACGCATCTGGCCGAACTGCATCTGCGCGAGGACGACGAGGCAAGCTGCATCGCGCTTGCCATGCGCAGCGGTAAACCGACCGGCTATTTCCCCACGAGCCCCATGCCAGGCCGCAGTACGGCCGATTGGCATATCGCCCGCTGGCTCGGCCGTTGCGGTTTTTGCTGCTTGCCACTGTCTTCCGGCGAAGGCGGCAGCGCGGTTGCCGTCGTCGGCCTGGAACGGGAACGCGACCTCGGATCCGCCGATCGCTGGTTGTTGAGCGAACTACTTGCCGCCGCCGCCCGTACCGTCCGTAGCATGAACCGTCAGCACGAGCATTTCGTTGCTCGTGAAGCGGCCTTGCACACGCGCTTCCGCGAACACCTGCGGCGCGTCGCGCACGAAGCCACCAACCCGCTGACGATACTCAAAACCCGCCTTGGCATGCTCGGTCTCAATCAGCCCGAAGACAGTGCCTTGCATGACGAAATGCAGTTGCTGAACACCGAGCTCGACCGCATCGGCAATCTGCTCCGGTACGCGGCCGAATTACCGGCGGACGAAGTCGAAGCGCCCCGATGCCGGGTTGCGGACTTGCTGCGCGACATGCGCGCGGCTTACAGCGACGTACTGTTCTCCAGCCGCGGCATCGTCTTCGAACTGCACACCACAAACGGTACAACCACGGCGGCCATACCCGCGTCCACACTCAAGCAAGTACTGCTCAACCTGCTCCGCAACGCATCGGAAGCCATGCAGCCAGGTGGAAAGTTATCTGTGTGGCTGGCCGGCCCGGTTATCGTCGATGGTCGCCCTTGCGCCGAAATCCAGATTACCGACAACGGCCCCGGACTTTCCGCCGACCGCGCGGCCGACCTCTTTTCGCCGCGCCCCAGCGCCAAGGGCGGCAACCACCAAGGCGTCGGCCTTGCCGTGGTACACGATCTGCTCGCACAGTGGGGCGGATTGATTTTATGCCGAAGTCAAATCGGCGCAGGTACCAGTTTCGAGCTGTTCATCCCGCTCGACCAGCCGGCGTGACTATTGCACCGACAGCAAGCGCTGTAACATGGGGAACACCATCGGGAAAATCATGCCTGTTCCAGGAAAATCGTCTTTCCTCGCGCCAATCGCGGAAAAGCCTCCCGAGCCCGGCGCTACATGCCGCATCCTTATCGTCGATGACGATGCCCCGCTACGGCATACCCTGTCCAACGCCCTGTCGAAAACCGGACGTTCGTTCGACGATTGCAGCAACATTGCCGATGCCATCTTCCTGCTGGAGCGAAACGCTTACGAGTTGATTCTGCTCGACTATCTCCTGCCCGATGCCACCGGACTCGTCCTCCTCGATTGGCTGGCCGAACGCCGGCGCGGAGAGGCCGTCATCATGATCAGCGGCGAAGACGCCATCGAAGCCGCCATCGGTGCTCTGCGCCACGGGGCCGACGACTATGTGCGCAAACCCTATCACATCGCGCAACTGCAACGGGCCGTCGAAAGTGCCCTGCACAAAACCACCCTGGAGCGCGCCAACCGCCTGATGAGCCAGCGCCTGCGCGATTCCGAGCGCCTGCACCGCTATCTCGTCGAAAGCGCACCCGATCTCATCTTCACGCTCGACTTGGCAGGGTGTTTCAACTACATCAATCCTCGCGTCGAGTCGCTCCTCGGATACAGCCGGGAAGCCTTGATGCATTGCCCCTTCGTCTCCTTGGTCGTTCCGGAAGACCTTGATCACGCCCAATCCCTGTTGGCACCCGATACCCTTTCCAGCACGGGGTTCACTACCGAACTGCGCCTGCGTCGCGGCAACGGCGAATTGCAAGACGGCGGCATGGCCAGTGTTGCCGTATCGCTCGCCGGCCTTCCCATACTCGACGACCAGCACCGCGTTACGGGTTTGTACGGCGTTGCCCGCGACATTTCCGAGCAGAAACGGGCGGAAGAAATCATCACTTTCCAAGCCTATTACGATCAGCTCACCCATCTGCCCAATCGCGTGCTGTTCAAGGACCGGCTGGAGCTCGCCATCGCACAGGCCCAGCGCCGCATGGGCACGCTTGCCGTCATGTTCGTGGACGTGGACCGCTTCAAGCTGGTCAACGACACCTTCGGTCATGCGGAAGGCGACGCCCTGCTGCGCGGTATCGCGCTTCGCATATCGGCCACGCTGCGGCGCGGCGATACACTGGCCCGTCTGGGCGGGGATGAATTCATCATTCTGCTGCCCGATATTTCCCAACCCGAAGACGCTGAAACCACGGTAAACAAGATTTTTCAGGCGCTATCGACACCGTTCAACCTCAGTCACAGCGATTTCCGCGCCACGGTCAGCATCGGCATCGCGATTTTTCCGCGCGATGGCACTGGCGCCGAAGAGCTGACCCGGCATGCCGACATCGCCATGTATCAAATCAAGCGTTCAGGCAAAAACGGCTTCCGCTTTTTCGACTCGTCGCTCAACACTCATCACCGCGAACGCATCGCGCTTGAAAACGATCTGCGCAGCGCGCTCGAACAAGGCGAATTCGAACTGTACTACCAACCGCAGGTCGATCTGTCCCGCAGCCGGATCATCGGCACGGAGGCTTTGCTGCGCTGGAAACATCCCGCTCATGGCTTCATCAACCCCGCCATCTTCATCCCGCTTGCGGAAGAACTGGGCTTGATCGGCGAAATCAGCCGTTGGGTCCTGGAACAGGCGTGCCATCAACTCGCGCTCTGGCGTCATGACGGCCATCGTGACCTGCGCATGTCGGTCAACCTGTCTTCGCACGATTTCGACAACAGGAACATCATCGGCATCGTTACCGATTGCATTACCCGACATGACCTGCCGCCTACGTCGATCGAACTCGAAATCACTGAAAGCATGATGATGCGTGACGACGCAGGCGTTGCCGCCAAGGTTCGGCAACTACGCGCTGCGGGCTTTGGCGTGGCCATCGACGACTTCGGCACGGGCTATTCGGCACTCGCCTACCTGCAGAAATTTCCGGTCAGTACGCTGAAGATCGACCGTAGTTTCATCCGCGACCTCGAAGGCCCCCAAACCAGCCCCATCGTTTCGGCAATCGTCGCCATCGCCCGTGGTTTCGGCTTGCAACTGATCGCCGAAGGCGTCGAACAACGCACGCAAGCGGAAACACTCCGCGCCCTCGGCTGCGACATCATGCAAGGTTACTATTTCGCCTACCCGGGCAGCGCCTCGCAGGCGACACACTGGCTCCAGGCCCCACCCGAAGCCGTCCTGCTCTAGGTATCCACCAGAGGCGAAAAAGAAAAAAGCCAGTCCGAAAACTGGCTTTCTCCTGTTGAAGCGCGACGCTTCGGCTTACTTCTGGCTCAGAACCCAAGTAGCCAACGTCTTCGCCTCCTCGGCGTTGACTTGCGGGTTGGGCGGCATCGGTACCTTGCCCCACACGCCCGTGCCACCCTTTTGAATCTTGGCGGCGAGCATGTCGGCGGCATCCTTCTGGCCGGCATATTTGGCGGCGACTTCCTTGTAAGCAGGGCCGACCAGTTTCTTATCTACCGTATGACAGGCCAGGCAATTCTTCGCCTTTGCCAACTCGGGGCTGGCGAAAGCAGGTGCAGTGGCAAACAGGCCGATGGCGGCCGCGGCAACGACAAACAACTTCATAGCGAGTCCTCTCAATAAATGCGGGGTACGGAACTACTGGCAACGGATACTAAACTACGGCAAAGTCTTTGCCTATATGCCAATAAGTCCGGGTTTACGCTAGGCAATTCGAATTTCGTGACGAATTTCACTGCCGGACTTCCATATGCTCGTCGACCGGCAGCGGAGCGTGCGATGTTGTGCGATATGGATTGATGTCCAGCCCACCGCGCCGGGTATAACGCGCCCATACGGCCAACGCCTCGGGTCGGCAGCGTGACAAAATGTCACAGAATACACGCTCGACACATTGCTCGTGAAACTCGTCGTGCTCGCGAAAAGAAATTACATAGCGCAACAAACCAGCGCGATCGATCGCCGCGCCACGGTAACGTACCACGAGCATGCCCCAGTCTGGCTGACCGGTGACGAGGCAGTTCGACTTCAACAAATGGGAATACAGGGTTTCTTCGACCGCGGGACCGCCGGCTTCGAGAAAATGCGGCATTGGCTGATACGTGTCGATATCGACATCGATACCGTCAAGGCAGACGCCATCCGGATATCCGAATGCACGAACCGGCCGGCGGTCGAGCGTTTCGACTCCCGCCCTCACCACTCCACCCGTGGCAGCGGAAAGATCGCGCTCGATGGTAGCGGCGACTTCGCCGATATCGGAAAATGCTTGCTGATTGAAAGCGTTGAGATAGAGTTTCAGCGATTTCGACTCCACCAGCCGGGGCGTATTGGCCGGCACGCGAAACCGGCCGATGGCGACAACCGGCTTTCCGCGCGGATTCAACCAGGACAGTTCGTACGCATTCCACAGATCCTCGCCAACGAAAGGCAGGGCATCGGCTCGCACACCCAGTTCGTCGCGCTTGATCTGGCGCTCGATCGGAAACAACAACTCCGGCGCATAAGTGCTGCGGTAACGAACCGGCCTGCCCAGTGGAGAAGTTTCGGCGCCGTGGCGAGGAGTGGGGGGGATTTTCATGGAGCACATGGTGGAATTGTACGTGGACGCGAAGAAAGCGCGCCCACGTCGGCGGCCCATGGCACCACCCTCGACCACACGAAGCCATTATGATCGGCATTCATCCAGCACGCGTTCCACATACCGCGCCATGAATTCCGAACATGCCATCGATATCTATATCACACGGCCCGAAAAGCGCGTTCATGTTCACCGGCGCAGGGACGTAACGTGCCTTTCCCTTCCTCCGGACACATCGGCCAGCCTGCTGGGCGCCGCGGTTTCGGAAGGACTCGCGCCCAAGGAGTCAAACCGCTTCCAGTGGGTACCGGGGGATACCTGCCCTCCCTTCTCGTGGGAGGAGGTCGATTGCGTCGTCGTCATACGCCAGGACGGTAAATTGATCGTCGCCACACCCTATTGCGCGTGGGGCAAGGCGCCCGATATCGTTCTTGCCCGCCAGCCCAAATGGGGTGCGCTGGGTGAAGCCATTTTCCAGCAAGCGGATTATCCCTATACCAACGGATTGATATAGACCCCGTACTGGTCGGCGACCACCGCATCCGAAGCCGACGATATCGAACGCCACCCACTCCGGAACAAAAATGTTTGCCGATGTTGCAGGCGTCGTACGCCACTTTTCCAGCACGGATCACCAGATATACGGCACGAGTGCGTCTTTCCCTATGCCTGCCGCCTTCTGCTCCAAATACGCCCCATGACCGAACAGAAAACAGGCAGAGGGAAAAAGGCTTAATATTGTTTCGCCATTGCCCGTCTGCTCGGCATCGGAATGACCGGTTACCGCGCAGCCAGCGCAAACTTTCGTAAAATCCTGATCCTGGATCGGGTTTTCTACCAAGCGTGGCCATCGAGGACGCCTTCATGCAACGTCTGCTTGCCCTGCTCTGTGCGCTGCTCACCGCCCTTGGCCTGCCTGGCTGCGACTACTTCAACGTGCGCGAACTGAAACCCGGCGTCTCCACCGCGACAGAAGTAAACGCCCGCTTCGGCCCGCCACAAGCCGAATGGCCCAACGACGACGGCTCCGTAACCTGGGAATATTCGCGCCAGCCCATGGGCGCCGAATGCTACATGATCACCATCGGACCGGATCGCGTACTGCGTGCGATCGACCAGGTACTGAACGAAGCCACGTTGGCACGAGTCCAACCGGGCATGGACGGTGCCCAGGTGATGCGCCTGATCGGACGCCCCGCATCACGCCAGCGTTTCGACCTGAAACGTGAAACGGTGTGGGAATGGCTCATCGACCGCGGCGGACATACCGGCCAGCTACTCTATTTCACCGTCACCTTCGACGATACCGAACACGTCACCACCACCGGGCGCTACACCAAGCACCGCAACGGCTGAACTGAAACTGGAGGTTGCCCATCATGCCTGCCCCCGTTCTCCCTGCCTCGTCCCGAACCGCGACGGCCCACGCCACCCCCCTACGCTTTTCCATTTTGCTGGCCGCATTGGCGGCGCTCACCCTGCTCACCGGCTGCATTGCGCAGTGGCCCGCTCGCCCCTACGCCACCGAAGCAGAAACCATTGCCGCGCATGGCCAGCCGGCCCGTCGCTGGGCAAACGCCGACGGCACCACGACATTGGAATACCCGACTCAACCGGGCGGCACGACCTGCATGATGGTCACAGTCGACAAGGCCGGGCGTGTGCTGCGGCAAGCGGATGCGTTGAGCGCG
This sequence comes from Azoarcus sp., assembly GCA_031556475.1. Lineage (GTDB taxonomy): Bacteria > Pseudomonadota > Gammaproteobacteria > Burkholderiales > Rhodocyclaceae > Azoarcus. Next base: position 23,413 of record JAVBSY010000084.1, read on the forward strand.
GAAAACCTGGCCCGCGTGAGCGTGGGCATGACGCGCGAAGAAGTCGCCCGCCTGCTGGGCCGCCACCGCACGGTGGAGTATTTCCGGTTTTCGCGCGAAGAAGTGTGGGACTGGAACATCGAAAACACCGGACCCGGTCTCGCCACCCTGTTCAACGTGCACTTTATCGACGGCAGGGTCGTGCGTACCAGCCAAACCTACATTCACATAGCCGACGATTGAGCAGGCCGTTTGGCCCATCCTCCCGCCATCATGCAAAACGACACTCTTATTCACGTAAACGCATACCCCGGCTCCCGTACCGGCAATAACCGTTCGTCCTGGTGGACGCTGTTGCTGCTCGTTTTGGCCCTTGCCGTCTTGAGCGGCTGCGCCGCTTTCGCCCCGCCACGGCCCTACACCACCGCGGGCGAAGCCATCGCCGAACGCGGCCGACCGACCAAGCAGTGGGATAACGGCGACGGCACGCACACGCTCGAGTTTTCCACCCAGCCGAACGGCTACACCTGTCTGATGCTATTGGTGGATGCAGGAAACATCGTGCTACGCCAATGGGATGCACTGGCACCGGAAAACCTCGCCCGCGTCCGGGTCGGCATGGATAGGGAGCAGATTTCCCGCCTGCTGGGCCAGCACCGTTCGGTGCAGACTTTCAGCAACTCCGGCGAAGAGGTGTGGGACTGGAACATCCGCAACGACGGCCCCGGCGTCGCCACCCTGTTCAACGTCCATTTCATCGACGGCAAGGTCGTTCGTACCAGCCAGACCTACGCCTACCCTGAATGGGAAGGCACTTTCGGACCATATTGGTGGGGCCCTGGCTATCCCTTCTACCCGATGTACGGCCCATATCCGCGCGGCTATTGGTATTACCGCTAGGCGCCCGCCCGCGATCTTCCGATAGTCATAAAGTTTGACGATATCGGGCCGTTACTGGAAAGCGCGTGTAAAAAAGCTAAGCTGCGCAAGACAGGGCTGCGCGAATTGCTCCATGCAATGCCGCCAGAACTGTCGTCGCACAGCTTTGCCGTCGTGCCGCAGCGTCGGGCAGTCGATCGTTCCTTTGGCCTGCTCGAAAAGCACGAGCGCTCACGACGAAAAAGGAAAAACCGTGGGCAAACGATCCATGCATGCGATTGACGGATCGAGCAATATTCATCGGATCAAGAAGAGATCGAATAATGTTTTCAGCACTGCAGCGCCAACCCCTTCTCCGGCAGACCCTGATCGGCGCCATAGTCCTGTGCCTGATCGCAACAGCCGGATTATTGGCCATTCTGTCATCTCATGTTCGACAGACCGCGCTCGAAGAAAGTCGCCTTGCCCTAAAAACACAGGCCAACCTGATCGTACAAACTTTCCAGTACGCAGAGGAAAACCTGAAACTGTCCGCACAGGAAGCGCTGGCGCGTTTTGAAGCCGGGCTCCCCCGCCCACATCTGACCGGGGAAAAAATAACCCTGGCGGGCACATCGCTGCCAGAACTGACATTCGGCAATATTCGCGGAATCGGGAACCAGCAATTTCTGCTGGATTACAAAAAAAACAACCCGACTCACGATGCCGCTTTCCTGGTCAAGGAGGGCGACAGACTCTATCGCGGCACCACTTTATTGAAAAACAAGGACGGCGCTTACCGCGACGGCGAGCTGATATCCGACGAATACACGAAAGTCCTGCTGTCCGGGAAACCCTATGCCGGCACGCTCGAGCGCAGCGGCAAGCTGTACGTCCTGGCGGCAAAACCGGTGCTGGACGAAAAAGGCCAGATGATCGGGGCCATCACCTTACGGGTCGAAGCCGATCGCAGCATCGCGATGTTGAAGGATAATTTGAACGACATAGTCATTGGAAAATCCGGCTATCCCTTCGTTGTTGCAGAGGCCACAGGCGACGCCAAAGAGCCACGCTTCATCCTCCATCCGTCCTTTCAGGACAAACCCCTGTCCGCAGCGGGCGCAGAAACACAGAGCGTCATTACGCCCATGCTGGAACAAAAGAGCGGATCCACCTTTTACGACTGGAAAGACGCGCAAGGCAAGATCCGGAAAAAAATAGCCGTTTTCGAATATCTCCCCGCTCTACACTGGGTCGTGGTCGCCTCCTCATGGGAAGACGAATTCACTGCTCCTTTTGACGACATCCAGCATCTGCTCATCGCCGGACTGGCTGGCACCATCATCGTTCTGGCCATCGGGCTGGCCCTGCTGACCCGCCGGCAACTGCGCCCGCTCGCGAACGTGGCGCACAGCCTGGAGCAAATGGGAGAGGGTAATCTAACCTATCGCCTCGACACCGTAACCGGCTCGAAAAACGAAATCGACCAGTTGTCCCTGCGCATCAACCAGACCAGCGACTCCATGCGGGGCCTGGTCGGGACGATCCGCTCCACGGCAGAAAATGTTTCCGGCTCGGCGACCAGCATGTTCGACTCGACGCGGCGAGTACTGGGCCTGATCGACGGCCTGTCCGCCTCTTCCGAGGAAATCGGCAGCAGCATCGAACAGCTTTCCACATCGATCGAGCATATCGCCGACTCCGCACGAACCTCGTACCAGCTCGCCGACGGGGCCGTCACCAAGGTCGGCAACGGAAAACAAGTCGTGCTCGAAGTCATCCAGTCCATGCACGCCGTAGAGAACCGCGTCCAATCCTCCCTTGCCGAAGCGGAAAACCTGACCTCCCATTCCCGCCACATCGAAGCGGTCGTCGCAACGATCGTCCAGATTGCCGGGCAAACCAACCTGCTCGCCCTCAATGCAGCGATCGAAGCCGCCCGCGCAGGCGAAGTCGGCCGCGGCTTCGCCGTCGTCGCCGACGAAGTACGCAAACTGGCCGAGCAGTCGGCGCGTTCCGCCGATCAGGTCAGAGAAATTCTCAGCCGTGTCACCGCCGGCGTCGTCTCGGTCCAGACATCGATCAACCAGGGTGCCGACGAAGCACGTAAAGGCGCGGAAAAAAGCGGCATGGCGGAAACCGCGCTGGAGGAAATCGAAACCATCACGCGCGATATCGCCACAAACGTCACCATCATCGCCGACGCGACACGCGAGCAGTCGTCCGCGGCGCAATCCATGGCACAGCAGATCGCAACCACCGTACAAACCACCCAGACGACCGACGAACTCGTCCGGGATGCTGCAGAGAATGCGGAAAATCTGAAAAAACAGGCCGAAACCCTGACACGCGAAGCCGGCCATTTCGTCGTCTGAGAGTCCATCCGCATCACGCTACCGTCGCGACTGGGGTACGAGAAGAAGGCACCCCAGCCACCCCGGCAAGAAAACGTCCGAAGCGTTTACCCGGAAGATTTAAATCAGACGCCAAGCTGCGTTGCGGCAAGGCATGCCACGCGCACGTACTCAGGCGCGCAGCAGCAAACTCGGCCCGGCATCCGGTCGAGGCTTGCGCGAGACCTTGATCGGCGACATCGCCGCAATCGCATCGGCCTGCAACTCGGGACTCAAAAAGGGCCTGAGCCCCTGTGGCTGCCGCGGATGGAGCGCGAAATCCTTCTTGGCCGCCTCGAGTTGCTCCTTGTTGGCACTGAAATAGCGCGCCGCCTGGATGATGGTCGGCAGGTTGCGCACCACATGCAGCAGGCTCCAACGATGTTGCCACAAGCGCCTGGCGAAGCGGCGGCGGTACCCCTTGCTGTCGTAGTAGCGGCGCACATGCCAGTTGTAGAGCGCATCCATTTCCTCGCGTGAGGAAAAACCCTTGGGTTGATAGACGAAGTTCAGGCAGTTCATGAGGCGCCAATCCTCGATGAAGCCGCCCTCGCGGCCCGACACGCATTCGTCCCAGATCGGTGCGCCATACATCGGGCTGAACTTCGTCATGTTCATTTCGTCGAGGTCCAGCGAAAGAACGAAGTCGCTCGTGATCTCGAGCGTCTCGGGCGTCTCGCCGGGCAGGCCGAAAATGAACAGGCCCTTGGCGCGCAGGCCGGCCGCGTGAATCTTGTGCACCGTCTCGCGCACCGCTTCCAGCGTAACACCCGTCTTGTGCCGCTCCATCATGCCGGGGTCGGCCGACTCGATACCCATCGAAACCATGAAGGCCCCCGCACGCTTGAGCAGCGCGAGCATTTCGTCGGAGGTATGGCCGGTACGGATCGCGCAGTTGAAATCGACACCCAGCGGCTTGGCGATCAGCAGTTCGCACAGTTCGTGGATGCGCTTCTTGTGTGCGGTGAACAGGTCGTCGTAGATATTGATGTGATGCACGCCGAAACGGTCGCGCAGATGACGAATGTGGTCGTGCACGTACTGCGGCGAGTTGTACTTGTACAAGCGCTCATACACCGTGCGGTCACAGAAGGAACAGGTGTAGGGGCAGCCGCGCGAAGTGATCATGGTCGCCCCCCAGCGCTTCTCGTAAGAGAACAGCGGCAGGTGGTAACCATGCGGAAAACCCGCGAGCTTCTCGTAAGCTGGAAAGGGCAGTTCGTCGAGATCGAGGATGCGCGCGCGGCGCGAATTGATCACGATGCGATCGCCATCACGGTAGATGATGTTGGCAATTTCCCGCTCGGCCTTGCCCTCGGCTACATCAAGGATTGCGCCTTCGCCCTCGCCGATGCACAGGTAGTCGATTTCGGGAAAATGTTCGAGCAGTGGCGCGCCAATGGACGACACATGCACATTGCCAAAAAAAGTCTTGATGTGCGGCTGCTTGCGCTTGATGTAAGCGGCCATATCCACCGCGTCCATGAAGCCCGACGTGGTGGCGGAAAAACCAACGAGTTCCGGCCTGGTGGCGAGCACCTGCTCGGCATTGGCCTCGATGGAAGGCGGCGCATGGGGCCCCATGCAATCGTGCACGGCGGTGGGATGACCATGCTTTTCGAGCCAGGAAGCCAGCTGAAGAATCCCGATAGGCGCCATGCGGTTCGCCAGCACGGTAAAGTCGGGCTGGCCGGGAACAAAATTGAAGCCAGCAGGGTGAACGAGCGTAACGCGCATGGCGGACAGAATTCAGACAGAAACAGAGACTTTCGATTGTCGTGCATTTACGCGCCGCCGGTAAGCCTGTCCTGAGTTTCGTGTGTGAGACATAACATGTGATCAAGGAACATGCATGCCAAGCAAGACGAGCAAACAGAAGTCAGCAGGGGATCTGCCCAAAATTCCGAAAAATCCACTGACCCGTTTGTCAGCGGCTCGATGAGCGTCGAGGCGGTAAATACCGTCCCGATAGCGTTCAAGAAGACGCTGATCGGATCGGGGGCAGTAGAGATTTGAACCACCTCGACATGCCCGCTGGTCACATACACCACACCCCATCCCACACCCAATACGCAGGCATATAAAATATACATAAACCCTGCCTTCCATCTTCTTATCAGCAAGGATCTCCAGCATGAGCGGCAAACCAGCATCGCGCATCAGCGATGGTGTCGCCTACGGCGTCATCATCCAAGGCTCGCGCACGGTACTGATCGGCACCCAGGGCGGCGTGGCCTGTTCGAGCTGCCCCGGTGGCATTGCCGTCGGCAACCCCGTCAACCCCATGCTTGGCGCCAAAGTGCAAAGTGGCGAAATCGACCTTGCCCTACCCGCTCCCCTGCCGTTCGTCCTGTCACGCGACTACTCCAGCTACCAGACCGACACCCCCGCTCCCACCGGCCTGCTCGGTCCCGGCTGGTGGCTGCCTGCCGAAGTCTCCACCTTGCAAACCGGCGAACTTCTCACCATCAACGACAGCAAAGGGCGCAGCATCCGTTTCGACCCCCTCGCACCCGGCGAAATCGCCTACAGTCGTAGTGAAAGCCTGTGGATCGTGCGCGGCGGCAAGGAAACCCTCGACGACCCCGCCTGGGGCGCGCGCCTGCGCGCCGCCTGGCATGGCCTCGCCCCTGCGGCCCGGCGCAACAGCGGGTTGCTCTTCCTCACCAACAACCTTCTCGGCCCCTGGTGGATATTCGGCAACCCCGCCGACGCCCCCGATCAACACCACGGCGACATCGAAGGCCAGCGCCTCTGGCAACTCGGACTAGCCAACCACTTTGGCCGCCAACTGCTCTACCAGCGTGCCAGCCAAGGCGAATTCGCCGGACTCGTCACCGCCGTCCAGGATAGCGCCGGACGCAGCTACGCGCTCGACCTCACCCGCCTTCCCGGCCTCTCCCACGACGGCGCCCATGGCTGGGGCGCCGACAGTGGCATCCGCCTCACCGCCGTGCGCCTCGTGCGCGACCCCCACGGACCCGCACTGCCTACCCAACCCCTTGTGCGCTACGACTACACCCGCCGCGGCGAACTCGCCGCCGTCTACGGCCGCGACGGCCAACTCACCCGCCAATTTCACTACCACCCCGAACTCATCGGCCGCATCACCGCCCACGCCTACGCCGGCCAGCCTACCCGCCACTACCTTTACGACCCGCAGGGCCGGGTCATCGAACAGACCCATCCCGGTGCACTCTCCTACCGCTTCGACTACCAGGGCGACAGCACCGTCGTCACCGACAGCCTGGGACGCATCGAGGCCTACCACTTCGCCGGCCAGGGCGGCCTGCGCCGGCTCGTCAAACACGAGCGTGCCGACGGCTCCACCACCGAAAGCCGTTTCGACCGCAGCGGCCGGCTCATCAGCCAGACCGACGCCATGGGGCGCGAAACCCGCTACGAACTCGACATCGCCAGCGGCAACGTCCTCGGCGTGACCCTGTCCGACGGGCGCAGCCAGCGCATCGAATACAACCAACACAACCAGATCAGCGCCATTCACAGCGCCGACGGTCTCATCCAGCGCATCGACCACGACGAATACGGCCGCCTGAGCAGCGAAACCAACGCCCTTGGCCACCGTACCCGCTACCACTACGCCGACCGCTACCGCGACAGACCCAACGAGATCGAAGACGCCCAGGGCGGGCGCAAGAAACTGCAATGGGATGCGCTCGGACAACTCACCGCCTACACCGACTGTTCCGGCACCACCACCACCTACCAGCGCGACCGCTGGGGCAATCTGACCCAGGTGCGGGGCGAAGAAGACCTGCGCGCGCAGTACGAATACGACCTGCACGGGCGAATGATCGGCAGCACCGACGCCCTCGGGCGCAAAAGCACCTACCGCTACGACACCACCGGCGCGCTCGTGGCGACGACCTACCCGGACGGCTCCGACGCCCGTTTCGAGCGCGGCTCTTGGGGTCAGCTCACCGCCTACCACTACGCGGGGTACAGCCAGCACTACCGCTACGACATCGCCGGCCGGCCCATCGAATTGATCAACGAGAACGGCGCGCGTGCCCTGTTCGAATACGATGCGATGGACCGCTTGATCTCGCAGAGCGGCTTTGACGGACGCACCCAGCACTACACCTACAATGCCGCTGGCCAGATCAGTACCCGCGACGACGCCGGCCTCGTCTGCAGCTACCACTACGACAAGGGCGGCCGGCTCGGCGCGCGCAGCCTGTCCGCTACCAGCGGCGACGAAATTCTCGAAACCTTCACCGCTGACAGCAACGGCCGACTGGCTGAAGCGCGGCACACCAGCGCCATCGGCACCAATCCCATCAGCGTGCGTTTTGAACGCGACCCGCTGGGCCGCATTACCGCCGAAGTGCTCGAAGTGAAGAACAGCCAGGAACAGACCCTCTGGCAGCACCGCGTTACCCACCAGTACGACGCCCTCGGCAACGAGCGCGAAACCGGCCTCGACGGGCTACCCCCACTCACCTGGCAGACCTACGGCGCCGGCCATCTGCACGGTGTCTTGCTCGATGGGCGCAGCCTGATCGACTTCGAGCGCGACAGGCTGCACCGCGAAACCGAGCGGCGCTTTCACGCCACCACCGAGCAGCGCCGCTACAACCCCCTGTCGCGGCTGAACAGCCTGAATACCCACTCCCCACTCATAGGCGGCGGCCAACTCCAGCGCCAGCACCATTACGACGTCTTCGGCCAACTCACCCGCATCGACACCGCGCAAGGCCCGCACGCGTACCACTACGACCCTGCCGGCCGGCTCATCGAAGCCCAACTGCCCGGACAGGCCGCGCAAATCTACCGGTTCGACGCCGCCGGCAACCGCCTGTTCCACTCCCGAGTAGCCACCAGCGAACGCGAAGACTGGGCCGAAGAAGTGCGCCGCAACCTTGCCGACCCGGACTTCAACGTCTTGCGCCACAAACCGCAGCCCGCCGCCCACAACGCTGCCACCTGCTGGCCGGCCAACCGCATCGACGAAGACGACCACTACCGCTACCAGTACGACGCCCATGGCAACCTCACGCTCAAGCACCGCCAGGGCGAACTGCACCTGTATACCTACGACAGCGCCAACCGCCTGATCCAGTACGCCTGCGAGAGCCCGGAACAGGTGCGCGCCACCAACTACCTCTACGACCCGTTCGGCCGGCGCATCGCCAAGCAGATCGCCCATGCCGACGCACAGGGCCAGCTCGTCGGCGAAGTCCGCACCACCTGGTACGGCTGGGACGGCGACCGGCTGGTGCTGACGCAGACCGACGACACGCGCATCCATACGGTCTACCAGCCGAACAGCTTCGTGCCGCTGCTGCGCATCGAGAGCACTGCCGGCGCAGCGGCGCAGAGTCTGGCGCAGAGGGTGGGCATGCCGCAGGATGCGGACCTGCAACGCTCCTTCGACGAGGTCGAGCGCGAATTCAGACAAGGCAAGCTGAGTGCGCACAGCCAGCGCGTGCTCAAACAGGCGCAGATCGAACCGGCGCAACTCGAGGCATTGCTGGAACAACCCGCTCCGGATACACGCGCGATTCATTTGTACCACTGCGACCACCTGGGTACGCCGATGGCGCTGATCAATGAAGAAGGCGAGATCGATTGGCGGATCGAACTGGATGCATGGGGGAATACGCTGGCGGAGCACAATCCCAACGATCTGTATCAGCCGATCCGTTTTCAGGGCCAGCACCACGATGCGGAGTCGGGACTGCATTACAACCGGTATCGGTTCTACGACCCGGGGCTGGGTAGATACATCACGCAGGATCCGATCGGGCTCAAGGGCGGGATCAATATCTACGCGTATGTGAACAACCCGACCGGGACGGTTGATCCATGGGGACTGGAATGTGGGCAGCCCATTACCGAAGAGCAATTGGCGCTTGCGAAAGAAGGTAAATTCCTGGAATTCTGGAAATCACGACATCTGGCCGGAGATCCGGTTGCAAGGACCGCGCTGACAGGCTGGGGCGACCCTGGCTTTGTGAACGCAAGCTGGTTTGAAAAAACTGCCGCAAACCACACCTGGTCGGACATGAGCTCCTATATTGCGGACAACAAATTGCCCGTTACCATGGAACAAATCGGCGCCGAGCTTGCCCTGGCTCATGCCTCTGCCGTCATGGGCGATACGAGCGGCACGCCCAATCTTCTGAGCCCCAGCCAAGTCGCCAACTACCACCATGAGGTATTTGCAAAACATAACATCCCTCCGTATATCTTTGGTGGAACACACGCCATTCCAGGTGTTTCGGCTCCCGTTCCGGGGGGCTGGGCGCCGGTGATGTTCGATCCGAACACATACAGTGGCCTGTGGTGCAAAGGGTGTGATTCCACACCATAAAGGACCCGCAAATGAAATGGCCATCGATATTCGTTTTCACCCTGCTCATCGCTGGATGCGGTTTGTCCTGCGCAAGAGCGAACAGTGGTCCCGAATTGAAATTCAAATTTGGCCGCACTGTGCTCTCCATTCCGAAGAAGTACATGCTGTCCGGATTGCCTTCCTCGATCGTTCCCACGGAAGGACTCGATGGTGGGGGCGGAATATCGCTGAAAATACCCTTGGGCGACCTGAAGCTCGAAGAAACAATCGGGCTCAATAACACGATGATTGTTTTTGTTTCCGCCGCCGAGGGAGCGGACGGGCTGAAACCGGTGAGGCCGGATGCGGTCAATGCATGGAATGCGACAGGCCTTTATAAAAACAGGATCATCGAGTTTGACGATGACGTAAAGCTGTATCGCATTTATCCGAAAGCAGGCTATCCGGTGATGTGGCAATATTTTTCGTCGTCTCCGGATAACGGCGCGGAAATGGGCGATAACTGGGTCGCTGCCTGTATAGCCACCCCTGGCGCGGAACAACGGGTCGGCATTGAAAATGCAAGCTGCAAGACCATCCATGTCTATAAGGATGTCAGAAACGAAATAACGTTGTTTGGCGAGAATATCAAGAGGCTATCGGTAATCCTGTCTGGTTATAAGGGGATGATTGCCGAGTGGGAACGCGATTGACTACCCTCTGCCTCTGCCATTCGTGGCACATCGCCATCGCCTCGCGGTAATCACCAGCTTCTGCCTGGACTACCACACCAACTGACATCGTCCAGCCATGTTGAAGCTTTTACGACGATTCCTGGGTGAAAAACCCCAGCCCACCTCACGAACAGCCATCGCACAACAGGCTCCCCTGGAGATTGTCGTACAGGGACTGCCGCCCCTGATGTTGACCGAGCATTTGAACTGGCACCAAGGACTCCCGATCGCCGACTGGACTGCCATTCACGCATGGGTGGATGCAGCAGGTACGGACGATTCGACCCAGAACGCGGCGTATAGCGCATGCGAACGCGTGTGGCTTTTGCATCTTGCCGCGGCGCTCGGGCCGGCTTACCACCTGGCCGAGTCCGATCAGGCCATCGTTCTTTCATCCCTGGAATCCCAGATTGCGCGGGCAACGCTTGCCCATATGGAGAAAACGCTCAAGCGTATTTCGCGGACGCTCGACGGTCTTGCGGAGATTCCGCCATACGGGAAGGATATTCTGATCGTATTCGACGAGCAGGATGAGTACTACCGCTACGTATCCCATTACTGCCCGGAAGATGGGGAATTCGCGTTCAGCGGAGGCATGTATATCGGCACGGGCTGCTGCCACTTCGTAACGGTAAAGGACGATTTGTCGCGTATCGAGCCTGTGATTGCACACGAAATGGCGCATGCCTGCCTTGCTCATTTGAACCTGCCTCTCTGGGTCGATGAAGGCCTGGCGGTCAATGTCGAGCAAAAACTGGCGGGCCGGGGTGCATCTCCGTGGTCACCGCAGGAAATGCGGGAAAAACATCTTCGCTTCTGGGGGAAGGCCGAAATCCAGGAGTTCTGGTCTGGCGCATCATTCCAGCGCCCTGATGACGGCAATCTGCTCTCATACGATCTTGCCCGCATTCTCGTCGAACAACTCGCGCGGGACTGGGCACGCTTCCGGCAATTTGCCGTGGCTGCCGAACAAGACGATGGCGGTGCCCAGGCAGCACACGAGGTCTTCGGAATCAGCCTTGGTCAATTGTTCGCGGCATTGTTCGAAAAGGAAGATGCCGAGGCGTTTGAGCCTAACGAGACATGAAAAATACAGGGCCGCAAATGTGGTCCCTGGTTTTCTGTTTTCAATTTGTTTTCTTGCGCAGTTCCAGGCCGGAAAACAGCAGGCGTTTCTCCTCGCCTTTCAGTACACGGATGGTTTCGCCCTTGCCGGTGCCCAGGCCGGAGATCAGCACTTCGCTGGCGGAAATCGGTTTCAGACCGATGCGCAGCAGGAAGCCGGGCATCTGGGGCAGGCTGCATTCGCCGATCAGCATACCGTCCTCCAAGCGCATTGCCATATGTTCCGGCAGGAAACCGCCGGGAGCGTCGACGAACTCGTATTCGCCGACGTAATCGAGCAATTCCTGAGGGATCGGTGCTGGTGTGAGGCGTTCGCCGAGCAGGATGGTGTCCTCGCCGATATGGCCGACAAGCACACGGCGGCCGTCGATGTTGCGCACCGATACGTGCAGGCCGTCGAACGCGCCGATCTGTACCGGGATGAGGCCCAGCAGCTTGTAGCGCAGCCCGAAACGGCCGTCGCCCTGGGGACGCAGCTGCAGCGTGTGCCCCATTACCTCCGCATCGAGCGCGTCGCGGGCGGGGCTGACCTTGACGAGGCCGATCATCGAATCGTACCAGGCGGCATAGCTCGAAAGCGGCGCTTGCGCCGGCGTTGCCTTGGCTGCGGTATCGCCATTTTCCGGCTGGTGGATGCCGCGGTATGTTTCGAGCGCGAGCTTGAGCGTTTCGGTCGCGATCCGCTTGACGGCGTCCTGTGCGGCAGCCGAATTGGACATGACCACGACGCCGAGTTTCTGCTCGGGCAGCAACACCATCAGGCTATGCGAATCGAACAGCGCGCCGCCGTGGCTCGCCACCGGCCCGGCGTTACGGATGTCGATGCCCGACAGCATCCAGCCCAGACCGACACGCAGACCCAGGTCGAGGGCGATGTGTTCATTTTGCGGCCGCAGCATTTCCGCCAGCGTCTCGCCGCGCAGCACCCGATGCCCGTCAAGCTCACCATCCGCGAGCACCATCCGCATGAAACGCGCCATGTCGTCGGCGGTGGATACCAGCCCGCCGGATGGCAGATCGCGCAGGGGCACCGGCTGCGTGGGTTTGCCTTCAGGGTCGTAGACCTTGAGCGCGGGGCTGGATTCGAAGCGGGTGTCGTGCATCGCCAACGGCTTGAATACGCTGCGCCGCAGACGGCGCTCGAAAGATTCGCCGGTACGTTGTTCGATGGCCGCACCGAGCAGCGTTACGCCCAGGTTGGAATAAGCGAAGACGAACCCCGGCGGATAGGCGACGTATTCGTCGCGCACGGCGGCAACGACATCGCTGAAGGGGCGGGCTTCACCCAGCATGCCACGGAGGAAATTGGCCGGCAGGCCGGAGTGGTGGTCCATGATGTTGCGCGGCGTAATCGGTTCGCCCGCGGCGAAGCGGCTACGCACCGTAAAGCCGGGCAGGTAATCGGCCAGCGGGCGGTCGATGTCCATCCGCCCTTCCTCGGCCAGTTGCATCGCCGCCGTGGCTGTCAGCACCTTGGCGATGGACCCCAGGCGATAAGGCGTTTTCGCGCTGGCCGAATGCTCGGCAGCCACGTCCTCGTAGCCGAAACCGGCCGTCCACAGCACTTCGCGCTCGTCCACCAGGGCAATGGATACGCCGACGATATGGCTGCGCTTTATTTCCTGCTCGATGAGCCAGCCGATATAGCGCTGGATGTAGTCGGGATCGCCAGCCATGACGACAGGCGGTTGCGGCGGAATGGCACACGCAACGATCAGGAAAATGGGGAAAAGCGCACATACGACAACGCTGCGCAAACGTCGAATCATGTTCATCTGCTATGGATGGCGCCGGTGCGGGGAACTTGAACGCCGGCAAGACCATGTGTGTTGCATTCAAAGCATTCCGTCCGTACGGAACATTTTAGGGCCGATTCCTTCGGCCAGATCCAAAAAAGTATTTCAAAAGCGGCTCATACCGCCGACAGCAGCGCGTGCTGCCCTCCCGTCACGCCCGGCGCAACTTGCGCCGGAACCACTTTTCCAGATCGTCCACGTAGGTGAATACCGCCGGCACCACCAGCAGGCTGAGCACGGTGGAGGTGATCAGGCCACCGATCACGGCGATCGCCATCGGCGAGCGAAAGCTGGCGTCGGCAGCGCCGAGGCCGAGGGCGATCGGCATCATCCCCGCGCCCATCGCGATCGTGGTCATGACGATCGGACGCGCGCGCTTGTGGCAGGCGTCGAGCAAGGCGTCTAGACGTGACAGCCCATGGTCGCGGCGGGCGACGATGGCGTATTCCACCAGCAGGATGGAGTTCTTCGTGGCGATCCCCATCAGCATCACCAGGCCGATCAGCGACGGCATGGAAAAACTTTTCTGCGCCAGCAGCAGGCCGACGAAGGCGCCGCCGAGCGACAAGGGCAACGCGGCGAGGATCGTCACCGGGTGGAGGAAGTCCTTGAACAACAGCACCAGCACGACATAGATGCACAACACCCCGGTGAGCATCGCCAGCCCGAAGCTGGCGAACAGTTCGCCCATCACTTCGGCGTCGCCGACCTCGACCACGCGCACGCCGGGCGGCAGGTCGCGCACCGACGGCAGTTGCGCGACGGCGGCGGTGACGTCGCCGAGCGGCAGGCCGGAGAGTTCGATTTCGAAATTGATGTTGCGCGAACGGTCGTAGCGGTCGATCACCGCCGGCCCGCCAGCCACTTCCAGCGTGGCGACCTGGCCGAGCATCACCGGGCCGTGCGTACCGGGCACGGCAAGGCGCTCGAGCACGCCGAGGTCCTGCCGTGCAGCCTCGTCCAGCCGCACCAGGATGGGAACCTGGCGCTGTGCGAGGTTGAGCTTGGCCAGTGCGATGTCGTAATCGCCGAGGGTCGCCACGCGCAGTGTTTCGCCGATGGCGTTGCTGGTCACGCCGAGATCGGCGGCGCGGGCGAAGTTCGGCCTCACCGCGATTTCCGGCCGGATCAGGCTGGCGGTGGAGGCGATGCTGCCCAGCCCGGGAACGGTGCGCAGATCGCGCTCCACCGCCAGCGCCGCCGTCTGCAGCGCATGCGGATCCTCGCCGGAGAGGACGAGAATGTATTTCTCGCCCGAGCCACCAAGGCCGACCTTGCTGCGCACCCCTGGCAGCACCGTCAGCGCGGTGCGGATGTCGTTTTCGATGATCTGCTTGCGCGGCCGTTCGCCACGCGGAGACAACTGCACGGTGAGCGTGGCCTTGCGCACCTCGCCCGCGCCCTGGAGCGCGAACGGGTCGCCCCCGGCGGTGCCGCCGCCGATGGTGGTGTAGACGCTTTTCACGTACGGGTTGCCGCCCAGCAGTTGGCGCGTCCGCTCGGCCACCGCACTCGTCTGCGCCAGCGTGGAGCCCGGCGCGAGCTCAAGGTAAACCTGGGTTTGCGAATTGTCGTCCGGTGGAATGAAGCCTGACGGCAACAGCGGGATGAGCATGATCGAGCCGACGAAGAACGCACCGGCGGCGAGCATGGTGAGCACGCGGTGGCGCAGGCAGCGCGCGGCCAGGCGCGCATACCAGTCGAGCCAGCGCGGTTCGGCATGTGCGGCGGAAGGCTTGAGCAGATAGGCCGCCATCATCGGCGTGAGCACACGGGCGACGACGAGCGAGGCGAACACGGCGAGCGCGGCGGTCCAGCCGAACTGCTTGAAGAACTTGCCGGCCACGCCGCTCATGAAGGCGGTAGGCAGGAACACGGCAATGAGGGTGAAGGTGGTGGCGATCACCGCCAGACCGATTTCGTCGGCGGCCTCCATGGCCGCCTCATAGGGTGTCTTGCCCATGCGCAGGTGGCGGACGATGTTCTCGACCTCGACGATGGCGTCGTCCACCAGGATGCCGACCACCAGCGACAAGGCCAGCAGCGTGATGACGTTGATCGTGAAACCGAACCAATACATCGCGATGAAGGCGGGAATCACCGACAGCGGCAACGCCACGGCAGACACGAAAGTCGCCCGCCAATCGCGCAGGAACAGCCACACCACCAGCACCGCGAGCAACGCGCCCTCGTAGAGCAGGTGCAGCGACCCGGTGTACTCTTCCTGCACCGGCGCAACGAAATCGAAGGCGGTGGTGATCGCGATGTCGGGATGCGCCGCGCGCAGTTCTTCGAGCGCCGCATAAACGCCGGCGCCGACGTCGATCTCGCTTTCGCCGCGGCTGCGCGCGACCTCGAAACCGACCACCGGCCGGCCGTCGAGCAGCGCCGCCGAGCGTTGCTCGGCCACCGTGTCGGCAACGGCGGCGACTTCGTCGAGGCGGATACGCCGCCCGTCGGTCAGGGACAATTCGAGCGCCGCCAATTCCGCTGCCGAGGCCACCGTGCCCAGCGTGCGCACCGGCTGCTCGCCGCCGCCGAGGTCGGCGCGGCCACCCGCGCTTTCGGTCTGAATCTGTCGCAATTGGCGCGATACCTCGGCTGCGGTCGCGCCCAGCGCCTGCAGGCGCATCGGATCGAGGGTGACTCGGATCTCGCGGGTCACGCCACCGACGCGGTTGACCGCGCCGACGCCGCGTACCGCCAGCAGCCGGCGCGAC
>JAVBSY010000020.1:0-9273 GCA_031556475.1 Azoarcus sp.
CAGATTATTCATGAGCATGACGTCCGGAAATCGGAAAAAAAAAGGAGGCCAGGCCTCCTTTTTCCGAGCTGCGTCCGATTACGCAGCGAGTTTGGCCCGGGCTTGTTCGGCAAGCGCCGAAAAAGCGGGTTTGTCGAATACGGCCAGATCGGCCAGCACCTTGCGATCCACTTCGATGGCGGCCTTCTTCAAGCCGTTCATGAAAGTGCTATAGGTCAAACCAAGCTCGCGGGCCGCGGCATTGATACGCGCGATCCACAGAGCACGGAACTGGCGCTTGCGCTGACGACGGTCACGGTAAGCGTACTGGCCCGCTTTCATCACCGCCTGTTTGGCGATGCGATAAACGTTTTTCCGACGGCCGCGGTAACCTTTGGCTTCGGCAAGAACTTTCTTGTGGCGCGCTCGGGCGGTTACACCGCGTTTAACTCTAGGCATGGCGGTCTCCTGTTCAAGCGTAAGGCAGCATGGCGCGGATCAGCTTTTCATCGGCAGCATGAACGTCCGTCATGCCGCGCAGCTGGCGCTTGCTCTTGGTGGTTTTCTTGGTCAGGATGTGGCGCTTGAACGCCTGAGAGCGCTTGATCCCGCCGCCGGCGCGGACCTTGAACCGCTTCGCGGCTCCGCTCTTGGTCTTCATTTTTGGCATTGCTGAACTCCATGTTTATCGATGCCGCCAGGTAGCGCAAAAACAGCGCGTTTCACAACCTGGCACCACTTGTTTTCCACCGCATGCAGCAATGCTGCAGCGCTGGCTTCGCCTTGGATCAACCAAGGCAAATGGCCGCCGCACTCAACGATTTTTCTTTGGTGCGACAACCATAACCATTTGACGCCCTTCCATCTTGGGCATCTGTTCGACCTGTCCCAACTCCTCCAGATCGGCCTTGACGCGTTCGAGCTGACGCAAACCGAATTCCTGGTGGGCCATTTCACGGCCACGGAACCGCAGCGTCACCTTGCACTTATCGCCGTCCTCAAGGAACCGCTTCAGATTACGCAGTTTGATCTGGTAATCGTTTTCATCGGTGCCGGGGCGGAGTTTCACCTCCTTGACCTGCACCTGCTTCTGTTTCAGCCTGGCTTCGTGGGCTTTTTTCTGTTCCTGATACTTGAACTTGCCCAAATCCATCACCCGGCAGACCGGAGGCTTCGCCATTGGGGCGATTTCGACCAGATCCAATCCAGCCTCTTCGGCCGCACTCAGTGCCGCACTCAAGGACACGATACCGAGTTGCTCTCCTTCTTCACCGACAAGCCGCACTTCGAGCGCGTTTATTTCCTCGTTGACGCGCTGCTTTTTTTCTTGAGCGATGGTTCAGTTCTCCACGACAGCCAATATCAGACCGAACCGGCTTTCGCTTCAATTTCGCGAAGCCAGCGTTCGATCAACGAATCGAGGGACATTTGGCCAAGATCCTGGCCGCCTCGGACGCGCACCGCCACCACTCCCGCAGCCTTTTCTTTCTCGCCGACTACGAGCTGATAGGGCAGCTTATGTACGCTATGTTCGCGGATTTTATAGTTAATTTTTTCATTGCGCAAATCCGCCTCGACGCGGAAACCCGCTTGCCGCAGCCGTTTTGTCACGTCTGCAACATATTCGGCCTGCCCCTCGGAAATATTCATCGCCACCGCGTGAACCGGCGCCAGCCACAATGGCAATGCGCCCGCATAATGCTCGATCAAAATGCCGGTAAAACGTTCCAGTGAACCGAACAAGGCCCGATGCAGCATCACCGGGCGTTTGCGCGTATTGTCCTCGGCGACATAGCTGACGTCGAAACGCTCGGGAAGATTCATATCGACCTGCAAGGTTCCGCACTGCCAGTCGCGACCTATCGTGTCGCGCAGCACGAATTCAAGCTTCGGCCCATAAAACGCCCCCTCGCCCGGGAACAATTCATACGCCATGCCCATGTGATCGAGCGCGGCGGCCAGGGCCCCCTCCAGCCTGTCCCATATCTCGTCACTGCCGATACGGTTTTCCGGACGGGTGGAAAGCTTGATGCGAATATTATCGAAGCCGAAATCCTTGTAGATATCGAGGATCAGCGCCACGACATCCTTGCACTCCTGCTCCATTTGCTCTTCGGTGCAGAAAACGTGCGCGTCGTCCTGTGTGAAGTGGCGCACACGCAGCAAACCATGCAAGGCGCCAGACGGCTCGTAGCGGTGCACCTTGCCGAACTCGGCCATGCGCAACGGCAGATCGCGATAGCTCTTCAGACCTTGGGCGAACATCGACACGGCGCCGGGACAGTTCATCGGCTTGAGCGCGAAAACACGTTCGTCCTCGGTTTGCGTAGTAAACATGTTCTGGCGATAGTTCTGCCAGTGCCCCGATGTTTCCCACAACGCGCGATCCATGACATCCGGCGTATTGACCTCGACATAGCCCGCCTGCTCCTGGCGCTCGCGCATGTAGCCAATCAGGGTCTGAAACAGACGCCAGCCCTTCGGATGCCAGAAGACGGAACCCGGCGCTTCATCCTGGAAGTGGAAAAAATCGAGCTGCTGCCCAAGTTTGCGGTGATCGCGCTTTTCCGCCTCCTCCAGCATGTGCAGGTAAGCGTCGAGTTCTTCCTTTTTCGCCCAGGCCGTACCGTAGATGCGCTGCAGCATCTCGTTTTTCGAATCCCCCCGCCAGTAGGCACCCGCAACCTTGGTGAGCTTGAAAACCTTCAGCCTGCCAGTGGATGGCACGTGCGGGCCGCGACAGAGATCGACGAAATCGCCCTGCCGGTAAAGAGACACATCCTCCACGGCCGGGATGGACGCGATGATCTCGGCTTTGTAGTGTTCGCCGATCGACTTGAAGAACGACACGGCCTCATCGCGCGCCCACACTTCACGCGCCACGGGAATCTCGCGCCTGGCCAGTTCGGCCATGCGCTGTTCGATCGCTTCGAGGTCTTCCGGCGTGAAGGGACGTTTATAGGCGAAGTCGTAGTAAAAGCCGTTCTCGATCACAGGACCGATCGTGACCTGCGCGTCGGGGAACAGCTCCTTCACCGCGTGTGCGAGCAAGTGCGCGGTGGAGTGGCGGATGATATCGAGCCCTTCCGCATTCTTGTCGGTAACGATGGCGAGCCGGCTGTCGCCCTCGATCCGATGAGACAGATCCACCAGCTTGTCATCGACACGGCCGGCGAGCGCCGCTTTTGCCAATCCGGCACCGATGTCGGCCGCCACTTCGGCAACAGTCACGGGATGACCGAAGCTGCGAATGGAACCATCGGGAAGCGTAATGTTCGGCATGATCGAGCCTCGATCCGATATTGGCGCCGAACGATTTACAGGCCCGGCTGCGCATGAATAAATGGAAATTAAGAAAATTCAGGCGAAAAAAAAGTGCGGTCGAACCGCACTTTTATGAAAAATGAAAGCGGAATCCGACCTGTTCAGTTTCTGTTTTCGGTGTGAGTTCGAAACATGACATCGGTTCCAAAAATTTGGTAGGCGCGATTGGACTCGAACCAACGACCCCCACCATGTCAAGGTGGTGCTCTAACCAGCTGAGCTACGCGCCTGCTAAGAGCGGCGAATTATAGAGACTTCATTTCGCCTGTCAAACGCTTTTCAGGCACCGTGTCATTTTTTCAACCGGGACACGATTACCAGTATGACGATGGCGCCGATAACGGCGCCGATGAAGCCCGCCGCCTGCCCTGCTTCGTAGATACCGACCAACTGCCCCCCGTAGGTCGCCAGCATGGCACCGCCGATACCAAGCAACGCGGTCATGATAAGACCCAGGCCGTCTTTACCGGGATGCAGGAAGCGGGCAACAAGACCAACGATGAGGCCGATGAAGATGGTGTAGAGAATGTCCATTAGTGCCGCCTCCTTAGTCAGAGCAATGATCTAATTCTTTCCCCAAGCTGCCAGAAATGCCTGCCAATGAGGAGCTTCAAGCCGTTCCAACGCTTCGCGAACGGCGGCGATTTCACGCTCCCACCCAGGCTGGTCGAGAACGCCGCGCATACGCTGAAAGCCAAGATGCACGAGATAGGTGTTAACGACATCGGTCTCGCAATAATCACGAATTTCCGCTATCCGCCCTTCTTGCCACGCTTGCCACACCGCCGAGCCGTCCATGCCCAATTTGCCAGGGAAACCCATCAACTTCGCCAGTTCGTCGAGCGGAACGCTGGCGCGCGGCTGATAAAGCGCGAGCAGATCCATCAGATCCAGATGGCGAGAGTGGTAACGACTAATATAGTTGTTCCATTTGAAATCGCGCGAATCGTTGTAATCGCCGTCGCCCAGATCCCAGTAGCGCGGGGCGGATATACCATGGATCAAGCTGCGGTAATGCAGCACCGGCAAATCGAAACCGCCGCCGTTCCATGACACGATTTGCGGCGTGAAACGTTCGATGCCGTCAAAAAAGCGCTGGATGATCTCCCCTTCGCACGCGTCCGGTTCGGACAGGGAAAACACCCGGAATTGGCTGGCATCGCGCAGCACGCAGGAGATCGCGACCACGCGCTGCAGATGATGCTGCAGAAAATCCGTTCCGTTGCCGGCCCGGCGCTGCTGAAAGGCAAACTCGGCGACCTCATAGTCGGTGAGATCCGCTGGTAGTTCGTTGAGCTTGCGGATGCCATCGACATCGGGAATGGTTTCGATATCGAAAACGAGAACGGGCGTCACTTTTTTATCCCGCCTTTCCTTGTTTCACTATGTGGTCAGGCCGGGAAAACGCCCGTTGACAGGTAGCGGTCGCCGCGGTCGCAGATGATTGCGGCAATGACCGCATTCTCAAGCTCGGCAGCCAAACGCTGCGCCACGTGCACCGCTCCGCCCGAGGAGATGCCGGCAAAGATGCCCTCTTCGCGCGCGAGACGGCGCGTCATCTCCTCCGCATCGGCCTGGCCGACGTATTCCAATCTGTCCACGCGCGATCTTTCATAAATCTTCGGCAGATACGCCTCCGGCCATTTGCGGATACCGGGAATCTGCGACCCTTCCTCGGGCTGGCAGCCGACGACGACGATGGCCGGATTTTTCTCTTTGAGAAAATGCGAAGTCCCCATGATCGTGCCGGTCGTACCCATCGAACTGACGAAATGGGTAATACGGCCCTGTGTCTGCGCCCACAGTTCCGGCCCGGTACCTTCGTAGTGCGAGAGCGGATTGTCGGGGTTGGCAAACTGGTCGAGGATCACTCCCCGCCCTTCGTCGCGCAGCCTTTCGGCAACATCGCGCGCCATTTCCATGCCGCCTTCCTTGGGCGTAAGCACCAATTCGGCACCGAAGGCATGCATCGTCTGGCGCCGTTCCACGCTTTGGTTTTCCGGCATGACCAGGATCATGCGATAACCACGCATGGCCGCAGCCATTGCCAGCGCGATGCCGGTGTTGCCGCTGGTCGCCTCGATCAGCGTATCGCCCGGCTTGATGTCGCCACGTTGCTCGGCCTGCACGACCATCGACAACGCCGGTCGATCCTTTACCGAACCCGCCGGGTTGTTGCCTTCGAGCTTGGCGAGGATGACATTGCCGCGCCCGGCACCGATGCGCTTGAGACGCACCAGCGGCGTGTTGCCCACATAGTCTTCCAGCGTTTTGAACTCCATGCTTTCGCACCTTTGATCGGGTGGCACGGCGGGTAATGGCATGTTACGGGCGCGGTGCGGCAGGGTCGTTTTCGCGGCGGCCGATGCCGGCGTATTCGATACCCGCAGCACGGATCACCGCCGGATCGTACATATTGCGGCCGTCGAACACCACCGGCTGCTTCAACAGGCCACGTATACGCTCGAAATCCGGACTGCGGAACTCTTTCCATTCGGTAACGATGACCAGCGCATCGGCACCATCAAGTGCGGCCATCGGGCGCTCGGCATAGACGATGCGCGGCTCGTCGCCAAAAATACGCCGGGTCTCGTTCATCGCCACCGGGTCGTAGGCGGTAACGGTCGCCCCCCGGGCAAGAAGCTCGCCGATCAACACGCGGCTTGGCGCTTCGCGCATGTCGTCGGTGTTCGGCTTGAAAGCCAGCCCCCAAAGCGCGAAGCGGCGCCCGGACAGATCGGCGCCAAAACGCTTGACGATCTTCTCAAGCAGAACATGCTTTTGCGCGTCGTTGGCCTCTTCCACCGCCGTCAACACTTTCAGCGTCGTGCCATGTTCGCTGGCGGAGCGGATCAGGGCCTTCACGTCTTTCGGAAAGCACGATCCGCCGTAGCCGCAGCCCGCATAAAGAAAATGCCAACCGATGCGGGGGTCCGAACCGATGCCCTGGCGCACCAGCTCGATATCCGCGCCCAGCGTTTCGGCCAGATTGGCCAGTTCGTTCATGAAACTGATACGGGTGGCCAGCATGGCGTTGGCCGCGTACTTGGTCAGTTCCGCGCTCTTCACATCCATGAATACCAGCTTGTCGTGATTGCGCTGGAATGGCGCATAAAGCTGGCGCGTCAGTTCGATCGCGCGCTCGTCTTCGGCGCCGACGACGATGCGATCCGGCCGCATGAAATCCTCGACGGCAGCGCCTTCCTTGAGGAATTCGGGGTTCGATACCACGGAATATGGCAATTGCACTCCGCGCACGGCCAATTCCTCGGCGATCGCCGCCCGCACCTTGTCGCCGGTGCCGACCGGCACGGTGGATTTGTCCACCACCATCCGGTAAGCGTCCATGTGTTTGCCGATATTGCGCGCGGCGGCAAGCACATATTGCAGATCGGCCGAACCATCCTCGTCCGGCGGCGTGCCGACGGCAATGAACTGCACCGTGCCATGACGCACCGCGCGCTCGACGTCGGTCGTGAAGGCCAGACGGCCAGCGGCGACATTGCGCCGAACGATCTCGAGCAAACCCGGCTCGTGAATCGGAATGCCACCTTCTTCGAGAATGCGGATCTTCGCCGCATCCAGATCCAGGCAAAGCACATCGTTACCGACGTCGGCGAGGCAAGCGCCGCTGACAAGACCGACATAACCCGTACCGACCACCGTGACTTTCATATTGTTTCCCCGACATTCAAGGTTGTAGCGAGGCCACACGCTTCAACAGCGCGCAATGCGTATCCGCAAACCTGCTAAGGCGTGAGGTCGAATTCTTCCGTACGCCGAGGCGGATACGTTTCCCATCCGCCGCAGGCGGGACAGTGCCAATGGAATTGGCGCGCTTTGAAACCGCAGGCATCGCACCGGTAGCGTGCCACTTTACGAGTATGGCCGTGAATGAGCTGCTTCACGAGTTCGATGTCGCCACGTTGTTCCGCCGGTGCCGCAAGCAACGCGGCCTCGAGCAGCTTGTCCAGGCCGAGCAGGGTCGGATTGCGTCGCAGTTCTTCCCGCACCAGGTCATAGGCGGCTTTCGGCCCCTGCTTTTCCAGTTCCCAATGGAACAACTCGTCGAGCAGATCCAGCGAGGCATGCCGTTCCAGCCAGGCGCGCAGCAGCAGATGCCCCTGATCCACATGGTCGAGTCTGCGATAGGCATCCATGATGCGCTCGGCGGCAAGCGCAATGTAAACCGGGTCCTGGCTCTCGATGCGCTTCCATGCCTCCAGGGCTTCCTCATCCCGCCCTTCGGCAGTGAGAACATCCCCCAGCACGAGGCTTGCGCGCACGCAGCGGCGATTGATCGCCAGCGCGTCTTCCACATGCTTTCGCGCTTCATCGAAGCGTGAATTCGCCAGCGCTGAAACCGCCAGTTCGCAATGGAAGTTGGCCACTTCCTTATGCCACATCAGCCCTTCGTGATCCGGCAGTGCACGTGCCACTTCGATCGCCTTGGTCCAGTCCTTTTCCTGCTGATAGATTTCCAGCAGGCAGCCCAGCGCAACGTCATTCGCACGCGTGCCGCGCAATTGCACGAATACGGCTTCGGCGCGATCGAGCAATCCAGCCTTGAGAAAATCCTGCCCCAGTTCGCTCAAGACCTGCATGCGTTGCTCTTCGTTCAAATCCTCGCGTTCGAGCAGGATCTGATGGAGACGGATGGCACGATCCGTTTCGCCGCGCCGGCGAAACAAGCTGCCGAGCGCAAAGTGCAGCTCGATCGTCTGCGGGTCGATACGGACCGCTTCGATGAAGGCATCGATAGCCTTGTCCGGCTGCTCGTTGAGCAAGAAATTCAGCCCGGCGAGGTAGGAACGCGGCAAGGCACGGGATTCCTGTACAACTTGCCGGATGTCGATACGCGCGGCGAGCCAGCCGAGAACAAAAAACAGAGGCAGCGCCAACAGCCACCAAAACTGTATTTCCATGAACGTCAGAGTGCTTCGGGCGGCTGTGCGTCGATGATTGGCACACCAGGGTTCTGCTCGGCGCGACTGCGTTCGGCGCGATCAAGCTGGCGGCGGAGACGGGAAATTTCCCGGCGCTGACGCAAAAGCGACGCGAACGTGGCCGTTACGCCCAGCAATGCCCCGGCGGAAAAACTGAGCAGAATCACGAAAACAACCGGTAGCTGCCATTCGCTGCCGAAGAAAAATCGCAGACTTACCGCATGGTCGTTCTTGATCGCGAAACCGAACAGAAAGAAAAACAGCAGGAGTCGAAGGATCCAGATCACTGTGCGCATAGGTCCGCATTATCCCCGAGCGAATGACAAAAAAGAAGGCGGCCAACAGCCGCCTTCCCCAATACCGCTTTTTCTGAAATCGATCGCGCGTCTATCCGGCGAGATCTACCCGCTCGCGCAGTTCCTTGCCGGCCTTGAAATGAGGCACGTACTTTTCCGGCACGTGCACTTTATCGCCCGACTTGGGATTACGTCCGACACGCGGCGGGCGATAGTTCAGCGCGAAACTCCCAAATCCGCGGATCTCGATGCGATCCCCACGCGACAGCGCGTCGGTCATCGCATCGAGAATCATCTTGACCGCGAAATCGGCATCCTTTGCCGCCAGCTGCGGAAACCGCGCAGCCAAACGGGCAATCAACTCCGATTTGGTCATGACGGCGACGTTACTGCTTCTGCTCGTTCAACTTGGCTTTGAGCAAAGCCCCCAGGTTGGTCGTGCCGCTGGCCGCCGAGCTTTCGGAGGCGAACTTGTTCATCGCCTCGGATTGTTCGGCCTGATCCTTCGCACGCACGGACAGGCTGATCGAACGGGTCTTGCGATCCACGTTGATGATCAAGGCTTCGACTTCGTCACCTTCCTTCAACTGCGTGGTCAGATCGTCCACGCGATGGGCGGCGGCTTCGGAAGCACGCAGGTAGCCTTCGACCTCATCACCCAGGGAAATGACCGCACCACGCGCCTCGACCGACTTCACCGTACCACGCACGAGGCTGTTCTTCTCGTG
>JAVBSY010000074.1:0-67974 GCA_031556475.1 Azoarcus sp.
GTACTTGCGGTACTCGTCCAGCGTCGTCGCGCCCACGCAATGCAGTTCACCGCGCGCCAGCGCCGGCTTGAGCATGTTGCCGGCATCCATCGCGCCTTCGGCCTTGCCTGCGCCGACCATCGTGTGAAGTTCGTCGATGAAAACGATGATGCGCCCTTCGTCCTGCGCGATGTCCTTGAGCACGGCCTTGAGCCGCTCCTCGAATTCGCCGCGGTACTTCGCCCCGGCCAACAGCGCCGCCATATCGAGCGACAGCACGCGCTTGCCTTTCAGCGTTTCCGGTACCTCGCCGTTGACGATGCGCTGTGCCAGACCTTCGACGATGGCCGTCTTGCCCACGCCCGGCTCACCGATCAACACTGGATTGTTCTTGGTGCGCCGCTGCAGAATCTGGATCACACGACGGATTTCATCGTCACGCCCGATCACCGGGTCGAGCTTGCCGGCGCGGGCACGCTCGGTAAGATCGAGACAGTACTTGGACAGAGCCTCGCGCTGCGCCTCGGCATCCTGGCTGTCGACACCGGCACTGCCACGCACCGCGGCGATTGCCGCTTCCAGGGCCTTGCGTGTCAGTCCGTGCTCTTTCAACAAACGCCCGGCCTCGCCCTTGTCGTCGGCCAAGGCGAGCAGGAACATCTCGCTGGCAATGAACTGGTCGCCCCGTTTTTGCGCTTCCTTGTCGGTGAGGTTGAGCAAATTACCCAAATCGCGCCCCACGTTGACGTCGCCACCGTGCCCCTCGACTTTCGGCAAACGGCCGATCGCCCTCTGCAGCGCCGTCTTCAGCGGCGGCACATTGACGCCGGCACGCTGCAACAGCGACACGTTGCCTCCGTCATCCTGTTCCAGCATCGCCACAAGCAGATGAACGGGTTCGATGAACTGCTGATCGTTGCCCACCGCAATGCTCTGAGCATCGGCGAGCGCCTGCTGGAACTTGGTGGTAAGTTTGTCGAAACGCATATCGGCGGTTCCTTTTTTCCACGAAACAACCCGGATATGAGGGTATTTCAGCCAAATTCAAGCTCCGCTTCCAACCACCGGAAGACAGCCTGTGTTATGTTTGCCATACAGATGGATGAAAAGGCTCAACCCGGCCGCAGCAAGCGGATACAAAGCGACTCTGAACGCTTCCCGCTCATGTTGCATTTTTTGACTCACGCGCGGAGAAAAAAGTATGGCTGCAAACAAGCAAGATCAATTCAACGAACTGCAAAAGAAAAACCTCGAAGCGGCCATGCGTCTGGCCCAGCTTTCCATTGAAAACTCGCAGCGCATCATGGAAATCCAGGTTTCCACGGCGAAATCCTTGTTCGAGGACGGTGTGCAGAACGCCAAAGCGCAAACAACCGCCCAGAATCCGAAGGACGTCGTCGAATTGCGCGCTCAATACGCGCAGACCACGACGGAGAAGATGCTCGCCTGCGCACGTGAGATCGCCGAGATCACCACGCGCACGCAAACCGAGGTGGGCAAACTGGTCAGCGAACAACTGACCACCGGCAGCCAGGACGTTTTCGAGGCAATGCAGAAAGTGCTCAAAGGTCTGCCGATCACCGACCAAAATGCGCTGAACTCGTTTCAAACCGCGGTCGACACGACCCGTGCCGCTTTCGAGCAAATCACCCGTGCCTCCACCGAAGCCTTCCAGGCCTTCGGTCAAATGCCCGGAAAAGGTCGCAAATAACAACTCGATTCCCAAACCCCAAACACAATACAACGGCGCCCATGGCGCCGTTGTCGTATCGGTATGGTCAGCAATCGGCTCCACAGCCGCCCAAGTCAGCGGAAATCTTTTTTGCCGCTGTCGCAGCGCAGCCTCGAACGCAGGCTCTCGGCCCCATATTCGGGCCGCAAGCGTAATGGGTTACAAATCCGCAGCGTCCCAACGTAACGCCGCGGTATCGTCGCTGTCACGCGCATCGACCCAGCGGGCGCCTTGCGGGGTTTCCTCCCGCTTCCAGAACGGCGCGCGGGTTTTCAGATAATCCATGATGAACTCGCAGGCGGCAAAGCATTCGCCGCGATGCGGCCCGGCGACGCCAACGAAAACGATGCGTTCGCCCGGCAGTAGACGGCCATGACGATGAATCACCCGCACCGCCTGCAGCAGCGGCCAACGCTGCCGGGCTTCGGCGACGATATCCTGCAACGCACCCTCGGTCATGCCGGGATAATGCTCCAGCGTCATCGCCGAAACGCCATCGCCGTCGTTAACGTCACGCACCAAGCCGATGAAGGTGGCGACCGCACCCACGTCGTGCCGCCCCGTGGTGAGCGCCGCGATCTCGGCGCCGACGTCGAAATCGGCTTCTCGCACGCTCACCGGCATCGCTCAGCCTCCAGTTACCGGCGGGAAGAAGGCCACTTCGTCCCCCATGCCCAGCGCAGTATTCGATTCGACCATGCGCTGATTCACCGCCGCGCGCACATTGCGACCAGCGGCCAACATCTGCCATCCCTCGCCGCGCGCGGCCAGATGAGCACGCAATTCGCCCACGCTGCCTACGTCGGCGGGCAATACCAACTCTTCCGCGCTGCGCCCCACCGCTTCACGCAATGCAGCGAAATATAAAATTTTCACGTTCATGGTTTGCAGTATAGAAATTCGG
This sequence comes from Azoarcus sp., assembly GCA_031556475.1. GTDB lineage: Bacteria > Pseudomonadota > Gammaproteobacteria > Burkholderiales > Rhodocyclaceae > Azoarcus. The sequence goes on from JAVBSY010000074.1 coordinate 2,616, forward strand.
AACAGGATCAATACAACATATCGCCGTAAGGCAGAAAACGCACGCGATCGCCACGCGCCACGGCCGTACCGGCCGGCACGTCGACAAGGCCGCTCGCCCATACCGTGGATTGCAGCGCGGCCGAGCCTTGGTTGGGAAAAATCTCCACGCCGCCCTCGGCATCGAGCCGCGCGCGCAGAAATTCGCGCCGACGGTCCGGACGCGGCCAGTCGAACGCAGCAGGCGCAACGATGGCTTGCGGCAAGGTAACGGCCACCCCCTGCGTCGCCAGCAGGAAGGGACGCACCATCAGCAAAAAGGTGACGAAACTCGATACCGGGTTGCCCGGCAGACCGATGAAAGCAGCCTCGCCCACTCGCCCGTAGGCAAGCGGCTTGCCCGGTTTCATCGCGATCTTCCACAAATCCAGGCTACCCTCGGCCTCCACCGCCGGTTTGACATGATCCTCTTCGCCCACCGACACGCCGCCGCTGGTCAGGATAAGGTCGTGCCCGCGCGCCGCTTCACGCAAGGCTTGCCGGGTAGCCGCCAGATTGTCGGCGACGATGCCGCAATCGGTCACCTCGCAGCCCAGACCTGCAAGCAACGCGCGCAACATGAATCGGTTGGAGTTGTAGATGCCGCCCGGCGGCAACGGCTGGCCGGGCATCACCAGTTCGCTGCCGGTGGAAAACGTCGCCACCCGCACGCGCCGCCGCACCGGCAGCCGCGCCAGCCCGACCGACGCGGCCAGCGCCACATCCTGCGCCCGCAGCCGCGTGCCGGTGGCAAGCACGACCTCCCCGACGGAAATATCCTCGCCCGCGCGCCGTATCGATTCGCCAGGGCGCGGCGGCTGGTTGATGATTACGCTATCGCCCGCATGCTCGCACAATTCCTGCATCACCACCGCATCGGCACCGTCCGGCATCGATGCGCCGGTGAATATACGCGCGGCGGTACCGATGACCAGCGGACGGGCTACGTCACCGGCGGCGATGCGCTGACTCACCGGCAGACGCGTACCCGGCACTGGAACATCGGCCACACGGAGGGCATAGCCATCCATCGCCGAATTATCCATCGGCGGCAAATCGATCGACGATGCCTGCGCCGTGGCGAGCACGCGGCCTGCCGCATCGAACGTATCCACCTCGTCGATCTCACGCACCGGGCGGGCGAAGCCGAGCAGACGGGCGAGCGCATCGTCGAAAGAAAGCAAATTCGCGTTCATGTCGGGTCCGGATAATCGAGGATGAAACCCGCCACGGCGGCGGGATCGTCAAGCGAAAACAAGGGCAGCGGGCAGTCGAGACGGGTATCGTCGCTCGCCACCGCAATCACGTGCGGGTTTTCCGGCCACAGCGGGGGTTTGCCGTGGGATGGGCGATGTACCTCGACTTTCGGCACCGCCACCGCCTTGTAGCCTTCGATCAACACCAGATCGCACGGCGCGAGCAAGGCCAGTTGCTCATCCAGCGTCGGCTCGGCACGGCCGCGCAATTCATGCATCAGTACCCAGCGGTCGTTCGACAGCATCAGCACCTGCGCAGCGCCAGCTTCCCGGTGGCGCCAGGAATCCTTGCCCGGGCGATCCAGATCGAAACCATGGTGCGCATGCTTGATCACCGCAACCCGCAAACCACGCGCGCTGAATTGCGGAATCAGCTTTTCGATCAAGGTGGTTTTACCGGAACCGGACCAACCGGCGATACCGAAAACTTTCATACATCAGGCACCGAAAAACTCATATTGGAAAGAAGAAAGAGGATACAACACAAGTTCGCACCCTCAGCCCCAAAAACCGGCTCACACCTTACCCCTCGCCACGTGGCGGCGGCAAGGTCTCCAGAAATGCCACCGCCTCGGCCTCCAGGCGTGTGCGACGCATCGGCGGCAGGCTGCGCCAAACCACCTTGCCATACGATTTCCCGATCATGCGCGGATCGCAGATACACAGCACGCCGCGATCGCTCTCCGAGCGAATAAGACGCCCGGCGCCCTGCTTCATATTGATGACGGCGCGCGGCAGTTGATGATGCAGAAACGGGTTGAGCCCCTCCTCGCGCAAATGCTCGACGCGCGCGGCAAGCACCGGATCGTCCGGCGGCGCGAAGGGCAGCTTGTCGATCACCACCAGCGACAACGCATCGCCAGGCACATCGACCCCCTCCCAGAAACTCTGGCTTGCCACCAGCACCGCATTGCCGAGACGGCGAAAACGCGCCAGCAACTCACTACGCGATCCCTCTCCCTGCAGCAACAGCGGCAGACGCTCGCCCGCGCTCGCCAATCCATCGGCAATCAATTCATGTACGCGGCGCATCGCTCGCAGCGACGTACACAACACGAAAGCCCGCCCACGCGCGGCACGAATCAACGGCAACGCGGCTCGCGCCACGGCCTCGGTATATGCGGGCGAATTCGGCTCCGGCATGTCGAGCGGCGCATACAGCATCGCCTGTTCTCCGTAGTCGAACGGACTGCCCCATACCGCTGTCACCGGCGGCTGTGCCAACTCCATCAATCCCAACTCGCGGCAGTAATGGCCGAAATCCTGCCCCACCGCCAGCGTGGCCGACGTAAACACCCACGCGCGCGGCTGCGCCTCCAACTGGCGGCGAAACAAGCCGGCCACATGCAATGGCGTGGCGTTGAGCGCGGCTGACTGCGTAAAAACCTCGACCCAGCGGATCCGCCCCTCCGCCCCGGCACTGTTTTCCGGCTCCGCGGGATCGCGCACCTCCCCGCCCCGCTCTGGCGAGGCCTTCTGCATCGGGTGCAACCAGCACGCCAGACGCTCACGCATCTCCACGGTACGACGCAGGCAAACGGCCAGACCTTCGGAACGCTCGGCCTGGGTTTCGAGCACAGCCGCAAACCGGTCCAACGCTTTACCCAGCCCTTCGATTCCTTCGCCGAATGCCGGCCGTGCCTCTGCCTGCGCGGCGGACAAACGCGCGCTTTCGGCCCCGAACGCGAGGCGCAGATCGCGCGCGGCCTTTTCCAGGCTGCGCGTCTCATCGATCAAGGCCACGCAGTCCCGTGCCGCGGCCACGGTTTCCGACCGCGTATCGCGCGCCAATTCCAGCACCTGCGCAGTGGAAACGCTCTCTCCGAAGAACAGGCTGGCCGTCTCGGGCAGTTGATGAGCCTCATCGAAAATCACCGCTCCACACGCCGGCAACAGTTCGCCCACCCCTTCGTCGCGCAGCATCACATCGGCGAAAAACAGATGGTGGTTCACCACCACCACATCCGCCTCCATCGCCGCGCGTCGGGCGTTCATCACAAAACACGCCTTGATTTCCGGGCATTCCTGCCCGAGGCAGTTGTCGCGCGTCGACGTCGCCGCGAACCAGGCCGCGGAATCCTCGCGCACGTCCGTACATTCGCTCTTGTCGCCGGTTTGCGTCGTTTTCGCGAAGCGGCCGATTGCACGCAGATCGGCCGCATCCTGGGCAGTCAGAAAACGCCCGTCGCGGGCATTGCGTTCCAGGTGGTAGGGGCAGACGTAGTTCGCCCGCCCCTTCAGCAACGCGATCGACACCGGCACCTTCAACGCCGCACGCACGGTAGGCAGATCGCGATTGAACAACTGATCCTGCAAGGTCTTCGTGCCGGTGGAAACGATGACTTTTCCACCCGCCAGCAAGGCCGGCACGAGATACGCAAACGTTTTCCCCGTTCCCGTCCCCGCCTCGGCCACCAGCACGCCGCGGCGTTCGATCGCCTCACCGATCCTGCGCGCCATTTCGACCTGCTGTTCCCGCGGCCGATAGCCCGCAATAGCCTGTACCAGCGGCCCATCGGCGGAAAAAACGGAATCGAGATCGATCATAGGTGGCACGGTGAAATGCGCATTTTACGCTGCTGCTCCCCACCCGACCCGATCCCTGATTGCCAAGCACCTGACCCGGGAATATTCATGCCTAAAAGGATGGCCAGCCGAAACGTCAGGGCGCAGTCACCATATAAAGCCAACCCATCGCCGCCAGCGTGCAGAAAAACATGGTCAGGTGCAAAATCGCCCATAACCCATAACGGCGGGCGAGACCGTCCGGATCGAGATCCGAAATCAGATACAGCCGCCCATCCGTGGGTTGCCGTACGACATGGGCCTCCGGCACTTCAAGCGCGTCTTTTTGCCGCTGTGCGACTTCACGCCGGGCTTGGGCACGTGCCAGTTCCCATTCATGCAGGTCGATCTCGCCATTGCGGTCGAGATCGAAGCGCTCCAGCAACTCGCTACGATTTCGCTTCCAATCCGCAAGCAGTTCCCGGACTTGTGCGGCGGTATCGAAATCCGGCGTGATACTGCCGAAGGTCGCGAAATCGCCAAGCACATAAATCCGATCGCTTTGAATCAGGCACCGTTGGACGTAGCGCGTGTCGCCACGATCAAAAATGTCCTCGCGCTGGATCAGCATTTGCGCCCCATCCGGATCGACCGCGCATACCCCGCTGCCGTCATCGAGCAAAAAAGAGGCGTCGCTGATATTGGTGCCTTGATGAGCCCATTTGTCGCCAACCCGCTCGTAGGTATCCAACCGATACCACAGTACTGGAAGGCAATTCACCGGCGAAAGAAGCGGAACGCCTGCCAGCGGCTTGCCGCGGCCATACAGCTCGACATAGCCTTGTGCGGCGGAAGCGACACGCGAAGTCGGCGTATCGAAGATCAGCCGGGCATACCGTATGGAACGTAGCCAGCCATAGAGGCTGATCGCCAACAACAACACACAAACGACAAGATCGGCCTTTTTGTTGCCCTTGTTATCGAAAAGTACCAATCCGATAAGGGAAAGTTCTATGACCAGCAGCGCCGTATCGAAACGCCAGCGATGCCCGCCAACGCGCAAATTCCGATACCAGTGGGTGAACGGCTCATAGATTCGGGCGGGCATGAAACAGTCGCATCAAGCCTCGAACAGCGCTTTGATGTTTACATCCGCTTTTTCCGCGGAAGCAAACTCCAGCAAGGGCTGTTCCGGGAGAGAAAGCAAGCGGGCAACGATCAGGTCGGGAAACTGCTCGATGCGCACGTTATAAACGTTTACCGCGTCGTTATACCACTCGCGGCGGTCGGCAATACCGTTTTCAAGCGCGGTAATCCGGCTTTGCAGCTGCATGAAATGCTCGTTGGCCTTCAACTCCGGATAGGCCTCGACAACCGCGAACAACTTCCCTACGCCACTGCGCAGCATCTGTTCGGCGGCGCCCAGCGCCGGCATGTCGTGTTGTTCGCGGGCGCTGGCGACACGGGCACGCGCTTCGGTGACGCGAGCCAGCGTTTCGGTTTCGAACTGGCGATACTGCTTGCATGTCTCGATCAGCTTCGGCAGTTCATCATGGCGCTGCTTCAGCAGCACCTCGATATTGGCCCAGCCTTTGGATACGTTGTGCTTGAGTTGAATCAGGCCGTTGTAGACAAGGATGCCGTACAGCACCACGAGTACGATGACGCCAAGCGCCATGGCGGAAAGGAGGCTCATCCGTTTTCTCCCAGCGCCGCCATCATGGCATACGCGCAATCTATAAAGGGGCAATAATCTTTATAAAACAATGTGATATTCAATACCTTCGGCATCTCGCAATCAAGGGTTGCTGGCAGGCATGGCCAAATCGCCCGCGCACGCGGAACCTCGCATCCTATACCCAAACGCATGGCATGAGAATATCGGCAACCCTATGTCACGTCGCATTGGGGATCGGATCGGAATCCGCGCCGGGTAAAAAGCGGGCACGCATCTCATCCGGCACACCAAGGCGCTGCAGCAACTGCACGCGCCCGAGCGGCAACAAACGCTCGATTGCGGCGATATCGTCGGGCAAAGCCGCATCGTCCCACCCGTTTGCGACATGACGCGCGAAATCGGCGGCAAGCGTGATCATTCGCACGCGCGGATGGTTGGTCTGGGTTTCGTCGATCAATTGCACCAGCAACTCCGGCAAGTTCCACGTCCGGATCAATGCAAGCTGGATCGCATGCAAGGTCACGCCAAAAACAGCGTGCTGCACGGCGGTGCTGCGTAGCGCACGATTCGCCGTTTGCAACGTGTTGACCTGCTCGGTCAAGGTGGGCGCGAAAATCCCGCAGATAATGACAGCTGCCTCACGCAGCAAAGCCGCCACGGTAATTTCGTCGACATCGAAATCATGCCGTGCGATCGCCCAGTCGCGCGCATGGTGTGCGGCACGGCGGGCGCAACCGATTACCTTGAGCACGCCGATGAGCGCACGGGGGTGCGCGGACAGCATATCCTCCACCGTCGGCATGCCCGCGAACGTATCGAAAAAGGGTTTCAAGCCCATCATCATGATGGCGCTGTTGATGGTGACGATATCGTGATTTTGCGAACGACTCCGACTGCGTTCCAGATGCATCAGCAGTTTCATCGTCATCAACGGATCGCTCAACACCACCGTGGCGATATGCTTTCCGCTGACAGAATCGATATCGGCGCGCAAGGCATCGAGTTCTCGCACGGTGCGTCGTAATACCGGTAGCGGCTGCCGCGAAAAATATGCGACATAGGCATCGACCGATTCGAGAGGTTGCGTGATCAGGGACATAGTGTGCGAAAGATGTCGATCTGTTTCGATTATCGGCCGAGCAACGGCCAAATTAAAGCCTCACACGTCGCTATGACCAACGAAATGAAACAGGCTTCGCTATAATCATTCTCGTTCAACCCCTTGCAACCGGTGCGCCGGTTGTGCAAAGACCATACTCGACCTTCAAGGAAACCCGCTGCCATGACCGCTTTCAAGGCGTTCTTGATCGATCAGAACGAAGAAAAAAAGATCGTCAGCCGCCTCGCCACGTTGCAGGTGGACCAGCTCGATGCGGGCGATGTGCTTATCCGCGTCAATTTTTCCAGTATCAACTACAAGGACGCGCTCGCGGCCACGGGTGCAGGCAAGATCATCCGGCGCTTTCCTTGTGTCGGCGGCATCGATCTGGCGGGCGTGGTCGTCGAAAGCGCCGATCCGCGCTTCAAGGCCGGCGACAAGGTCATCGCCACCAGCTTTGACATCGGCGTGGCCTGGCATGGCGGCTATGCGGAATATGCCCGCATACCGGCCGGCTGGGTAGTGCCATTGCCTCAAGGACTGGATTTGTTCGAAGCCATGGCGCTCGGCACCGCGGGCTTCACCGCTGCGCTCGGTATCGTGCGCATGGAAGACAACGGCCTTGCCCCGGAAAACGGCCCCATCATCGTCACAGGCGCCAGCGGCGGCGTCGGCGCGCTGGCGATCGACATGCTGGCCCGCCTGGGTTATCACGTGGTCGCACTCACCGGCAAGGCAGCGGAAGCCGACTATCTCAAAAACCTGGGCGCCGCCGAAATCAGGCTGCGCTCGGATATCGATTTCGACAAGGCCCGCCCGCTGGAAACCGCACAATGGGCCGGCGCGGTGGATAACGTCGGCGGGCAGATCCTGCACTGGGTGCTCGCCACGATGAAACAGGCCGGCACGGTGGCCAGCATCGGCAACGCCGCCAGCTTCAACATCGCCACGACCGTATTCCCCTTCATCCTGCGTGGGGTCAGTCTGCTTGGCGTCGATTCGGGCTATATCGGCTTCCCCATTCGCCAGCGCGTGTGGGATCGCCTGGGCTCAGACCTGAAACCACGCCATCTCCACGACGTAACCCGAACCATTGCTTTCGATGAATTACCCAATGCTTTCGACGCATTCATCCGGGGCGAGGTGAAGGGACGCACCGTGGTGCGGATCGGCGCCTGAATCGCCGCCTTCGGGAGTATTTGTCATGGCGAGCCTCGACGATCAAGACACCCAAGATGATGTTCTGCCTCCGCCCAAAGTCCTCGTTGTCGACGATTCACGCATGGTGCGGGCTTCGATCATCAAGCACATTCGCGGCAACTTCGAAGTCCGCGAGGAAGCCGACGGCGAAGCCGGATGGCAGGCGCTGCTGGTAGACCCCGCGATCCAGGTCGTGCTGACCGATATCGGCATGCCTCACCTGGACGGCTACGGCCTGCTCGAACGCATCCGCAGTTCGAAAGTATCGCGGGTGCACGACATGCCGGTCATCATGATCTCCGGCGACGAAGACGATGCCGCGCGCGAACGCGCGCTCAAACTCGGTGCCAACGACTTCATCGCCAAGGGAATCGGCAGCGTCGAATTGCTGGCGCGGCTCGAATCCCTGTCCCATCTGGCCCAGGCCCGCCGCGAACTGGAAGAAAGCCGCGCGGCACTGGCCGCACAGCGTCCGGTCGACCCGGTATCGGGGCTCAACACAGGCTCCTATCTGCAAGTGCGCGGAGAGCAGGACGTCGCGCTTGCCAGCCGGCATCAAACGGACATCTCTGCCATGGTGGTCGAAATCGACCACTACGAGCAGTTGGCCGAGTGGCACGGCTCCCACGTCGTTCAGCTCATCACGCGCAAGCTGTCGAAGATTCTGTCTACCCGGGTCCGCAAGGGCGACACCGTCGCTCAACTCGAACCCGCCCAGTTCGCAGTGCTCTCACCGAGCACGGACCTGATGGGCTGCTGCGCTTTCGCCCTGCGCCTGCAGCGGGCGATGGAAAAACTGGTGATGACCTACCGCGAAGAGCGGATCCGCATCAGCATCACGATTGGCGTGGCCAGTTCGGCAGTCGACGGCAAGCTGAGCGTCAGCCACCTCGTCGGCGTCGCCCTCGCACGCGTCAAGGAAGGCATCGCCGCGGGCGGCAACCGAGTCGTAAGCGATCGCGGCGAAGTCAGCCAGGAGATGATCGACCAGCATTTCCAGCAAGCCATCAGCATCGATCATACCCTGGTGCAGATCCGTGCCGGTTCCACGGCGGAAATCGCCGAGCGCCTGCCGGACATCGTCACCACCCTGCTGCCGCTGCTGACACTGATGGAGTCGCAAATGAACCTCGGACTCCCACTCGAAAAACTCAAGAAATACGATAGCGAACGCGACGACGATGGAACGCAGACCGCCATCTGAGCTTGTGGAAAGCTATCCGCCGCTGGCACTGCCATAAGCACGACAAGCGTCATGCGGCAGTACCTGCCCAGGTTTGACGCTCCAAACGACCGACAGCTCAACGCTGTTCGTCTGCAATCCGTTCCTTTGCGCTCCCCATGCAGACCGGCTGCATCGTCTCGACAAGCCAGTCGACAAAAACACGCAACCGGCGGGAAAGATGGCGGCGATGCGGGTACAAGACCGCAAGTGCCATGGGGGGCGGACGAAAATGCGGCAGAACTTCGCGCAACAAGCCCCCGGCAAGCGCCTCCTCGACGTGATAGCGCGGCGCCTGGATCAACCCGATACCCGCCTCGGCAGCAGCAACGTACGCATCGGCATTGTTGAGCACAATGGCACTGCGTACCGGCACGTGCCGTTTCTTGCCGGCAGCGACAAACTCGAAATCGAGAATACGGCTCGTGCTCGCGCTCGCATAATTCACCGCGCGATGCGCCGCAAGATCCTCCAGCGTTTTCGGTTCGCCGTGGGACGCAAGATAGCTTTCCGCCGCGCACGTCACCTGCTCGAGTTCGCCGATGGACCGTATGACGAGCGACGTATCGGCCGACTCCCCCGCGCGCAGCACACAATCGACGCCCTCCCGCACCAGATCGACCTGGCGATCGGTGAAACTCAATTCGAGTTCGATTCTCGGATAGCGCTCAAGAAAAGCCGGCAAGGCCGGAACGACCTTGAGCCGGCCAATCGACGTCGCCAGGTCGACACGCAGCTTGCCGGCCGGGCTGGCGACCGTATGCAGGAAAGCCGCCTCGGTCTCCTCGAAATCGGCAAGCAAACGCACACAACGCTCGTAGTAGGCCTCGCCATCGGTCGTCAACCTGACCGAACGGGTCGTCCGTTGCAGCAGCCGCGCCCCAAGCCTGGCCTCGAGTTGCCGGACAAGTTTCGTCACGCTCGCGCGCGGCAGGCGTAAATCTTCAGCCGCACCCGTAAAACTGGCCAACTCCGCAACCCGGGCGAAAACCTGCATCGCCTGAATACGATCCATGACTGCCCCATTATTCGCAAAACAGAAACAATAAAGCCCAAAAAAATGGGTTTATCAACAAAGCACTCAAGCAGAGAATGCCTTACCGGTACTTCCCTCAACTCATTCCCCGGAGAGAAACACCATGAAAATGCGCCAACTCGGCAAAAACGGTCCCGTGGTGTCGGCAGTCGGCCTCGGCTGCATGGGCATGTCGGACTTCTATTCCACGCACCACGATGAGGCCGAGGCGCTTGCCACCTTGCACCGCGCGCTCGAACTCGGCATCACGATGCTGGATACGGCGGATATGTATGGCCCCCACACCAACGAGGAGTTCGTCGGCCGTGCGATTCGCGGCAAGCGGCATCAGGTTTTCCTCGCGACGAAATTCGGCATCTTGCGCGATCCGGCCAATCCCGCCGCGCGCGGCGTCTGTGGCCGGCCCGATTACGTCCGACAAGCCGTTGACGGCAGCCTGCGCCGGCTCGGCGTCGAATACATCGACCTCTACTACCAGCATCGGGTCGATCCAGGCGTGCCCATCGAAGAAACCATCGGCGCCATGGCCGAACTTGTACGCGCCGGGAAAGTGCGCCACCTCGGGCTTTGCGAAGTTTCTCCCGCCACACTCGAACGCGCACACGCGACGCATCCGATCGCCGCCGTGCAAAGCGAATATTCCCTGTGGTCGCGCGACCCGGAAAGCGACGGCATTCTCACCACATGCCGTCATCTCGGCATTGGCTTCGTCCCTTACAGCCCGCTCGGCCGCGGCTTTTTGACCGGCACGATCCGCAGCCCCGAAGATTTCGCGGCAGACGATTTTCGCCGCAACAATCCACGCTTCCAGGGCGAAAACTTTCAGCGCAACCTCGAACTCGTCGCCAAAATCAAAGCGCTTGCTGTCGAAAAAGGCGTCAAACCTTCTCAACTCGCGCTTGCCTGGGTGCTTGCCCAGGGTGACGATCTGGTACCGATCCCAGGCACCAAGCAACGGAAATATCTCGAAGAAAACACCGCTGCAACCGAACTTGCGCTAAGCCCGGCGGAATGCACAACCCTGTCCGCGCTCTTCCCACCCGAAGCCGTCGCCGGGCTGCGCTACGCACCCGAAGGCATGCGCCTTTTGCACGGCTGAGGTTCTGCCATCAAAAACAATCGCGGCGAAACAAGGGACGCGCCGCTTTCCCTGCTTCCGGGACCTACGTCGCCTGCGTGTAACTGTGCTCGATTTCCGCCTGGATGATCCGCCAGATCGGCCGGAGAATGGGGCGCATGCATTGCATGATGTTCTGCACATCCATCATCGACGGCACACGGACACCATGGTGTTCCAACGGCTTGCCGATCTGGCGGACATTCACACCCAGTTTGTCGAAATGCGCGGCGAGCCGGGGCTCGGTGAGCACGAACAGGTTGTCGATACCGTTACGGGCAGCCAATGCGACAGCACCGAGATAAAGACCGATCGGAATGTACGGAAAACGCGGGTGATCGCCAAAGCCGAAATCCGTCGTATGGATCGGCGCCATGGTCCTGACCTCGCCCTTGCGCCGCCGATAATGCGCACGCACCGCCAGGCGGGACACTTCCGCGATACGCGCGCGCGGCAACTTGGCGGGGTCCACGATGCTGCGATCCAGCGTCGCCGCACAAGTACGCTCGAATGGCAAAAGTGCCTCCGGATCCGCCGGGTTGGTCAGCACAAGCCGCGTACACCCGACCCATTCGCTCGGTGTGCCTATCGTACGGATCAGGCAGTGGATACTCTGAGCATCGAATTCGTCCGTTTCGCGGTGATCGTCGCGTAACGGCTCGAAATGCAGATCCTCGCAATAAACCTCATGGCGGATACGGTATACATTGCTACGCAATACTTCGTTCGTAGCCGGCACGATTTGGAAATATCTCTGAAAGCCATTGCCGAGATTGAACCGTTCGAAAAGTAACATAGCCACTCTTGCCGTAGTTCAGACACAGCACCGCAAGGCTTCAACCGCAGGCATCGTGGTGGCTTGGTGAATCAGCAAAGCCGCCACCCGAGAGCGCTGCGGAAACACCCCGGCCAGACGACCCGGATGCACCCAGGCCATGAGGAATGGCCACCTCCCCCCGCGCACAGACGAAACCATCGGACGCCCCCTTCGGCCCAAGATTGGCAATAACGCCGAACAAAACGCTGCCGCACAGAATCAAAAGCGCAGGAACACCCCGTCGCTGGTACGCATATTACGCATAAGTACCGAAGCAACGGAAAAGCGCTACCCACCAAGCTTCCCACATTGGGCTCACCTGTCGGACGGATTCACCATCATAGCCGATTTGTAACAAGCTATTAAGGAAAAAGCGAGGGCCTATGCTTTTCGACTACAACACCGCGTTCTCCCGTAACCTGGGCTGGACGACCGAACCGGAGCAAAGCGCATTGCGTGCCACACGCGTAGCGATCGCCGGTTTGGGTGGGGTAGGCGGCATACATTTGCTTACGCTGGCGCGTCTGGGGGTTGGCGCCTTCAATATTGCCGACGATGACACGTTCGACCTGGCCAATTTCAACCGGCAGGCGGGTGCGCTGATGTCCTCGATCGGCCATCCCAAGGTCGACGTCGTTCGGGAAATGGCCCTGGACATCAATCCGGAACTGGATATCAGGAAGTTTCCGCAAGGTGTGCGGGAAGACAATCTCGACGATTTCCTGAAAGGTGTCGACCTGTACGTCGATGGTCTCGATTTTTTCGCCTTCGCCATTCGCCGCGCCACTTTCGCCGCCTGTCGCCGCCTGGGCATTCCCGCGATCACCGCGGCCCCGCTCGGCATGGGCGCAGCAGTGCTGATTTTTCTTCCGGACGGAATCTCGTTCGAAGAATACTTCGACATAGAAGGGTGCAACGAAGAAGAAATGGCGCTCCGTTTCATGCTTGGCCTCTCTCCAGCCATGCTGCAGCGCACTTACCTGGCCGATCCTTCCAGGGTCGACCTCGCGCAACGACGCGGCCCTTCCACCGTTGCCGCGTGCCAGATCTGCGCGGGCATAACCGCAACCGAAGCCATGAAGGTACTGCTCAAGCGTGGCGACATCGTCTCCGCTCCGCGCGGCTACCAGTTCGACGCGTACCGGAACCGGCTCGTCAAGACCTGGCGCCCTGGCGGCAATCGGCACCCTCTTCAGCGCCTCGGGCTATGGATCGCCCGCCGGCAATTCGCCCGCATGAAAACGTCTGCGCAGGGCCATCAGGAAATGCGGCATGAGTGACCACGACACGCTGACGAAAATCCTCGACCTCGCCCGTTGGGCGCCAAGCGGCGACAACACCCAGCCGTGGCGCTTCGAAATCGCCGCGCACGACCACATTGTCATCCACGGCCACGACACGCGAAGCTGGTGCCTGTATGACTTCGACGGCCATGCCAGCCATATGGCGCATGGCGCGCTGCTCGAAACCTTGAAGATCGCCGCCTCGGCGCACTCCCTGCGCGCGGAGTATGCCTTGCGCAACACGTCGGCCGACAACGCACCAACGTACGACGTCCGCCTTTTCCGCGACGACACGCTCCAGCCCCACCCCTCGCTGCCGTTCGTTGAAAAACGCACCGTGCAACGACGCCCCATGGGCACGAACCCCTTGACGCCGAACCAGCAGAACGCGCTGACCGAGGCAATCGGCCCCGATTACCGGGTCCAGTTTTTCGAATCCTTCCAGAACCGGTTCAAGATTGCCCGACTACTGTGGGCAAACGCCCACATCCGCCTTACGTGCCCGGAAGCGTATCGGGTGCACCGCGACGTCATCGAATGGAATGCCAGCTACAGTGAAGACCGTATGCCCGGGCAGGCCATCGGCGTCGATCCCATGACGGCGAAGCTGATGCGCTGGGTCATGCAAAGCTGGGAGAGGGTCGCGTTTTTCAACCGCTATTTGCTGGGAACGATTCCCCCCCGCATACAACTCGACTTTCTCCCCGCCCTGGCTTGTGCATCACACCTGCTGATCCGTCCCTTGCACCCGCTCGTGGGAAACATGGAATACGTGCGTGCGGGAGAAGCCATGCAGCGGCTGTGGCTGGCAGCGGCGTCCCAGGGCCTGTCCCTTCAGCCGGAAATGACACCCATCATTTTTCGCTGGTATGCCCGCACGGGACGAAGCTTTTCATCGCTGCCGGTTCACGACGCACAGGCCGCCAGACTCGCCGAGAAATTCGAAGAAATAACGCAAGCCGACCCGCATGAAGATTTCGCCTTCTTTTGCCGTATCGGCCACTCCGCCCCGGTTCTGTCCCGATCGCTGCGCAAGCCGCTGCAAGCGTTGGTCATTGGCGCTCCCCGCGAATAACCCCCCGGCTAGCCGGGTGCGTGCAGGCTGTGCAGACCGCCAATGCGGGAAAACCGACGGATACTCATGAAATCTCGCCGGTGATATGCGGGCAACGCCGCCAGCACAGCCTTGAGGCTGGCATGCAGCGCGCTGTCCAAAACACGGCGCGGCGGGCTTTTGACCGCAACCATATAGGGAACAAGAAAAGTCGTATATAAACTCGCACGCGTCTGCAACGCAGCCATTGCACGGCGGAAATCGTCCAGTGAAAAGGCGGCCTTGAGGGAGTTCAGATAATCGAGAGTAAAAATGTCGGGCTGACGTTCGGCATACTGAAAAGCCATTTCCCTCATGGAGCGCTCCGATTTCAAACGCCCGAAATCGGCCAGAAAAAGCCCGCCGTCGCGTTTGAGAATTCTGCCGATCTCGCGAAAGGTTCTATCCAGCATCGCCTGTTCCGGCAGGTGATGCAACGCCAGCGTGCTCATCACCGCATCGACGCTGCCATCCTCGAAAAACGCCAGGCGGGAAATATCGCCCTTTCGCAACTCCACGTTCGCCAGGGACTGGCTACGCACATAAACCTCCGCTTTGTGCAGCATTTCATCCGATAGATCGACCCCGATAAAGTGGGTTTCGGGATTCAACCGTGCAATCTGAGCCAGCTGCGTAGCGGGCCCGCAGGCCAGATCGACAACCGTGTCGCCTGGACGAATCACATCGCAGACCTGACTGCAATGATGCAGATACACCGGCGCCATCACACCGATCTCACGCCCCGCCTCGGTGTAGGCACGCACTTGATCGGCATCTTCCATCACCAGATTCGGCTCGGGGATCCGGGGACTGTATTTGCGGGTGGTGAGTTCACGGGCGACGATGCGGAAAATGTTGATTTCCGGCACGGCGATCCTCCAAAGCAGTTTGCTGTTGAAAATGCGAGGTGTAAGTTTAACGTCCTCCAAAACGTAACAACGCCACCAACGTTCAAAACGTTGGTGGCGTGCGAATTCGGGTTGGGGTATTTGTTTTTAGCTGAGTGTTCTGCGGCGGAAGGAAGTGGCAACGCCAAGCAGTCCGAGCGCGGCGAGCGCCAGCGTGCCGGGCTCGGGTACGCTTTGCGTGGCCAGGCGAACGGTTCCATCCTGCACGGCGCAGAAACTGACGATGCTCTGATTGAGGGCCGTGCACCCAAAACCGCCACGCGTTTCATTCAATAAATGATCGTTGTTCGAATCGGCGTCGAAATTGGAATCCGACCAGCCAAACACCGCCCCTCCCTGCAGGGGATTACCGCTGCTGTCCTTGAGAACACCCAGCGGATTGGTGGCGAGCAGGAAAGTAATGTCGTCGGACCCGTCCAGTGTGTTGGCGTGATTCCATACACCACCGTCACCGGCGCCAGTACTAACCAGAAAAGTCGCGATCAAAACGCCATCATCGTACCCCGTCCCGGTCGTGGCATCGGCTTTTCCGCCATTGCTGAGGTTATCCGCATAGAGATTCAGAAAACCGACGCCGGACGTATGATCGAAACGGAGCACGTTCGGGGTGTTATCGATGATGTTGCCGAAAACCTGGAACTTGAATGTCAGCTCGAACCCGGCAAGCCCCATGAACGAACCGTTGAAGTTCAGCAAAGGTAGGCCGATCGGCCCCGAATCCGAGGCAAGGCTCGAAAATGCGCCCTTGCCCTGGACGTTATATTGCCCCGTCATCAAATTGATGTTCGCGGCGACCGGCGCATCGTTGAAACCTGCGTAGTCGACGTGCTCGATGAGATACAAGCTGTTGTTGCTGAGGCCATCCACGCCGCGTAAATCGACTTGCCAGTCGTGAAGCACCGCGGCAGCCTGGGCACCGCTGGATACAAGCGCAGCGCTGAAGGCTGTCGCCACTGTTTTATTGATATTCATGACGAATCTCCTCTGTGGGGTTGGCGGAGTTGGTGTTGTCCATGCACCCACACAAGAGCAAACGTCGTGCCATACGTTATTTTATTTATGGCGTGATTGATTTCACGCAGGAAACGGCCCGATATCCATCGAAACCGCCCCCCTTCACCAGCGGGAAATGTAAAGAATCCCGACTGTTCAACCTCTTATAACAATATGAAAAATAAGGGTTTACACCTACCGCATGACCATATTGTCGCGATGGATCAGCTCCGGCTCGTCGATGTAGCCGAGAATGGCCTCGATGTCTCCGCTCGTCTTGCGCGCAATGCGGCGCGCTTCCGAACCGCTGTAGTTGATCAGCCCGCGCCCGATTTCGACCCCCTCGTCCGTCAGGCACGCCACCGCCGCGCCGCGTTCGAAATCGCCATGGACCTCGGTAACGCCCACCGGCAACAGACTGCGCCCGGCACGCAAAGCCGCCACCGCACCGTCGTCGAGCACTACGCTGCCGGCCAGTTGCAGATGATCCGCCAGCCACTGCTTGCGCGCCTGCAACGGCGAACTGGTCGCGTACAGCAAGGTGCCGACTGCTTCGCCCGCAGCCAGGCGCAGCAACGGCTCCGGTTCCCGCCCGCTGGCGATGCAGGTATGGGCGCCGCTACGGGCGGCGCGCTGCGCGGCACGGATCTTGGTGATCATGCCGCCTCTCGAGATACCGCTACCTGCGCCGCCGGCCATCGCCTCATAGCGCCGATCCTCGGCACGGCCTTCGGAAATCAGCGTGGCATCCGGGTCCTGGCGCGGATCGGCGGTGTAAAGCCCCTGCTGGTCGGTAAGGATGATCAACGCCTCGGCTTCGATCAGATTGGCGACCAATGCGCCAAGCGTGTCGTTGTCGCCGAATTTGATCTCGTCGGTGACGACGGTGTCGTTCTCGTTGATGATCGGCACCACGCCGAGCTCGAGCAACGTGGACAGCGTGGAGCGGGCGTTGAGATAACGCGTGCGGTCGGCCAAGTCTTCATGCGTGAGAAGAATCTGGGCGGTATGCAGGCCGTGGCGGGAAAACGCCTTTTCGTAAGCCTCCGCCAGACCCATCTGGCCCACGGCGGCGGCGGCCTGGAGCTTGTGCATTTCGTGCGGGCGCTTCTCCCAACCCAGGCGCTGGATGCCGGCAGCGATGGCACCGGAGGAGACGAGCACGATCTGCCGCCCGTCGGCGCGCAGCGTGGCGATCTGCTGCGCCCAAGCATCCAGCGCGGTGTGATCCAGGCCCGCGCCATTGTTGGTAACGAGGGCACTGCCAACCTTGACCACAAGGCGGCGGGCATCCTTGATTTTCTTTCTCATCATGGCGTGCGGTGATGTTGCATTCAGGGTTTGTTGCTGTCGATGTCGGCCATGTCGCCCGCTTCATCGCCTTGTTCGTCGCTCGGTTCGTCACTTTCCACGCCGTCGCTCTCGTCCGCCAGCGCGTCGGCCGCCGCGCGCCGGGCATCCAGCGCCGCCAGGCGCTCGGCCTCTTCCGCTTGCCTGGCTGTACGTTCGGCATCGATACGGGCACGCTCGCCGTCGAGAAAATCCTGAATGGCGAAGACCAGTTCACGGCAGCCTTCACCGGCGATCGCGGATATCTCGAAGTGGCGCTCCACCGCGCCGTAGGCATCGAGGAAGGCCGCCACGCGCTGCCGGCGTTCTTCCGCGGGAATCAGATCGAGCTTGTTGAGCACCAGCCAGCGCGGCTTGCGGAACAGTTCCTCGTCGTATTTGCGCAGTTCCTCGACGATCGTGTGCGCATCCCGCACCGGATCGGCATCGGGATCGAAAGGCGCCAGATCGACCAGATGCAGCAGCACATGCGTGCGCTGCAAGTGGCGCAGAAACTGGTAGCCCAGCCCCGCGCCATCGGCGGCACCCTCGATCAGACCGGGGATGTCGGCGACGACGAAACTGCGGTTTTCGTCCGTACGGACCACGCCAAGATTCGGCGCGAGCGTGGTGAAGGGGTAATCCGCCACTTTCGGCTTGGCCGCCGACACCGCGCGAATGAAGGTGGACTTGCCGGCATTGGGCAAACCCAGCAGACCCACGTCGGCCAGCACCTTCAACTCCAGTTGCAGGTTGAAACGCTCGCCTTCCTTCCCCAGCGTGCGTTTGCGCGGGGCGCGATTGACGCTGGACTTGAAGTGGAGGTTGCCCAAACCACCGCGCCCGCCGCGCGCCACCAGCACGGACTTGCCGTCCTCGTCCAGATCGGCGATCGGTTCGCCGGTGTCCAGATTGGTGATGACGGTACCAACAGGAAAACGCAGCGTCACGTCTTCACCGCCCTTGCCGTAGCAATCCTTGCTGCCACCGTTCTCGCCGCGCTCGGCGCGAAAATTGCGCTTGAAGCGATAATCGATCAGCGTGTTCAGATTGCGGTCGGCCACGGCGTAGACGCTGCCGCCACGGCCGCCGTCGCCGCCGCTCGGGCCGCCGCGTGGAATGAACTTCTCGCGGCGGAAGGTGGCGGCACCGTTGCCGCCGTCGCCGGCGATGACCTCGATGCGGGCTTCGTCGAAAAATTTCATACGTACTTACTTGCCTGCGAGCATAAACAAAAAAGCCCTACCGCAAGGATAGGGCTTTTCTCCACAACAACCTAAAAGCTCAAGCCGTTGCGGGTTCGATGATGACGGTGCGGCGCTTGGCAGGGCCTTTGACGACGAACTTCACCGTGCCGTCCTTGAGTGCGAACAAGGTGTGATCCTTGCCGATACCGACGTTTTCGCCCGGATGGTATTCCGTGCCGCGCTGGCGGACGAGAATATTGCCGGCGGCGACAAACTGGCCACCGTAGCGCTTGACGCCCAGGCGTTTTGATTCTGAATCGCGGCCGTTACGGGAACTGCCACCCGCTTTTTTGTGTGCCATGGTGTGCGCTCCTTAGGCCGAAATCGCTTCGATACGAAGCTCGGTGTAATTCTGACGATGCCCTTGATGCTTCTGGTAGTGCTTGCGCCGGCGCATCTGGAAAATCTTGACTTTGTCGTGACGGCCGTGGGAAACCACGGTGGCCTTCACTGCGGCGCCGGAAACCACGGGCGTGCCGATTTTCACCGACTCGCCCTCACCGACCATGAGAACCTGATCGATAGTGATTTCGGAACCCACGTCGGCCGGTATCTGTTCTACCTTGATCTTTTCGCCGGTGCTGACGCGATACTGCTTGCCACCGGTTTTTATCACCGCGTACATGGTGCTACTCCAGTTGATGGTTGATGCAACGAAGAACCCGCGATGTTACTTTCCAGAAAAGAAAAAAGCAATATTAATCAACGGCAAGGAAGCCCGTGAAGGAGAAAACGGCGGATCGGGGCGACGGCTTCGGGGCTGACATCCCACGCTCGCCTCGTGAATTTGGCAAATAAGACACAATGCGGAAACAGCGCGGACAACGATACGAACACGGGGGAGCAAGGCATGGGCATGGATAGCGAAGAGGCCGTTCCTGGCCAGCGCGACGCGGATTTTTCCGCCGTCGACAAAGCGCGCGTGGTCGAAACATTGGCGCGCGTGCTGCCGGCGGGCGCGTTGCTGTTCGAAGCCGAGGATCTGCGCCCGTACGAATGCGACGGCCTGTCCACGTGGCGTGCGATACCGCTGGCGGTGGCGTTGCCGGCCAGCGAGGACGAGGTTGCCGCGGTGCTGCGCGCCTGTCATGCGCTGGGTGTTCCGGTCGTGGCGCGCGGCGCCGGCACCGGTTTGTCCGGTGGCGCGCTGCCGCATGCCCAGGGCGTGTTGCTGTCGCTGGCACGGCTGAACCGCATCGTGCATATCGATGCTCACGCACGTACCGCGGTGGTCCAACCCGGCATGCGCAATCTCGCCATCTCCGAGGCTGCCGCCGTGCATGGCCTGTATTACGCACCCGATCCGTCGTCGCAGATCGCCTGCACCATCGGCGGCAACGTCGCGGAAAACTCCGGCGGCGTGCATTGCCTCAAGTACGGCCTGACCGTCCACAACCTGCTGCACGTGCGCGGCGCCACCATCGACGGCGAAATCGTGGAATTCGGCAGCCATGCGTTGGATTCGCCCGGTTACGACCTGCTCGCCCTCGTGACGGGTTCGGAAGGCATGCTGGCGGTCGTCACCGAAGTCACCGTGCGGCTCAACCCCAAACCGCAGCTTGCCCAGTGCGTACTCGCCGCGTTCGACGATGTCGTGCGCGCAGGCAATGCGGTCGCGGCGATCATCGCCGCCGGCATCGTTCCCGCCGGTCTCGAAATGATGGACCAGCCCGCCACCGCGGCAGTGGAGGAATTCGTCCACGCCGGCTACCCCTTGGACGCGAAGGCCATTCTGCTGTGCGAATCCGACGGCACGCCGGAGGAAGTGGCGGAAGAAATCGGCCGCATGCGCACCGTGCTGGAAGCAAGCGGCGCAACCGAAGTCCGCGTCTCGCGCGACGAAGCCGAACGGCTGCGCTTCTGGGCCGGACGCAAGGCCGCCTTTCCCGCCGCCGGGCGCATCTCGCCCGACTATTACTGCATGGACGGCACGATTCCGCGCAAGCGCCTGGGCGAAATGCTGACTGCGATCCAGGACATGGAACAGCGCCATAATCTGCGCTGCATCAACGTCTTCCACGCCGGCGACGGCAACCTGCATCCGTTGATCCTGTTCGATGCCAACCTCCCGGGCGAACAGGCGCGCGCGGAAGCCTTCGGCGCCGAAATCCTCGAACTGTCGGTGGCGCTGGGCGGCACCATCACCGGCGAGCACGGTGTCGGCATCGAGAAGATCAACCAGATGTGCTCCCAGTTCGGCGCCGCCGAGCGCGCCCAGTTCTTCCGTGTCAAGGCGGCGTTCGATCCACCTGGGCTGCTCAATCCCGGCAAGGCCATCCCGACCCTGCACCGCTGCGCGGAATACGGACGCATGCACGTGCATGGCGGCGCCCTGCCCCATCCCGAATTGCCGCGTTTCTGACGGCGACGATGGACAAGGGCTGGATTCAATTCCTGCTCGTGGCGGTGCCGGTGCTGTCGCTCGTCGGCTCTTGGCTCGCGCTGCGCACGCTGGACGGATCGAAGCGGCGGCCCCCCAAGACATCCGGGCAGGCTGCCCGGCACGACGAGGCAGAAAAACCATGAGCGATCTCGTTCCCGCTTGGGCCGGGCGCATTCGCGCCGCCGCCGCTACGGGCACACCACTGACCATACGTGGCGGCGGCAGCAAGAATTTCTACGGCCGTGCGGTGGATGCGGAAATTTTCGACGTTTCCGCCAATACTGGCATCGTCGCTTACGAGCCGACCGAACTGGTCGTCACCGTACGTGGCGGCACCCGGCTCGCCGATCTGGAAACCCTGCTCGACGGCGAACGCCAGTTCCTCGCCTTCGAGCCGCCGCATTTCGGCCCCACCGCCACGGTGGCCGGCTGCGTTGCCGCCGGCTTGTCCGGTCCGCGCCGCGCCGCCGCCGGTGCCGTGCGCGACTTCGTTCTCGGGGTGAAAATGCTCGATGGTCGTGGCGACGTGCTGTCCTTCGGCGGCCAGGTGATGAAAAACGTCGCCGGCTACGACGTTTCGCGCCTGATCGCCGGCAGCCTCGGCACGCTCGGCATCATCCTCGAACTGTCACTCAAAGTCCTGCCGCGCCCGACAGCCGAAACCACGTTGCGCTTCGAATTCGACGAAGCCGAGGCAATCAGGCGCATCAACGACTGGAGCGGCCAGCCACTACCCCTTTCCGCTTCGGCCTGGAGCACCGGCGTGCTCACGCTGCGCCTTTCCGGCGCGGATGCCGCGGTGCGGGCGGCAACAGCCCGGCTTGGCGGCGAGCGCATCGGCGCCGAAACCGCCGCCGCATTTTGGTCCGGTTTGCGCGAACAAACGGCGGACTGGTTCAGCGCCGACACCGGCACACCGCTGTGGCGCGTCGCACTG
The DNA here is from genome assembly GCA_031556475.1 of Azoarcus sp. GTDB lineage: Bacteria > Pseudomonadota > Gammaproteobacteria > Burkholderiales > Rhodocyclaceae > Azoarcus. The sequence goes on from JAVBSY010000074.1 coordinate 24,736, forward strand.
CCTGGCTCGGCTCCGCCGCTCAAGCTGCCAGGCCGGCAACTGATCGAATGGGGCGGCGCGCTGCGCTGGCTCGCCAGCGACGCCCCCGCTGCCGACATCCGCCGCCGCGCGGCCATGCTCGGCGGCCATGCCACGCTGTTTCGCGGCGGCGAACGCACGGGCGAAGTCTTCACTCCGCTATCCGCACCGCTGCTGGCGATCCACCACCGCCTCAAAAACGCATTCGACCCCGCCGGCATCCTCAATCCCGGCCGGCTTTACCCCGAATTCTGAAAACAGGCTCCGAGCATGCAAACGCAACTCGCCGATTTCATCCGCGATACCGACGAAGGCCGCGAAGCCGACAGCATCCTGCGCAAATGCGTGCATTGCGGCTTTTGCACCGCCACCTGTCCGACCTACCAGTTGCTCGGCGACGAACTCGACGGCCCCCGCGGGCGCATCTACCTGATCAAGCAAATGCTGGAAGGACAGGCAGCAAGCGAAAAAACACGCCTGCACCTGGACCGCTGCCTGACTTGCCGCGCCTGCGAAACCACCTGTCCGTCGGGTGTCGCCTACGGCCGCCTGATCGATATCGGCCGCCATGTCGTCGACGGCAAGGTACCCCGGCACGGCGGCGAGCGCGCATTACGCTGGGTACTGCGTGAATTCGTGCCGCGCGCGGGCCTGTTCTCCACGGCCATGAAGGCGGGGCGCATGGTGCGCGGCATCCTGCCGGCACCGCTGCGGGACAAAGTGCCGCCATCGCGCCCTGCCGGCCCATGGCCGCGCGCACGGCACACGCGCCGAATGCTGGCGCTGGCCGGCTGCGTGCAACCGGCCATGGCGCCCCCGATCAATGCCGCTGCCGCACGCGTGCTCGATGCGCTGGGCATCTCGCTGGTGGAAATGGCGGGTGCCGGTTGCTGCGGCGCGGTGCGATTCCACCTGGACGACCACGACGGCGCCAGAAATGATGCCCGCCGCAATATCGACGCCTGGTGGCCTGCAATCGAGCGCGGCGAAATCGAGGCCATCGCCCTGACCGCCTCGGGCTGCGGCGTACAAATCAAGGATTACGGCCACCTGCTGCGCAACGACCCGATGTATGCGGGCAAAGCGGAACGAATCGCGGCGATGGCGCGCGATATCGGCGAGATCGCCGCCGCCGGGGCCGACACGCTCGCTGCGCTGTTGAAGGACAAACCGGGAACGCCGCCAGCGATCGCCTGGCACGCGCCATGCACACTGCAGCACGGCATGAAGGTACGCGATACCGTCGAAAAGCTGCTCGACGCCGCCGGCTTCCGCCTGACGCCGGTGCGCGATGCGCACCTGTGCTGCGGATCGTCCGGCACCTACTCGATCCTGCAACCGGAACTCTCCGCGCGCCTGCGCGAAAACAAGCTTGCCGCACTGGGCGAGGGAAGCCCGGCGCTGATCGCCTCGGCCAACATCGGCTGCATTTCCCACTTGCAGGCCGGCACGGCAACGCCGGTGCGGCACTGGATCGAATTGATCGATGCACGCCTGAACGGTTTTTCACTTTTTTAACAAGACCAAGCGTGACATATGTCACACCCACGCCACACAGACGAACACACTTTGTCCTACGGGGGGTGGCGGTTGCTATGATTGCGGTCGCCCCCCCCCCTTTTCCCGTAGCACCCCATGCCTCTTTCCGTCGAAACCTGTGTCGCGCGGCACATTGGCGATCGCCAAGAGCAACAGGACCGCGTCGCGCTGTTTGCCCACCCGATCCGCAATGGCACGCTGCTCGCCGTGCTGGCCGACGGAATGGGCGGCCATTCCGGTGGCGCCATGGCGGCGGAACAGGTACTGATCAAGGCGAAGCAGAACTTCGACGCTTTCGCACCCCGCAGTGAAACACCACGGGGTTTGCTCGAAAGCATCGTCAACGAAGCCCATCTGGTGATCAAACTCACCCGCTTCACCAGCGAGCAGGATCCGCACAGCACAGCGGTCGTGTTCCTGCTGCACGCGGGAGAAGCTGTTTGGGCGCACTGCGGCGATTCCCGCCTTTACCACTTTCGCGGCGTCGAAACGGTACGACGCAGCCAGGATCATTCCCTGGTCGGTGAGTTGCAACGCAAGGGCAGGCTGGATGAAGCCGGCGCGCTCAATCACCCGCAGCGCAACGTGCTGCTGCACTGCCTGGGCAGCGAGCGCGAACCACGCATCGAACACGGCGGCGTCCCCGCCCTGCACGCGGGCGACAGCTTCCTGCTGTGCTCGGACGGCCTGTGGGGGTATTTCACCGACAGCGAACTGGCCACCACGGTCCACACGAACACGGCGCGTGAAGCGGCGCAGTTCCTGATCGACGAAGCACGCGTACGCGCGGCCGGCGGGGGCGACAACATTTCACTCGCCATCATCAAGTTGATCGAAAAAACCGCCGAGGGCGCCACACTTCCGGGAAACGGCACAGGCCATTGATTTTCCCGAGAGCCTGGCCCGGCTGACCTGATGGCCCTCGATCGGTATACCTCGGCCATCGCGGCAGTGATGCGCTCGCTGGGCCGCATTGTCCTGCTTTTCGCCTTTGCCGCCTTCGGGCTCTGGTTTGTGACCACGCAGCCCTTCGTGCGCCCGCACCGTTCCCAGCCACCATCCCCCGACGTCGCACGCATGCAAGAACATGTGCGCCATTTATCCGAAACGCTCTATCCGCGCAGTTTCGACCGCCCGGCGACGCTGGCCGCCAGCGCGGCCTACATCCACGAGGCACTGGCCGCCAGCGGCGCAGCGGTTCGCCGACAAGCGGTGTCCGTCGACGGCACGCGCTTCGACAACATCGTCGCCCGTTTCGGGCCTGCCGATGGGCGGCTGCTCGTCATCGGCGCCCATTACGACTCTTACGGCAATGCGTTCGCCGCCGAACAGGCACGCCAAGCCTTCAACCGGCAGACGCACACGCCCGGCGCCGACGATAACGCCAGCGGTGTGGCCGGCCTGATCGAACTGGCGCATCTGCTGGCGGCACACCCACCCGCCCGCACCGTGGAACTGGTTGCCTACACGCTCGAAGAACCGCCCCACTTCCGTACCGACGACATGGGCAGCGCCTGGCATGCCAGGTCGCTGACCGACGCGAAGCAGCCCATCGAACTGATGATCTCGCTGGAGATGATCGGCTTCTTCAGCGACGAGCCGAACAGCCAGCAGTACCCCGTGCGCGGCATGGAATGGCTGTACCCGACGCAGGGCAATTTCATCGCCATCGTCTCGCGCCTGCAGGACTGGTCACCGACCCGGCGCCTGAAGGCGGCAATGCGCGGCGCGGCCGACCTGCCGGTGCACTCCATCAACACCCTGCCCGCCATACCGGGCGTGGATTTCTCCGACCACCTCAATTACTGGCAGTTCGACATTCCGGCGCTGATGGTCACGGACACGTCGTTCTATCGCAATACCGAATACCACCGTGGCGGTGACACCTTCGAGCGGCTCGACTATGCGCGCATGGGGCAGGTCGTGCAGGGCGTTTTTGCGTTCATCCAGGCCGGCGCGACGGAAAAGGGCCATTGAGCCCACCAACGACCGCGCCCGACGCGCTGCGGACGCAAGCACTCAAGAAATCCCACGCAGGGTCGTAAATCAAATTGCCACCCTTTTATTCGATCCGGCGTGTGCTTCGCCACGTCCAAATCCGATGCGCTTACCGCTCATTCTCCTGCTGCTCCTGTCAGCGCCGTGCGCCGTAGCACAAGCGCCGCAGGCTGGCGGGCAAGCCGGGGAGACACAGGCCGCGGCCCCCGCGCCACCGTCCGCCACGGATGAAAAGGAGAAAAAAGACGCTGACGATTGGCGCGACACCAGAGGCTACCGTTTCCCCGCAATCGCCAAGACGGTCGAGGATATGCAATACCTCGCCTACGCCATGCAGCTACGCGAATACTGCGCCAACCGCCGTGTTCCCGACGATTTCGTGCGCGAACGGCTGAAACGTTTCAGCGCCATGACGGGGCGCGAGGAAAACTGCCGGACCCTGCTCGATTACTGAACGGATCGGCGCTGGATTGGCGTGCTTCAAGCGCTATCGCCGCGGGCGGCGAGAAACGCGGCGAATTCCGTCTGCGCCATCGGCTTACCGAACAACGGCCCTTGTTGCAGATGGCAGCCGAGGGCTGAAAGAAAAGCCTGCTGCGCCGCATTTTCGACGCCGCGCGCGAAGATCTTGAGATCGAGCACGCCTGCCAGACTGGCAATGGCCTCGACGATCGCCTCGCTCTGCTCGCTCCGTCCCACCTCGCGCACCAACGCCGGGTCCAGCTTCAACGCCCGCACCGGATAAAGCTTGAGCTTGGGAATGGCGCTGAGACCCCGGCCGAAATCGTCGATGGCCAGATGCACGCCAAGCGCGGCCAGCGCGGCCAAGGTATCGGCCGCATGGGCGCTGTCTTCCGTCAAAATCTGCTCGTCGATGTCCAACTCGAGGCGCTCCGGCGCCAGCGCGGCGTCGGCCAGCGCCTGTTGCACGCGTTCGACGAAATCGCGCCGCATGACTTGTTCGATGGCGATATTGACCGTGACCATCGGCGCGGCGCCATCGGCGCCATGCGTCCACCCCGCTGCGGCAAGGCAAGCGGTACGCAACGCCCAATCGCCCAGGTCGACGATCAGGCCGCTGTCGCGGGCGACGGCGGCAAAGCTGCGGAACGGGATCAAGCCAAGCTCGGGATGCAGCCAGCGCAGCAAGGCTTCGCCGGCACAAATTCGGCCGCTGCGGGCATCGACCAACGGCTGGAAATACACCGCCAATTGCTCGCGCTCGACCGCATGACGCAGGTTGGCCTCGAACACCCTGTGCAGAATTCCCGGCCCATCCAGATCGGCGACGTAGCGCTGGTAGCCATCGCCATCCGGCTGACGGGCACGCAGCAGAGCGGCATCGGCCCTGCCGAGCAAGATATCGAAAGCATCGCCGTCAGCGGGAAACAGCACGGCACCGATGCTGGCGCCCAGGCACGCTTCACCGCGCCCGGTTTCGAACGGCGGCGCCATGGCGGCAAGCAGACCCGCACCGATGCGGCTGGCGTCGCTTTCCTGCTCGAGCGCGGGCAACAAAACGAGAAAGCTGTCGCAGCCTTCACGGGCAATCATCGCACCGCGCGGCAATGCGGCCAGCAGGCGGCGGGCAATCTGGCACAGAACGGCATCCCCGGTGTTCGCGCCGTACTCGCGATTGAAGGCCTTGAAACCCTCGACGTCGATACGCAGGATGCCCACGCTGCCGCGATGGCGGAGGAGAACATGCTCGGCCACGGCGGCAAAGCGCTGCTCCAGCAAGCGCCGGTTGGGCAAACCGGTCAACGTATCGTGATGCGATACGTAATCGGCACACGATTCCATCCGCCACCTGGCGGTCAGGTCGGAAAGAATGCCGATGTAGTTGCGGGCGGCGCCATGCGCATCCCGCACCGCGCTTATCGCCAGCCAGCCGGAATACACATCGCCATTCTTGCGCCGGTTCCAGATTTCGCCCTGCCATTGGCCGGTTTCACCAAGGCTTTGCCACATCGTGCGGAAAAAACCGGGTTCGTGGCAACTGGCGCCGAGCACGGCCGGATCCTTGCCGATCACGTCCTTGCGGCTGTAGCCGGTGATGTCGATAAACGCACGGTTGACGTCGACGATGCGGTTTTCCGCATCGCTGACGAAAATCGCCTGGCTGGCGGCATCGAACACCTCCACCGGAAGGCGCACTCGCGCATCGGCCACCCTGGCCTTTTCCAGAATGGCCGTGCCTTTTTTCGCCGCCTCGACATGCGGCGGCAGAACCAGCAAGCGCCAACCGGGATGCGGACCGGCGAGAACGCGGGCGGTCTGCGTTTCACCTCCGCCCACGGGGCGCAAGTGCGCCAACGGCGGCGCGCCGTCGGCCGGCCAATCGATGGCGAACACCTCGCTCGCGGGGTGGCCGACGACCGCCGTGCGCGCCATGCTGAGCAACGTCAGCGCGGCGGCATTGGCGGCCGCAACCAGACCGACGGCGTCGAGAACGATCACCGGTTGTGCAAGCGCGGCAGCCAGACGCGGCCACAGTTCGTCATGTCGTGAAGCACCGCCGGCTTCCAGAACGACTTCGGCATTGAACCCGGAACTCGCTTCAGGCGTTGTTTCGGCCAACCAATCGCGACTCAGAATCAGCGCATGGATGCCAGGGCGCAGTCGCGCGGCGGCGATGAAACGGAAATCGCGGTGCCGACCGCCAGGCAAGGCAACGCGCAGGCTGCCGCGCATTTCGCCCTGGATGAACAGGCGCGCACGGGCATCGAGAAACGCCCGCTCGGACGGAAACAACTCCGCCAGCGGCCTGCCGGCGATCTGGCGGTATTCGCGTTCCAGCAAGCGGCAGGCAGCACTGTTGGCGTCGATGATGACTTCGTCGCCCGTGATGATCAGCCCTTCGTCCAACAACTCGAGCAACGCGAGGTATACCCCGGTTTCCGCCCCCTCCGACAGGTCGGGGACGAAAGGCTCGGAAGAGGGATTGTCGCCCCGGGGGGGGCCGGCGGGATTCATCGGCGGCAGCATGTCCAAGTGTTGGGTCGCTTAACGGCGAAGACCCAGAATACTTGAACCCCACCGCAACGAAACAGGGGAATAACCGGAATTGCCGGCCTTATTTCTGTTTCGCGCCGCCAAGCAGGAAAGCGAGCTGACGCGCGGGACGGCGCGACGCGGCTGCGGGCGCCGCATCCACGTTCGTTTTGGCGGCTGCCGCGCCAGAAGCCGGCTCGCAGGATTTGGGCTCGTACGGTCTACTGTAGTCGAAGCCATCGGCGGCAATGGTGGATTTCGATACCCGCCGGCTGTCGGCTGCCTGCGGTGAACGCGCGCGGCTCGGGCTCGGTGCGACGGCATTCGCCGCCGCAGGCGCGCGGCGCCCTCTGGCGCTTCTGGAGCCTGCCTCGAAAAATTCAGGCTCGGGATCGAAACCGGGAACCACTTCCTGCGGAATATCGAGCTTGATGAGCTTCTGGATTTCGGCAAGGCGATGCTTTTCCTCCGCGCACACCAGCGATACGGCATTGCCCTGGTGACCGGCGCGGCCGGTACGGCCGATACGGTGTACGTAATCCTCGGCGGTGTGGGGCAACTCGAAGTTGATGACGTAGGGCAGTTCGTCGATATCGAGGCCACGCGCGGCGACGTCCGTCGCCACCAGCACGCGCAGACGGCCGCTCTTGAACGCGTCGAGCGTTTCGGTGCGCTGCTGCTGGCCCTTGTCGCCGTGGATGGCGTCGGCGGAAATATCGTGCCGGGCAAGGAAGTGGGCCAAACGGGCACAGGCGAGCTTGGTATCGACGAACACCAGCGCCTGCGTATCGGGTTGATGGCGCAGCAGATGGGCGAGCAGGTTGCGCTTGAGCCCCGACGAGACGGGATGGACGCAGTGACTGATGGTTTCCGACACCATGTTGCGGCGCGCAACTTCGATCAGGCGCGGGTTTTTCAGCATCTGGTCGGCGAGCTTCTTGATCTCGTCCGAGAACGTGGCGGAAAACAACAGGCTCTGGCGGCTGGCCGGCAACAACGCGAGGATGCGCTTGATGTCGGGGATGAAACCCATGTCGAGCATGCGGTCGGCCTCGTCGAGCACGAGCACCTCCACCTGGCCGAGCTGGATGGTTTTCTGCTGCACATGGTCGAGCAGCCGCCCCGGCGTGGCGATGACGACCTCGATGCCCCGGCGCAGTTCCTGGATCTGCGGATTCATGTCCACGCCGCCGTAAATGCAGACCGAGCGCAGCGGTATATGTTTGCTGTAGGTCTGGACCGATTCGTGCACCTGCATCGCCAGTTCGCGCGTCGGCGCGAGGATCAGCGCGCGCGTCTGATGGCGCGCCGGCGAGGTGCTGGTGTTGGCGTGGCGGGAAAGGCGTTGCAGCAACGGCAGCGTGAAGCCGGCGGTCTTGCCGGTGCCGGTCTGCGCGCCGCCCATGACGTCGTCACCGGCGATGACGATGGGAATGGCTTGACGCTGGATCGGTGTGGGGTTGGTGTAGCCGGCATCGGCTACGGCTTGCAGCAGTTCGGGGATCAAGCCGAGATCGGCAAAACTCATGGGCGCCTTTTCTGTTGAGCGGCCCTCGCAAAATGCGGGGGCCGGGCGCGGCGGCTGAATGCTTATTGCGTGGAGCCAAACCGCTCCGAAAAAACCGCGCCAGCCGGCGAGCCAAGTATTCGATAGAACTCGTAGATTATAGCAAGCCCTTCATCCACAAAGCGATTTTATCGGGCACCAGCGCGCGGACGCCCCGCTTTCGACTATTTCTTCAGCGTAAGGTACGCAGTGACCTCTTCCCGGTCGTGGTAAAGCTGCTTGATGCGCAGATCATATGGACCGACGCTCGCCAGACGCTTGCGGATCAGTTCCCGGCATTGCTCCACCGCGTGCAGCCGGCGTTTCATCGGCAGCTTGAGGTTGAACACGGTATGCCGGCAGCGCCCGGAGCCGATCCAATCCGCCGCCAGCGTGGCGATGCGGGAAGGCTGCTCGACCATGTCGCACACCATCCAATCCACCGGGCGCGACGGACGCCAGATGAAACCGTCCGCGCGCAGGTGTTCGACCATTTCGGTCGCCATCACCGTGGCGCGTATCGGGCCATTGTCCACCGCGGTCACGCGGATGCCGCGCTGGGCAAGCTGCCACGTCCAGCCGCCGGGCGCCGCGCCCAGATCGACCGCGCGCATGCCGGCGCGCAGAGCCATTTCACGCTCCTCATCGCCCAGCAAAGTCATGAACGCTTCGGCGAGCTTCAGCGTCGAGCGGCTAGGTGCCCCCGACGGCATGCGCAGGCGCGGAATGCCCATCGGCCACGGCGCACAGCGTCCGTCCAGGCCGCAGGCGAGCCAGGCACTGGTGGCATCGGCAAACATCACGTGAAGCACCGGCAGACCGACACGGCTGGACCGGAGTGCGCCGGCCTTTTCCAATTCGCGTGTCAGCGGTTCGGCGAAACGGCGGCAAAAACCCGAACGTTGCTTGGCCTCGTCGGTATCCGGCGTTTCCAGCACCACACTTTTGAAACGCTGCCCGCTCTCCCTTGCGGCTGCCACCAGCGGGCTGGCGCGGTCACGCTCGGGCAGATCGGTTACGCGGGCAAACCAGGGCAACAACTGTCGGGCAAAAACCGGGGTGCGCCAATTCACGCGCTCGTTCAGCACGCTCATCGGCACCGGTTCGAAGGTTTCGAACACGGCGTAGGCAGTGCCAGGTTCGGCACGGGTATAGCCGATCAAACCGGCATCGGCGGCAAGGTCGTCGAGTTCGGCGGCCAGTTCTTTTTCGAAACCGGCACGGCAATAACCGAGCAAGCCGGAAATGGGGAAATTCGGAGCGGAGGAACCAGAGGACATCGGGCAGCAACCCCGATGCGCCGGGGTATCATCGGACGAAAGGCGGAATGATAGGTTGCCGCGACGCATTACGCGAGCAGCCACGCCCCACCCGACAGGAGAAAACGAGCATGACGCAACGCGCAATGACGTATTGGGAGTTGGGCGAAGGCGGGCCGAAAGTCTCGGCGATCTGCCTTGGCACAATGACCTTCGGCCAGCAGAACGACGAAGCGGAAGGCCATGCGCAGCTCGACCGCGCGTTCGAGCACGGCATCAACTTCATCGACACCGCCGAGATGTACCCGGTGCCCGCGCGGGAAGAAACATCCGGCGCGACCGAGCGCATCGTCGGCTCCTGGCTCGCTGGCAAGCCGCGCGAGCGCATCGTGCTGGCAACCAAGGCGGCGGGACCCGCGCGCAGCCTGCACTGGATACGCGGCGGCCCGCCGGCACTGGATCGCGCCAACCTGCGCGCCGCGGTGGAAGGCAGCCTGCGGCGGCTGCGCACCGATTACATCGACCTCTATCAACTGCACTGGCCCGAGCGCAACCAGCCGATGTTCGGCCAATGGCAGTACGACCCGGCAAAAGAGCGCGCCTGCACCCCGATCCGCGCCCAACTGGAAACGCTCGCCGAACTGGTGGCGGAAGGCAAGATACGCCGCATCGGCCTGTCGAACGAACACCCGTGGGGCGTCATGGAATTCGCCCGCCTTGCCACCGAACTGAAACTGCCGCGCGTGGTGTCGATACAGAACGCCTACAGCCTGCTCAACCGCGTATTCGAGTACGGCCTGGCCGAAGTCTGCCACCGCGAACGCATCGGCCTGCTCGCCTATTCGCCACTGGCTTTCGGATTGTTATCGGGAAAATACCTGGCCGATCCGGCAGCCAGCGGGCGTATCACACTGTTTGCCCAATTCGGGCAACGTTACGCCAAACCCAACGTTGCCCCGGCGGTAGCCGCCTACGCCGCGCTCGCCCGCCGCCACGGCCTCGCGCCGACACAACTGGCGCTGACCTTCGTCTATCGCCAAACCTGCGTCGCCAGCACCATCATCGGCGCGACGACAATGGCACAACTGGAAGAAAACCTCGCCGCGTGGAATGTGGATATCGCGCCCGAGCTTGCCGCCGGGATCGAGGCCATCCACCTGCAATACAGCAACCCGGCGCCTTGAACCAGGCCTATTGCTTCGGTGTGGCCGGCGCCGTGTCGACCGAATGCGTCGACGTCGGCGCGGTGCTCTCCGCCACGCTCGAGGGCACCGGCACTGTTTGCGGCAGCTTGGATGGCACGACCTCGATCTTGTTCGCCATCATGTAGTCGTTCATATCCTTCCAGCCTGCGAACACCCATGCTTTCTGCGCCGAGGCATTGAGGGCATAGCAGTCCTCCAGCGAGCGGCCGGCATGCCGGCAGGCACCGCCGATGGCGCGGCCCTCGGCCTCGGCATGTGCCGCTTCCTTCTTCGGATCGGGCAGATCCAGGAGTTCGCCGATCTGCTCGCAGCCGCCCAAAAGCGGCAAAAGCAGGAACAGGGCTGGATAGGAAAACAAGGAAAATTTGCGCATGCCGATTCGACCGTATCTTGAGCAGTGAGGCCTGGTTGTCAGACTTAACGTCACGGGCGGGGGAAATCTTGACGTCTTTCGCATCCAACGCGACGCCAGCGTTACTTTTTCCCTTCACGCTCGTCCGACAAACGGTGACTATAATCCCCGCAGTTTGCTTGTGTCCCGCCTTCTTTGTTTTACCTTCTTCTTATCGAGCGTATTCAAGGCAATGAGTTCAAGAAAGTTCAACAGCCGCATATGCCGGCTCGCCCTGCTTGGTCTGTTCGCGCTGGCACTGCCGCTGCACGCGGCGCCGGCGAAAAAAGCCGACGCCAAAAAACCCGAGCCGAAGCCCGAACAAATCCTGCAAATGGAAATTCTCCACAACCTGCCTCCGACCAAGGCCAGTGCGCTGGAGGAACTGGTTCAGCGCTTCAACGCGCAGAACAGTGGAACCGTTCAGGCGAAATTGGTGGAGCGCGATTGGCGCACCGGAAGCGCACCGCACCTGCTCATCCTGGGCGGCGATGAAGAAGAAGATTTCCTGGCTGGCAAACCACGCTTCAAACCATTGTACGCCCTGATGAAAGACGCCGGCGTGCCGCTCCAGACCTTGCGCCCGCCAGCGATGATGACACGCACCCCGGTCGATACGCAGGGCCGCCTGCTGGCGCTGCCAGTGGGTTTGTCCACCCCGGTGCTGTTCTACAACCGCGACGCGTTCCGTCGCGCGGGACTCAATCCCGATTCGACCCAGCTCGGCACCTGGCTCGACCTTCAACATGCCTTGGGACGCCTGGTCGACACGGGGCTGACTTGCCCCTACACGGTATCGGAGCCAGGCCGGGTCATGGTCGAAAACCTCAGCGCCTGGCATAACGAGCCGGTCGCCGCAGCGCGCGGCAAGGGCATCCAGCCCTCGTTCAACGGCATGTTCCAGGTCAAGCACGTGGCGATGATGGCCAGTTGGTATCGTGCCAGCTATCTGCGCATTTTCGACAACGGCGGCGAAGCGGAACAGCGCTTCGCGACCGGAGACTGCGCGGTGATCGCCGCGCCATCCGCGAGCTGGGCCGACTTCCACCGCAAAGGCGACATGGATATCGGCGTGGTACGCCTGCCCTACTACGACGATTTTCCCGGCGCGCCGCAAAATACGCTCGCCGACGGACCCGCGATGTGGGCGGCTTCCGGCAAGAAGCCGAACGAATACAAGGCGATGGCGCGCTTCGTCAACTTCTGGCTGCAAGCGGAAAATCAGGTCGCATGGCAACGCGAAACCGGCTATCTGCCGCTGAACCGTGCCGGCTTGCTGGCCTCGCAGAGCGATCTGCTGGGCGCGGACCTGGAAAATATCCGTGTTGCCGTGGCACAACTCACCAACAAGCCGACCACGACCGTATCGGCCGCGCAACCGACGATGGAGCGCCAGAACGTGCGCCGCATCATCGACGAAGAACTCGCCTTCGTCTGGGCCGATCGCAAGCCGGCCAAGGAAGCACTCGATACCGCCGTGACGCGCGCCAGCCAGCCTGCGGCACGTCCAACCCAACCCGTTGCGCAAGCAAGCCAGGCACGTCGCGCAGCCAAATAACGGCACAAAAAACATGCACGGCGCGGCGGCATGGCCCTTGCCGCCGATTGTGGCGCACCGCTGTGGCGGTGCGCTGGCGCCGGAAAACACCTTGGTCGGACTCGATGTCGCCGCCGCGCAAGGCTGCCGTGGCGTCGAATTCGACGTCATGCTGTCGGCCGACGGCGTGCCGCTACTGATCCACGATGAAACCCTGGAACGCACCACCGACGGTTGTGGCCGCGTAGCGGCCACCAGCGCCGCCGCGCTGCGCGGTCTCGATGCCGGCGCCTGGTTCGCGCCCCGCTTTGCCGGAGAGCGCCTGCCGACGCTGGACGAAGCCCTGGCGCGTTGTACCACGCTCGATCTGGCCGTGAATATCGAGATCAAGCCCTCTACCGGACACGATGCCGCCACCGGCCGCGCTGTCGGACACTGCCTGCGCCAGAACTGGCGCTCTTTCGCCCCGGGTCTGTTGCTGTCGTCCTTTTCGCCCGTTGCGTTACTGGCGGCGGCCGAGCAGTGTCCGGAATACCCACGCGGCCTGCTCGTCGAACACATACCAGCGGATTGGCAGGCGCGCTGCATCGCCGTTGGCGCCATCGCGCTGCATGCCGATACCCGCCATGTCGACGAAGCACTCACCCGCACTGTACGCGCGGCGGGGTACCGGCTCGCGCTTTACACCGAAAACGATATGGTCAGGATCGCACGGTTGCTGTCCTGGGGCGTGGATTCGATCATCACCGACAACCCCGGCGCAAACTACGGTCTACAAGGCGTCATCCACACACCATGATTGCAACGACTCAAAGCTCATAACACGCTCTGGGCGGCAACGCAGGTTCAGCGTCTCATGGGTTATGACGACTTGACCAGCAATCCACGCAGCAGCAACTCCAAAGCCGTCACGCTTCGCGCCAACCGTGCCTTGCCATCGTCACCATCTGCGATCCAGAACGCTGTTTCCGCCAAGCCGCCATAAATCTGCGATGCCAGAGCCTGCGAGTCGACCTCGACCACGACACCCTGCTGCATGAGATTGTCGATCAGTCGCTGCATCGACTTGATGCAGTGGCGTTGCGAGTCCAGCGAAGCGCCACCCAGCACGGCTCTGGCATCGCGCAGCACGATGCGCTGGATTTCCGGTTCAAGTGTCATCTCCAGATAGGCGCGGCAGCGGTTGCAAAAGCCTTCCCATGCATCTTCAGCCGTGTCAGAGATTGCTTGCAGGCGAGCATCCATCTCTGCGTCGATCTGCGCTACCACCGCGGCTAACAGCCCCTTCTTGTCGCCGAAGTGATGGTATAGCGCCCCACGGGTCAAGCTCGCCTGTGCGGTGAGATCGTCCATGGAGGTGTCGGCATAGCCGCGTTCACCAAAGACCTTGCGTGCAGTCGCCAACAGCGTGGCCCGGGTTTCTTCCATTTCAGCGCGGGTGCGACGAACCATCATCTCTCCTTTACATACGAATTATACGATTATTTACATTCACGCCGTATGAATGTATGGTTATATACATACAGAACGTATGTATTGTCTCGACACCTCACCGCTATGGCAAGCGTGGACCTACTGGAGAGCGAGATGGCCAGCCCTTACCGAGAACTTTTTGCTACCCCCGGCGCCAAGGGCTTCGCCCTGGCTGGTCTGCTGGCGCGGATTTCGCTGCCCATGACCGGTATCGGCATTATCACCATGCTGGCGCAACTACGCGGCAGCTACGCGCTAGCCGGTGCTGTGTCGGCAACCTTCGTGATGACCTATGCGCTACTGTCGCCACAGGTCTCCCGTCTGGTGGACCGTCATGGGCAAAGCCGCGTTTTGCCCGCGGCGACGGCCATCAGCGTCATCGGTATGCTGTTTCTGCTCGCTTGTTCCTGGCGACAGGCACCGGACTGGACCTTATTCGTCGGAGCTCTGCTGGCGGGATTCATGCCCAGCATGTCGGCGATGGTGCGGGCTCGCTGGACGGCGATTTATCGGGGGCGGCCACGACTGCAGACGGCATATGCACTGGAAACGGTGCTGGATGAAGTGACCTTCATCGCCGGGCCGCCTTTGTCAGTGGGTTTGTCCGTGGCGGTGTTTCCCCTGGCCGGCCCCATGGCGGCTGCAGTGCTGTTGGCTCTTGGCGTGCTGACGCTGATAGCGCAGCGCCGTACGGAGCCTCCGGTCGAAGCACAGAATGGCACCGCAAATCGTTCCGGATCGGTCATCCGGTTGGCGAATGTGCGCTTGCTGACGCTGTTAATGGTGGCGATGGGTGTCATTGTCGGCACGGTAGATATCGTCAGCGTGGCCTTCGCCGCGCAATTGGGGCAGCCGGCTGCTGCCAGTCTGGTTCTGTCGGCCTATGCCGTGGGTTCGTGTCTGGCCGGTCTGCTGTTCGGCGCATTCAAGTGGCAAACCCCATTGCACCGCTTGCTCTTGCTGGGAGGGTTGGCAACGGCTGCGACCACCCTGCCCCTGCTGCTGGCAAGCAACATTCCCGCACTGGCCTCCGCCGTGCTGGTGGCCGGCATGTTCTTTGCACCCACGATGATCGTGGCGATGTCTCTGGTCGAGCGGATGGTGCCGGAGCGGCAGTTGACCGAAGGTATGACATGGCTGCTGGCGGGGCTGAATATCGGAGTGGCACTGGGCGCAGCGGTGTCTGGTCAGGTGGTGGATGACGAAGGAGCGCGAGCCGGATTCACAGTGGCTCTGTGCGCAGGGGTTTTGGTGTTGTTGATAGCGCTTTGGGGCCATCAACGTTTGCGGGTTCATACCGCGCCAGTTCCCGATGCCGCATGATTCCGGCAAAGCCTGAAAAGAAACGACCGCCCCACAGCGCGTTTATTGCTCCCGCGCTACCTGGCCGCTCGTGGCTTCTTCGATCTGCTTGCGCTGCTGTTCGATGTGCTGGGCCTGCATCTGCTCGACGGCCTTGCCGACCGCTTCCACCTGCTGGCTCGGCGTTGCATCCCGCGGCACGTCGATGCCCACCTGGCGCGCCGCATCGCCGACGGCATCGGTCTGCGACCGGAGCGAAGTCACGGCCAACCACCCGACAACGGCCAACACAATCAGGATAAGAATCAAGCGCATGGGTGAAATACTCCGATAAGCTGGTGAGTCCAGTGTAAAGCGGCTACGCGACCGGGACAATCGTATGGGATAAGCGCACGCCTGACGAATCGGCCGCTTTCCATGCCCCCTGCAGCGCGTTTTCGCAAATCCGCGGCCGTTGCGACCGCACCACGCCCCTTCCAGGAAAAATGGGGGGCACGCCCCCACTTTGCCGACCGTCCTTGACGGGGCGGACGGGCGCCCCCTACCATCCGACTCTTTCCGCCAACGGTCCCCTTTTCTCGTGTCCGTCCAGCAGATTTTCGCGCCGATCGCCGCAGACATGCAGGCGGTCGATGAGGTCATTCGCCGCTCGCTCCATTCCGACGTGGTGTTGATCCGCCAGGTGGCGGAATACATCATCAACAGCGGTGGCAAGCGCCTCCGACCCGCCCTGGTGTTGTTCGCCGCAGGGGCCGTGGGCTACGAGGGCAGGCGGCATCATGAACTGGCCGCGGTGATCGAATTCATCCACACCGCCACGCTGCTGCACGACGACGTGGTGGACGAATCGGAACTTCGACGCGGCAATCAAACCGCCAACGCGCTGTTCGGTAACGCCGCCTCCGTGCTGGTAGGCGACTTTCTCTACACCCGCGCCTTCCAGATGATGGTGGGCGTGGACAGCATGCGCGTCATGCAGGTGCTGGCCGACGCCACCAATATCATCGCCGAGGGCGAAGTGCTGCAGTTGCTCAACTGCCACAACGCGGACGTCGGCATCAACGATTACCTGCGGGTGATCCGCTACAAGACCGCCAAGCTGTTCGAGGCTGCGGCGCGCCTGGGCGGCATTCTCGGCGGCGTGGACGAAATCCTGGAAAACAGCCTGGCCGCCTTCGGCATGCACCTGGGCACGGCCTTCCAGTTGATCGACGACGTGCTCGACTACTCTGCCGAAGAAGCCATTACCGGCAAACACCTGGGCGACGATCTCGCCGAGGGCAAACCTACCCTGCCGCTGATCTATGTCATGGAGCACGGCACAACCGAGCAAGCCGCACTGGTACGCAGGGCCATCGAGACCGGTGGCCGCGACGATTTCGCGGCCGTGCTCGTGGCCGTGCAGCAAACTGGCGCGCTGGACGAAGCACGCCGCTACGCGGCGACGGAAACACGACTCGCAATGGAGGCGATTAAGCTGCTTCCTCCTTCCAATTTCAAAGAAGCGCTGCTAAAATTAGCAGACTTTGCAGTCGTCAGAGATCACTGACCGAAACAACTGATTATCGTCGTTTCGGCAAACCGCGAAGAAAAGCAGTTCAAGCAATAACAGTAGTAACCAACCAACTCGGGGAATAGCTCAGCCTGGTAGAGCACTGCGTTCGGGACGCAGGGGCCGGAGGTTCGAATCCTCTTTCCCCGACCAAGATTCAAAGCGAAGCGGCCACTCATCGAGTGGCCGTTTTGCTTTACGCGTGCCCACCGCTCCGCCCTGTCCCTTGAACAGCGGCAGATCCTCCTTCCGAACCACCGTATTCATCGCCCGCCCTCCGCCCGAAATGGGTAAGCCACGTCTAAAAAAGGCGCGTCGGACTTGCTAGCATGACGTGCCGTTGCGCCGTTTTTTCACGAGAAACAGGTTCGGCGCCTGGAGCGTTGTCACGCGGTTTGCGCTCCCACAACGCTTCTCATGCAATCGAAACCCACTGGAGGCCCGCCGCTCCATGGTCAGACGCAATGGAGTACTCCTGGACAGTACAGGTGCCGTCAGCACGGCGCTGACGGCATTGCAACTGCCGGCGTGGGATTTCCAGGTCGCGGCGACAGTGGAAGGTGCACGCCGATTGTTATCGACGTGTACCGCACGTGTCGGTCTCATGGCGTTCGACGACAAACAGCCGTGGCCGCCGCAAAGCGTCGAATCCCTGCTCGCTTGCCATGACATCGAATGGATCGCCGTGTTCGGCAAGAATTTGCACGGCAGTCAGGCGCTGGCACCGCCGGTGCTGAAAAGCTTCCACGATTTCCACTCACTGCCACTGGATCGCGAGCGCCTCGAGATCACGCTCGGGCACGCTCACGGTAAAGCGATGGCGTGTTGCCGCGACAAGGCATGCGAACGCGATGGCGCACGCTACGGCATGGACGGACACAGCCTGGAAATGCTGCGGCTGTATCGCCAGATCGATCGCATCGTCGCTGTCGACGCGCCTGTACTGATCGGCGGCGAATCGGGCACCGGCAAGGATCTGGTGGCCCGCGCGATCCATGCGCATTCGGCACGCGCACGCGGCCCCTTCATCGCAATGAACTGCGGAGCGATCGCCCCCAATCTGATCCATTCGGAGCTGTTCGGCTATGAACGCGGCGCTTTCACCGGCGCCAGCCAACGCAAGATCGGCAATATCGAGGCAGCCAACGACGGGGTACTGTTCCTCGACGAGATCGGCGACCTGCCCTTGGATCTGCAGGCGAACCTGCTGCGTTTCCTGCAGGAAAAAACCATCGTGCGCGTCGGCGCGACCGAACGGCTGCGAATGAACGTGCGGGTGATCGCCGCCACGCACGTCGATCTGGACCGCGCCGTTGCCGAAGGCCGCTTCCGCGAAGACTTGTATTACCGCCTCAATGTACTCCACCTCAAGGTGCCGCCGTTGCGCGAGCGCAAGGACGACATCCCGCCGCTGGTCCAGGCCGTCTTCGCCCACAACCTGGAGCAGAAAAGCCCGCAATTGAAAGGATTCGGCTCCGAAGCCTTGCAGGCGATGCTCGAATACGACTGGCCGGGCAATGTGCGCGAACTCATCAACCGCGTGCAGCACGCGATGATCATGAGCGAAAACAAACTCGCCAGCGCCGCCGACCTCGGCCTGCCGCCGGGAGGCGACAACGGCATCGCGGCACCCACGCTGGACGAAGTGCGTGCCTCGGCCGAGCGCACGATCATCGAGAACAGCCTCAAGAAGTACCAGAACAACGTTTCCGAAACCGCGCGTCAGTTGGGCGTATCCCGCGTCACCCTCTACCGCATGATCGACCGCCTGAAGATCGTGCTCTGAAGAAAAGCACCGAGAACATCGCGGCCACCCGCGTGGGTCCTTGCACGCCGCCGCCCGACAGGAGACAACAAGATGAGGTCACCCCTGCGTCTGGCCGGGAAAATGACATTGAAATCGAGCGTGGCCGGGTTGCTGCTCGCCGCTGCGGGGCCGGCAAGCCTGGCAGCGGAAGAAAGCGGGAACGCACTGGAGCAACTCCGCCAGCAGATCGACGCACAAACGCAGGAAATCGAACGACTCAAACGCAACATCGCGCAGCAGGAAGCAGCCGTCAAGGCACTGCGCACGACACTGGGTGGTCTACGCGGGCGCGGCGCCGACGCGGGTGACAACGCCAAACCGACATCGATAGCCCAGGCACCAGCCACAACGGCCGATACCGCGCCGGAACCGGTCGGCCAGGCGCCCGAACGCCCCACCCGCCCGCCCGAGGTCGCACCCATTTTCGAACAGCCTGGCGTACTCACGCAGCCGGGCCAATGGATCGTCGAGCCTTCACTGCAATACGCCTATTCCTCCAGCAACCGCGTCGCGCTGGTGGGCTACACGGTGATTCCGGCCATTCTCATCGGCCTGATCGACGTGCGCCAAGTCAAGCAGAACACCTTCACCGCCAATCTCGCCGTGCGCCGAGGCATCACCAATCGCTTCGAAATGGAAGCGCGCGTCCCCTATGTCTATCGTTTCGACTCCTATCTCGGGCGGGAAATCGCCTCCCCCGACAGGGTCAATGAAATCCTGACCGACGTAGACGGCAAGAACATCGGCGATGCCGAACTGATCGGCCGCTACCAACTGAACGACGGCGGCAACGACAGCCCCTACTACATCGCCTCCCTGCGCTTCAAGTCGCGCACCGGCAAGGACCCGTTCGAGGTACGCACCAATTTCACGATAGATGGCGCACGGCTCACCGGCGGGCAGGAAGAACTGCCCACCGGCTCGGGTTTCTACCTGCTGCAACCGGGATTGACCGTGCTGGTTCCTTCCGATCCGGCGGTGTTCTTCGGCGGTATCAGCTACCAATACAGCTTTGCGCGCGACAACGTGCGCGCCAATACCGTCGGCGCCGAACTGGAATACAAGCACATCCAGCCCGGCGGCGTGTTCGGCTTCAACTTCGGCATGGGCCTGGCGCTGAACGAGCGCTCCTCGTTCAGCATCGGCTACGACCATCTGTCGGTCGGCAAGACGGAAAGCTCGATCCTGCGCAGCGACGGCAGTTCCTATTCGGTACCGGGCGTGCGCATTCAACTGGGCACCCTGCTGCTGGGTTATTCCTATCGCCTGAGCACGCAGCAGACGATCAACCTGTCGCTCGGCATCGGCGTGACCCGAGACACGCCGGACATGCAGCTCACGTTGCGCGTGCCATTCACACTTTGAACCGCGCCGCGCCAATGCGCGGCCAGGTCACTTGAGATAGGCACGCACCACCGCCACAACCGTATCCAGATCCTCCTGCACGGCAGGTTCGCCGGCACCTCCGACCAGATGCTCGCGGATGTGCCCTTCCAACACCTCCGCCATCAAGCCATTCACCGCCCCGCGAACCGCAGCGATCTGCTGCAGCACGGCCGCACACGCCGCTTCCTGCTCCACGGCTTTTTCAAGTGCCTCCGCCTGCCCCTTGATGCGCCGGATGCGGGTCAACAACGCCTTCTTCGTCTTGATCGTATGGGCCATACACTCCATCGCTCACAAAATTACTATACTGGGGTATAGTATATAAACCATTCCAGTACAGCCTGTCATGTCCTCTTTAACGATCGAAAACCGGCGCCACTCACACGTTTTTGACCAGGGCAATCCACTGGCCGAGCGTAACACGCGCTGGGCCGTCATCCTCACGGCCATCATGATGGTCGCCGAAATCAGCGGCGGCTGGCTGTTCAACTCGATGGCGCTGCTGGCCGATGGCTGGCACATGAGCTCGCATGCCCTGGCGCTCGGTCTTTCGGTGCTGGCCTACGGCGCCGCGCGCCGCTTCGCCCACGACCAGCGCTTCGCGTTCGGCACCTGGAAAATCGAGGTACTCGGCGGTTACACCAGCGCGGTCTTTCTCGTCGGCGTGGCCGGATTGATGCTGTACCAATCCATCGAACGCCTGCTCGCACCCAGTCCCATCCATTACGACCAGGCCATCGCCATCGCGATCGCTGGCCTGCTGGTCAATCTCGCCTGCGCCTGGCTGCTCAAGGATGGAAGCGGCAACGGCCACCACCATCATGGGGATCACGATCACCACCATGCGCACCACCACGGCGGGCACGACGGGCATCACGACCTGAACCTGCGCTCGGCCTATCTGCATGTACTTGCGGATGCGGCAACCTCCATCCTCGCCATTGTCGCCCTCTTCGGCGGCAAGTTATGGGATGCCGTCTGGCTCGACCCGCTCATGGGCATCATCGGCGCCGCGCTGGTCGCCATCTGGGCCTACGGCCTGCTGCGCGATACCAGCCGCGTGCTGCTGGATGCGGAAATGGACGCGCCGGTGGTGGCGGAGATTCGCGAGGTCATCGACGCAAGCCCGAGCCGGGCGGAGATCACCGATCTTCACGTCTGGCGCGTCGGCAAAAACAAATACGCCTGCATCGTCGCGCTTGCCGCTCAGGACGACGCGACGCCGGACGATTTCAGACGGCGGCTCGGCATTCACGAAGAGCTTGTTCACATTACGGTCGAAGTAAACAGGCCCGCTTCACCTGTGGGCATCGACTGACTCCCGGACACTCGGCCAAACCTCGCGCTGCCTCGCAGGCACGCGCTATTCCGCATCGTCCGTCAGCAGTGCGGTATTACCGCCGCTGGCGGTAATGTCCTCCGACACCGTGCGCTCGGTAGCGAAACGCAGCAGATAGTGCGGGCCACCGGCCTTCGGCCCGGCGCCGGACAGGCCCTCGCCGCCGAAAGGCTGGACACCGACCGTGGCACCGATAACGCTGCGATTCACATAGGTGTTACCGACCGGCAGGCGGGCGCGGACACGCTCCACCGTCGCATCGATGCGGCTGTGGATACCGAGCGTAAGACCGTAGCCGAAAGCGGCGATGGCGTCGCACAGCGCATTGAGTTCATCCGCATGCCAGCGCAGCACATGCAGCACGGGGCCGAAAACCTCTCTGTGCAGGCGTCCGGCGCGATCGATCTCCCACGCCTGCGGCGCGAAGTAGGTACTGGCGGTGGCACGCGCAGGGTCGAGCCGGCAGACGCGGATCGGGCGAGCGTAGCCAGCCAGTTCGGCGACGTGGGCGTCGAGCGCGGCACGGGCATCGGCATCGATCACCGGGCCGACGTCGGTAGCGGGATCATCCGGCGGACCAACGACGAGTTCATCCATCGCGCCGGCAAGCATGGCAATGACACGATCGGCGATATCCGCCTGCACGCACAGCAGCCGTAGCGCGGAACAGCGCTGCCCGGCGGAATCGAACGCGGAAATGAGCGCATCGCGCACGATCTGCTCGGGCAGTGCTGAAGAATCGGCAATGAGCGCATTCTGCCCGCCGGTTTCCGCAATCAATGGCACCAGGGGTCCATTGCCGGCGGCCAGGCTGCGTGCGATAACGCGCGCCACGATGGTGGAACCGGTGAAGGCCACACCGGCGCAACGGCGGTCGGCCACCAGTGCGGCGCCGACACGGCCATCGCCGGGCAGAAACTGCAGCGTATCGGCGGGAATACCCGCTTCGTGCAGCAAGCGCACAGCGGCAGCGGCGGCAAGCGGCGTCTGTTCAGCCGGCTTGGCAAGCACCGTGTTACCGGCAACCAGCGCGGCGGCAACCTGACCGACGAAGATCGCCAGCGGAAAATTCCACGGGCTGATGCAAACGAACACGCCTCGCCCGGCCCAATACAGACGGTTGCGCTCACCGGTGGGGCCGTGCAAGGTTTGCGGCTGACCAAAGACGCTGCGCGCCTGTTGCGCGTAATAGCGGCAAAAGTCGATGGCCTCGCGCGTTTCAGCCACGGCAGCGGCAAGCGTGCGGCCGCCTTCGCGCACGATGAGGGCGACGAATTCGGCTTGCCGCGCTTGCAGCAGATCGGCCGCACGCTCCAACGCGGCGGCACGCGTCTCGACCGGCGTGGCGAGCCAGACGGGAAAAGCGGCGGCGGCGGTCGCAAATGCGCGCTCGATATCTTCACCACTGGCATCGGCGACATAGCCGACCAGATCATCATGATCGGCCGGCGCGACGATAGCACGGGCTTCTCCCGTACCGGCGTGGCCACCGATCAGCGGGCCGGCACGCAGCGGCACCTCGCGACTGGCGCAAACCGCGTGCCGCAGTGCTTCGACAGCGCGGGCATCGGCAAGGTCGACACCCGCGCTGTTTTCGCGCGGAGTATCCGAATCGCGGTACAGGTCGCGCGGCAACGGCAGGCGCGGATGGCGCACACGGCCGGCGTCGGACAGCGCGGCAAGTGCTTCGGCCGGGTCGTCCAACAAGGCATCGGTCGGCAAGGAAGCATCGGCAATACGCTTGACGAACGAGGTATTGGCGCCGTTTTCCAGCAACCGGCGCACAAGATAGGCAAGCAGATCCTCATGCCCGCCCACCGGCGCATAAACGCGGCACGGCCGCCCCCACTGGCGCCCGGCGGCAGTGTGAAGCGCCTTGCCCATGCCGTGCAGGCGCTGAAACTCCCAATCCACGCCTGGGCCTGCGGCCTCGCCCAGTTCGGCCACGGCAGCCACGGTATGCGCGTTGTGGGTAGCGAATGCAGGGTAGAACGCCACCGGATCGGCGAACAAGCGGCGGGCGCAGGCGAGGTAGGACACATCCGTGGCAAGCTTGCGCGTGAATACCGGGTAATCGGCGAGACCGCGTTCCTGTGCCGCCTTGATTTCGCTATCCCAATACGCGCCTTTGACCAGGCGGACCATCAAGCGGCGGCGAGTGCCGTGGGCCAGCGCAGCCAGCCAGTCGAGCAGCGGTAGCGCGCGCTTCTGGTAAGCCTGCACGGCCAGGCCGAGACCATCCCAGCCGGCGAGTTCGGGCGCGCGCGCCAATGCCTCGACGATATCGAGGGAAAGCGCCAGGCGGTCGGACTCCTCCGCATCGAGCGTCAAGCCGATGTTGTACTCGCACGCCGCGCCAGCCAGCGCTCGCACACGCGGCAGCAACTCGCGTACGGCTCGTTCGCCTTGCGACGGCTCATAGCGCGGATGCAACGCCGACAGCTTGACCGAGATCGACGGTGCGGCAAATACCGAGGGGGCTGAAGAACCGGTGGGAAAACCGGCTGATGCCGCGTTCGCGCCGATAGCGGCAATGGCGTGGGCGTAAGCATCGAAGTAGCGTTGCGCATCGGCAGCGCTACGGGCCGCCTCGCCCAACATATCGTAGGAATGTCGCCCACCCGCGCGTTCGGCCCGCGTGGCGCGCGCAAGCGCCTCGCCGATATCGCGCCCCATGACGAAGCGGCGGCCCAACAACCGTATTGCCGTCAAGGCCGCGCGGCGCACCAGCGGCTCGCCGGCACGGGCGGTAAGCTGATGCAGGAAATCGGCGTGCGGCGGCTCAGCCTGCAAACGGCTGGCGAACCTCAACGCCCAGGCCGAAGCCTGCACATAAGCGGAAGGCGCCACACCGGCGCGCAACAACCATTCGGCGTGCCCAAGCTTGTCGCGGATCAGGCAGTCGCGGGTGGCATCGTCAGGCGTTCGCAACAGCGCTTCAGCCAGACCCATCAAGGCCGCCCCTTCCGGCGTGGACAGCGCATAGGCATGCAAAAACGCCTCCGCGCCGTATCCTTCCAGACTCGCCGTGCGCGCCGCCCCGGCCAGCGGACGGGCGTGGTTCAAAATACGTTCGCGCATCTGCGCGGTGAAGCGTGCGCCGGCCAGGCACTCACGCACCACCTCGGCTTCGTCGCGACGGCAAGCGTCGCGCAGGCGCTCGCGCAACTGGGGCATGCGGGCATCGTCATTCATCGTCGCGCCTCCCTGTTCATTTCGCCACCCTATCGACGACCTACCGGACCGGCCATGCCGGGCGATAATGTCGCCCCTGTGCTCACCCTTCCCGTGTTGGATCCGACATGCCTATCCAGTGGTTCCCCGGTCACATGAATTCGGCGCGCAAGCAGGCCGCCGAACGCCTCGCCGCCATCGACGTCGTCATCGAAGTGACCG
The DNA here is from genome assembly GCA_031556475.1 of Azoarcus sp. Classification (GTDB taxonomy): domain Bacteria; phylum Pseudomonadota; class Gammaproteobacteria; order Burkholderiales; family Rhodocyclaceae; genus Azoarcus. The sequence goes on from JAVBSY010000074.1 coordinate 49,478, forward strand.
ACGCGCGCCTGCCCGAGGCAAGCAGCAATCCGATGATCGCGGAGCTGCGCCGCTTCCGGAACCGCCCCTGCCTCAAGCTATTGAACAAGGCCGACCTCGCGGACCCTGCGGCGACCCGGGCGTGGATGGACTTCTACAACCGCCAGCCCAACGTCAAAGCAGTGGCAATGTCGGCCAAAAAACCAGCCGACGTCGCCCGCATCCCGGCGCTGTGCCAAAGCCTCGCACCACATCGCAGCGACGGCGTGAAGCCGCTGCGCATGATGATCATGGGCATTCCCAACGTCGGCAAATCGACGCTGATGAACGCGCTGCTCAAGCGCAAAGTAGCGGCAGTGGGCGACGAACCGGCGGTGACCAAACAACAGCAGACCCTCGACCTCGGCCATGCAATGACGCTCACCGACACCCCCGGCCTGATGTGGCCGAAGATCGCCTTCGACGCCGACGGCTACATGCTCGCCGCCAGCCACGCCATTGGTCGCAACGCTGTCATCGACGAAGAAGTGGCGGCTTTCCTCGGCGAGATCCTCCTCGCCCGCTACCCGAAGCTGCTCGCTGCGCGCTACAGCCTCGATCCCGTCGGAATGGACGGCACGGCACTGGTCGAAGCCATCGGCAAGCGGCGTGGGTGCCGGGTAAAAGGCGGCGCGCTCGACCTGGAAAAAGCAGCACAGATTCTGCTGCTCGACTACCGCAGCGGCGCACTCGGCCGCATCAGCCTGGAAACGCCGGAAACGCGGGCAGCGATGGTCGCAGCGACTGAGCATGGTGAAGACGGCGAGGCTGGAAGTGGCGCCACGGCCGAGGAGAAACGCTGAACCCAGCGCAGGCGTGCATACGTTCTCGGCAGGCGGGATCGATGAATGCATGCTTTTGCCACGCGGAGCCAGCCGGCATCCGGCGCAGCCATACCGTCACTCCACACCCGGGAACAAAGCCCTTTGACGAGGCGCGGGCCTGGCCGGACACGATGCACCTACGGCAGCGACCGGGCCGTTCATCGCGTAAATACCGACATACCGTATCGCATGACAGGCCGGCCTGCCATGCCATCCCCTGAACTGCCGCTCCGCGCCTTGCCAATACATTGATTTCCACCATCTGCTGTCGAACCAGCATTGGCGGCAAAAGACCATCACGCTCCCTCAGTCGGACCGGCGTCACCCAACGGAAGCCGCCCTTCGTCGGCGCCAGCACCTGCCAACCTGCAATCCAGTTCGAACACGAGGCGAACTGGACCAACGTCATTTTCCTTCAATACCGCAATCGCTGATTATTCATATGTCGTGTTTATCGAGACAGGGTTTTTCATTTACATCAACAGTAATGATTATCAATACGTTGACTTTATTGCCACCATACATAAGAATAATTCTCAACAAAGCATCTTTGCTTACCTACATCCCCACACGCCAGGAAAGAGCAACATGGAAACCGACGACATGCCACTCGACCTCAGACTGGCAGCGATCATCACGTTGTTGTCATCCTCCGCATTGCGGGGTGCGACAGCCAACAAGACCGCGGCACTCCAGTCGCATCTGGAAGCTGCGGCGTTCGCTGCCGATGAGATTGGCCCCCACCTGAAAGACGCCCTGGAGCAAACCCTGGCCAAGTGGCACAAGGTGCATTGCCACTCCGCCTCGATTTCCGTCGCCCCCTGCCTCATGACGGCCCCCAGCAAGAATTTCCATTAATTCATCACCAAGGTTCACCTATGTCTCGTTATACCGGTCCCCGCCTCAAGGTTATGCGTGCCCTTGGCATTGATCTTCCGGGGCTTGCCCGCAAATCAATGCAGGATCGTCCCCAGCCCCCTGGTCAGCACGGCGCCCGCAAGGCATCGGGCCGCAAATCGGAGTTCGGCCTGCAGTTGATGGAAAAGCAGAAGCTGCGCTTCAACTATGGCGTCTCCGAACGCCAGCTACGCCGGGTGGTACTGGACGCCAAGAGACAGAAAGGGGCAACCGGCAGCAAGATCGTCGAGTTCCTGGAACGCCGGCTGGACAACCTCGTGTTCCGCGCAGGCTTCGCCCCGACGATTCCGGCCGCCCGGCAACTGGTCAGCCACGGGCACGTTGCGTTGAATGGCCGGCGGGTAACGATCCCCTCCATCCGCTTGCGGGTTGGCGACATCTTTGGCCCGACCGAAGCGGGAAAGAAGATCGATCTGGTCCGCGCTACCCTCGAAGATCCCGCACTGGAGCGTCCGGAGTGGATCGCTCTCGATACGACCACGCAGACGGCACGGCTGACCCATCTCCCCGACGGGCAGGATGCCGCGCCATTCCCTCTCGACCTCCAGCGCATCGTCGAGTTCTACGCGACACGCATCTAGCGGGGCATCGCCCTGGGCAGTCGTCGTTGTACTTATTCCGGGCTTCACAAGCAGGCGGCAGACTCGGCTCAAGGCCGATCCGCCTGCAGGCCGCTCCCCGACGCTCGTCTCTCCCGTTGCCGGTCAATAGCGCCGAATCCGGTCTATCGGCATGCGCCCCCTTTCTGCGTGTCTCTCATCCACCTGAACAGCGATCAATCGCGAAAACCGGGGCAGGCCGGAAAGATCAAGAACGTTTGCCTGATACCTTCAGCGAATCACAATAGCGTTCGCCGGAAACATGAAAGCATGGGGACATGCCACGTACTGGCTATTGGTTGGCCTGCTGCAGCTGACGCGCAATCTCTGTACGCAGTTGAGGCTCCAGCTTGAGTTTTTCGGCCAGAGAATCCAGATAGCCCTTCTCGCGATCATTTTGCACATCGATGATGGCAAGGCTGACCAGATACATCTCGGAAGCCATTTCAGGCGAGATGGCCAGAGCGGCGATTTGATCGATATCCAGGGGTTTCCGGATTTCCTGCTGGACCCAGTCGACGGTTTCCGCATCGCCGATCTGATTCACCTGATCCCGGATGAGCTGCTTTTCGCGCTCGTCGAAATGCCCGTCGGCTTTGGCGGCGGCAACGATGGCGGATAACATGGTGCGGCTGTGGTTTTCCACCTGCTCGGCAGGCATGTCGTTGAACTCCAGCGCCGCCGCGGCCTGTTGTTCGACCGGAGAAGTCTGCTGCGCCGGAACATTGGCAGGACGTTCCTTGTTTGCCTGCCAGTTGCGATAGGCCGTGATTGCAATCGCCCCCAACGCCGCGGCACCGCCATAAGCGGCGACTTTGCCACCCACTTTCCTGACCTGTTTGTTGTTCAAGAGCAATCCTGCCAGAAGGCCTCCTCCTACACCGGACAAGGCGCCCGTAATGGCGGGATGGCCGAGTAGCCCGCCCTTTCCCTGCTGCAGGCTTGGTACCGGTTGTGAAGTCGCGATGCCTTGAGCGCTTTGCATCAGTTGATCAAGTAATTGTTTGGCATTGAACATCGCAATTCCTCTCTGATTGGTGTCCGGGCGTATTGTGCACCATCAGGATGTCACCGCCCTAAAGCCATTCAAGCCATTGATTATATGAAAAAACCGAACCATCCCGGTCTTTGCGGAGGCTCCGACGCTTGAGAAGATGGAGCCCTGATGAACCTGAAAACGAAGAAGTACCCTCCCAAAGTTCGCAAACGCACGGTACGCATGGCGGCCGAATCCCGCAGCGAGCATGCCTCGCAGTGGGCGGCGATCGGGTCCATTTTGGCAGCGGCAGGCGCCATGACGACCCATCTTGCTATGGCGGCGAGGGTGCTGACCCAAACCTGACCCGTTTCCCCAGCCACCACCAGCGACTGATGGCGTGCCTGAAACGCTTCGTCTGCCGCACTCATTCGACGAAGGCCTACCCATGATGTATCCCTTGAACCATCAAGTATTGCAAAACCATGCCGTTAACGTGGATACGAATCCCTCGCAAAAATGATTCTGGCGTCGTTGCCCCGCCTTGCCGTACTTACACGCACGGTCTGCGACGGAGCGCTTGGGCAGAGCCGCTTCGCCAGAGCTTCCAAGCCGCATGACCTTCGGAAGGGAGAGGCAATGAAAATCGACGCGCAAAGCACATCTTCGTTCTCGCAAACACTACGGCAACTGGACGAGTCCAGGAACGAACGCAGAAAACAGATGGCTTCTCAGAAGGAAGCGGAAAGGCTTTCGGCTCTCGAATCGCTGCGGAACATGCCAAGTGCCGCGGAAACGCGCAAGGCCGCAGCGCAGGCTCGCATGGCGCAATTGAAAAGCCAGTTGGAATCTTTGATGAAATACTCCATGGGCAGCGTCAATCCGCGGCTCATTGCCCAACTGGCGAAAGAACTGAAAAGCCTGGTCGCGCAGTACGGAGGCACTGGCGTTTCCATCCCGTCGGTTCCCTCGGCTTCGGCGGACTCGCAGACGAATGCGAACGCCGCTCAGGACGCATCCGCCGCCGATGACGCGCCCTCGGAAACAGCCGCCGCATCCTCCGAGGCGGAAATCCAGAGCGCTCTCGCGGCGGCTTCCGCAGCGGCTACGGCCGCCGGCTCGGAGGCTGCGGCCGACGACAAGACGCAGGCACGGACTTCGTCCGCAATCCCGGGGGAGGCGCACGCCAAGCAATCGGGGAATTCCGCCGACAAGGCGTTCTTCGAGGAAGCCAAGAAATTGGCCGGGATCATCAAGGCACTGCTGAAAAAAGGCAGGGAAGTGGACGCGGAGGACGAAAAGAAAGCGAAGAAGGCTATTGCGGAGATGGACGAAACCATCCGCAAGGTCGAATCCAATGTCATGAACGGAGAATCGTCTCGCATCGGATTTTCCTATGAATCAAGCGGCGCTCCGGTTTCGGCTCCCGAGAGTTCCGGGAATGTCGCCACCTTCGTTTCGACCTATGCCTGATTGTTGGCTTCGTTTGGCCGCTCATTGAGCAAGGGGTATCTGCGAATACGCAGCCTCGCGAAAGCGGGATGTGGCGCAGGGCAATCGCGAAAATCCCACCCGAGCCGGAGCAACTGAGCGCGGTATCGATCAGAAGTGGCGGCGATAAGCCTACAACGCCTTGATGCCCCCTTTACGTGGCGTTGGATCTAGGCGGATGAGATTGAACGTGATGTGCTTCAAGACGGCGATGTTATGGGCGGATATGAAATGTGGTGAAACGCCCCCGATTTACTCCCACTCGATCATTCATTGGATCCTCAAACGCCCGTGATTACTGGATTTGCAGGGATCCCAAAGTCCTTCGTACCGTCAGTGATACCGTCAAAAGCTGCAGGCTTTGGTGACACGTCGTTGCCAACCCGACGAGGCCTCAGCACCAAGGATAGGCCGAAGCCCCCTTCGCCACAACCAACCGAGTTCGGCCGATGCCGTCGCCCGCTCGCCAGCGACGATGGCGCGGTTCGGCAAGCGCACGCCGACCAAGTGCCAGATCCTCCTTAAGCCGCTGGGTCAGGCCTTGCTGGATTTCGCGCACCATGCGTTCTCTCGCGGCCAATGGCTAAGCCTGAATACCGCTACAGCTTTCGCAACACAGGATAAATTGCCTTATACTGTAACTAATTTTGTACATAAATCGAGCCTACGGAGTACGCCATGTCCATCTCAGCCAGCGATGTGATTCCGCTGTCCCAAGCCAGGGCCAATCTGTCCGAGCTGGCCGAGCAGGTGAAGGCCGGAGCCGAGAAAATCGTCACCAAAAACGGGGAGAGCTACGTTGCCATCATCGATGCGCAGCGGCTGGATTACTACCACCAGTTGGAGCGTGAACGCATCCACTTGCTGCTGATGGGAGATGCCAGCAAGGGCCTGACTGATGTAGCTACGGGAAAGGTCAAGGAAGCCCGTAGCGCCCTCTCCGCCCTCAAGCGGCGCCGTGCCGCTCGAACAGCCGATTGACCGACCGAATCGCGTTGTGACAGCCAACCACGCCGTCAAACTCACAGCCAACTTCGAGCGTAATCTCGAAGAAGTTGAAGCGTTCCTGCGGGAAGCCGAAGCCCCACAGGCTTTCGATGCGCTGCTGGACGAACTGACAGATACCGTCATCCCCAATCTGGAGCGCTTTCCCAGGATGGGTCGGTCATTCCTCGGACGCCCCATCCGCTCCGTGGAAACGAACAACGGCATCGCTCGCCTGACCGAGCAATTGAACGCCATTGCAGAAGGCAGCGAACTGCGCGAGTACGTGATGACGCACTACCTGTTGCTGTATGCGCAGATCAAAGGCACGGTATATCTGCTCTCGATCCGCCACTACCGACAGCTTTCGTTCGATCTGGCAAGTCACTGGCCAACGTGAGCAGATAGACCAAGGGGGCAGCCATGACGCCGGAAACCAAGGCCCGTCAACAGATCGAGCAAAAGCTCGAACAAGCCGGTTGGGTCATTCAGGACATGAAGCAGTTCGACTTGTCGGCGGGTGTCGGCGTCGCTCCGCGCGAATATCCCACCGCTACGGGTCCGGCCGACTACGTGCTCGAATCATCAACGAGCGGATTGGTACCGTTTCAGTTTTGGTTGCGGTCCAACTGGAAATAGGTCAGTGGCGCGGAAAAGCGCGCGCATCGCAGACGCATGCCGCCACGATCTGCGACCTTGTAGAGGGTTTCACGGAGTTTGCACTCGAAGGACGAGGTTTGAGCATTGATCTTTCCTGATCGAGACGGCCGATTGCCGCCCATCAACAGACCGGCAAATGCTCGCAAAGGCGCATGAAATCTAGCTTTCCGAATCAATTTCTACCGTCACGGACGGTATTGCCGTGACGGCTGGATTTCGCTCTAGCCGAAAGAGCTCATCCGTACCGTCAGATTTACCGTCAAATGCATCACCAGGAAACACCAGAAATGTGACAATCAAGGAGAGGAAATGATTTGAAATCAACAAGTTATGAATGAACGCCCGCTAATGCAATTATTCTGCGCACCACACGTAACTTGTTGTCTTATAAGAGAAAATAAATACTCCTCACTCCCACTCGATTATCAACAATCGCACAAAACCATTTTACGGCAATGACTTGCAAAGCGACTTCCCGCTGATGCTATGAGGAATACCATTCCCAACTCACGAGCGAGCATTTAGCTTCCTCTGCCGGCGGGCAATGGCCTCTTCCAGCGTCTCCCCTGGCTGCCACCCGTAAAGATCGCGGACGCTCTTCGTCCTCGCATGGCCTGGCGGCTTGAACTCGTAGCCAGCAGCAGCCATCTCGGCCGCCATGTCCTCGGTGATGAAAAACGGCTCGGCTTGGTCTTCCCGATGCGGCTTCGTCATGCTGCTTCCTCCTGGCGTTCATCCTGGCCGGGGGCCGTTTATGCGCTTCGGCTGTCCTACGCCTTCACCAGCTTCGCTGGCGCTCCGATCGCAGATGCAGCCGGTGATGCTGCCATCCTTGATGCGCGCGACGGCCTCGTCAAAAAATCTCTAAGTTAATCCGGTGAAGGCAGTGCCAACCCCAGTAGCCATGTTGGCGGCAAACACCTTGAGGGCGCCCGTCTTGGAAATCAGACGGCTCTCGATCTGAATGCCCACGATCTGCACCGCGTCCACGACCGCTTTTTCAAAGACCGTGCAAGTGCCTACGGGCTTCGGAGCATCACCTGGAAGTGCGGGATAGGCCAAGGCCACCAAGTTGCATCCTGTGGCCTTTGAAAAGGCCAGGGCTTCGTAAATGTCGGCTTCACTGATGCGAAGCTGCCCCTTCTCCACGTGGCCCTTGTACTTTGCGTCCAACAGCATCCTGGGCCTGGTGCCATCGGGTTCAATCACGCAATCCGGGTACACCGAAAGCTTGCTCACGGCACCTGTGCTGATCTTGGTTTTGGTGCCCAGTGGGTAGCCCCGTTGGGGCACTACGGCATTGCGACCAAAGCCCAATCGTGCAACCACCATCAAAAGGTCTTCCCACACCCGCCAGGTATCGACCAAGTAGCCTGGTGCATGCGCCTGCCCCTGCTTGTAGTTGAGGCCCAAGCCTCCAAGCACATCAATGGAGAGCTCATGCAGCGGCTTCCACGCTCTGTGCCGAGCTGGAATGGGCTTGCGACGATTGGCAGGGGCTTTTTGAGGCGAAAGGTCTTCGATCAAACGCACCAGGGAGCTTGCGGCCGATGAATCGCTCATCTCGGGCAGCAGCTCCTTGGCCGCTGCCACGATGTCCCCGTTCCAACCGTTCCTGCGATCAAAGCGAATGAGCTCTTGCTCAAAGCCATCGGGCGAAGGAAAGATGAGGTCCACCGGATCGGGGTCCCCATCGATAAAAAAGTCCGCTTCACGCACCCTGCGATAGCTGCGCAGCGGGCGACGTTTGCGGGCCTCGTACATGCTGGTGATGGAACGCGCCACCAACGTGGAGAGGTCCCGTGGTGTGCCTCCTGAGGCTGACAAACGCTCAGAGGCCAAGAGCCGTCCATGCCGTGAAAGCGTGGAGAGAAAAAAGAAGTCCTCGCGCCACGCAGCATCGGTGTCATCGAGTCCCAAAAACTTGGGCGCAACTTCCAGTTCCAGGGAGGGAGCTAGGCGAATGAGGCCCGCAAAATCGATGGCCCGCGTGCCCTTGGCATCCACACTGATGGGGTTGTAGTTGAACCGAAGGCTCGACGCAGCGCGGCTCCCAGCCTCCATCAAAAGGCTGTTGGCCTTCGTGCGATCTACCCCAATGGCCTCAGCAATCGCGCGGCTCAGGTCAACGGGTGCACCGTACTCAACGAGGGACAGCCGTGTTCGGGTGTGCGCCACGCGCTACCCCCTGGGATTGGCAAATGCCCGAAGCGCTGCGTAGATGTTGCCCTCAGCAAAATTCGTGGGGCCTTCAAGGCGAAACCTCAGGTCATCCGCAAAGGTCGTCTCGGTGAGCTTGAACGGATTGAATGCTGGGCCATCAAGTGCATTTAGGGCGGCAGCAATTCCACGGGTGTCCCCAAAGAACACCTCTTCCACGTGTGCCCGCACCTTGGCCCAACCCACACACAGCACGCCCAACGCTTCGGGAAGTGCCAGTGTTTGGGGCTTCACATCCGACATCAGCACGCCATGCCCGATCTGAAACTCGGGGCCACGTCCCAGCGCAATTTGTGCATTGACAGCCACCCATGCACGAACCGAAGCCTCCAAGGCATCGTTCACGTTGGCAGGCACATCAGGCAAAGCGTTAGCCCCTTTGGCACCCAGACCATAGAAGGTCCGCAACGCCGCTTCATCGGGCTCCAAACGCAGGGGCTCCCAACGGCGCAAGAACGCCACATCCAAAGGCTCCACCGACGCATCCGCCTGGTTCATTGCTGCCAGGATGTAGAGGTCATGGGGCAATGCGTACTCGATCACATCACCAGAGGCGGGATCGAGCATTTCAAAGAACTGCGTTTCGGCACGCTTGGCCCCATCAGAGGCCAGGCGTTTGTCGGACTCAATGGCCACGATGGCACCACCGAACACCTGCACCGCAGGGCCTCGGTTGATCTCATCGATGATCAACAGCGCAGCCCCATTGCCGCCCTTCGCATGTTCACTGGCACGGTACAGCGTGCCCTTCACGATGGTGAAGTCTGGGTCTCCTGCCGCCTTGTTGACTGCCGGCGTGATGCCCGATACGAAATCGCGGTACTTGGAGTTTTGGTGGAAGACCGTCCGAAAGACCTTGCGGTCCATCTTCGTGGGTGCAGGGATGTCTTTAACAGCCCCCGCAGCAGGCGGGATCGGGATGCCGCCCATGGGATTGAGCTGCGGTGGGCCACCGGGAGCAAGACCAAAGGCCGTTTCAAAGGCCAAAGCAACTTCGGCCAAGAGCTTGGACTTTCCCGTGCCAGGTGCGCCAGACACCAGCACGTTGCGCGAACGCGCGAGCAGCTTCAAAGCCTGTTTGCAGTCTTCACTTGCCATTGCAGTACTTGCCCGCGTTGGTGAAATCTCGGTAGCCGATCACGGCGCGATTGACCGCACGCTTGGCATCCAAACAAGCTAGCAACTCAGCGGCGACCACAGGGTCCCACTTGCCCTTGATGCGCAGGGTCTTTTCCTCTGCGTAGTAGGGCCACACCGATCCATCGCTCAACTGAATCAGCAGCAGCAAAACGCGGTTGCCCTCGCCGCCCTTGGGCACACGGCTGGTATCAAAACAGCCGTACTCATGCACCCGTGCAATGCGACCTTCGGATGGGCGCACATCGGTAGGAGGCTCAAAGAAGGAATCCTTGCGCACAACCTGCTCCTTGGCGTCGCGCCAGAAAAACTCGCCTTGGAACACGTCGATTTCCTCGACCACTCCATCGCGCTTGCGATTTTCCTTGGCCTTTTTGGGAAACATCTGAGTGATGACAGGCAGCAGTGTTTTAAATGAGCCAAAACGAAAATCGCGGGCACCACCACCCGTGCCCGAATCATTGGACTGGGCGAGAATTTTTCTCAGGTCCCCAGCGACGATTTCTTTGTACAGAATTCGGGCAACTTGCCCTGCTCCACTAGCCATGACTTTGGGCTCCTTCTTCTTCGATTTTTTCACCTCCAAGGGCAAGCTCTGAGGGTACATAAGCCATTGCCCCCAACGCACGTGCCTCCACCGCACGGTGCGACCAAACTGTAGACTGACTTCCTGTGCGTTTTGCCATAGCAGCCAAAACGCTGTCTCGGGTAATCGTAGACTTGGCCTCACCAGGCAGTCCCATTTGGCCCCGATCCAAAATCGGAAAGTCTTGAAGCACCAGCTCCATGTCCTTTAAATCGAGCCCATAGGCCACGGCCACTTCGGCATCAATTTCCTCACGAAGCTGCGCCATACGCTCGTAGGTTTCACAGGTAGCCCCTGCGCTATCGAGTGTGCGCAGTTCGCGCGCAGCACCCACCAGCTTCTTCCACGGCAGGCCTTCTTTGGCCAGCTTTGGCATGGGTACGCTTTGCAGCAGAAAATAGTTCACCGTGGTGGTGAGCACGCGCCGAAGCATCCAGTCAAAAGCAAAGCTGTTGGCGATGGACACCCACACCAGCAGCCGCTCTTCCGAGGGGTCATCGGGGAAAAGGATCGTGGGCACCTTGTTGCCACAGACCACCCCCACAGGAATCAACGAGGCCATGAGCGAGCGCTCATTGGTCTGACCCGCAATGTCGCAAAAGCCCACACGCAGTACATCCGCACGGTGCTGGTTGGCACGGGGCATGTCGCTGGGACGAATCCAAAACTGGGGCGAGAGGCGCGAGTCTCCGATGGCATAGGCCTCCCACAAAGCACTGCGGCCAGTGCCAGACACGTGCCCTTTAACACCGAAGCGATGCGCCTGCACCATGCGACCTTCCACCAGCGGCAGAGCACCTGGGGTGGCACGACCCAGGAACTTCGGGCGCTCCTTGGTCATATCGACTTCACGGCAAAACTTCGGGGTCCAGCCACAGCCAGGCTCTTCCCACGACACACCCGCTTCTGCAATCTTCGAGAAGAGCCTCCACTCAGCAACGCTACGGACCTCAGGCAGGCTCAAATCGTCTCGGACCGCCGCAAGCGCTACACGCCCAATGGTGGCTGTTCCTGTCGTTTCTAACCCCGTGGGGGTGCCCCGTTCGTGCAAGAGGGTGATGGGTTCACGTTTGCTCTTTTCAGAGCCAGCCTTCGTGAGCGCCACAGCCAAAAATTTAAAGCGCGTGTCGATGGCAAAGAACCGTGCACGGTTGTCGATGATCGACAACGAGACGCTTTGGCTTGCATCAAAAATCTTCTGTCGCATGGCCTGAGTGCCTTGCGAACGAATGAGGCCACCAGGGATCAGTGCGGCAACGACACCCTGCCCTTTGCAGAGCTCAAAAAAGAGGTCCGTGAAGGCGATGTAGAGGTCCGGCTCCCCATTGCCCAAGTCTGGGTAGCGCACCAATAGGCGCCGAGAGTAGTTGGCCACCTCATCGCGCTGCTGAGCAAAGCGCTCTTCATCAAGCCCGTGAATCTGTGCCCCGTAGTTGCGCTTGGTGCCTGAGGACTTCAAGAACTCGTGCCGTGAGAGCTTGACCTTTTCCCACGGCGGGTTGCCGATCACCGCATCAAAGCCCTCAGGGGCCATCGCGGCCCAGACCTTGCGATCAGCCATCAAGCTATCGCCACAGTACCAACGGGCACGCATAGCTTTAAGAGCCGATACATCGTCCGTAAACGAGGCAAGCGCCAGCAGTGCCGCACGCAGCGAATTTGCCGAGAGGTCCGCTGCACACACGCCATGAGCCAGCCAATGCGCCGTCTTGGTTCGGTCCATCCCACACACCGCATGGGTCAGTGCGACAAGCAAAATCCCCGCACCACTTGCAGGGTCGATCACCTTGCTTTCGTGGGTGAGCTTGGGGGCTGCAAGTTGTGCCAACCGTGTGGCTAGGCGAAAGTCCGTGTGATACGCACCCGTGCTCTTTCGGTCCTGTTCATGCAGGGCTTCACGTGCCAAGGCACTCAGTGCCAATGCAGGATGAATCGGTGAACGCTCGATGGCACTTGCCACGGGAGCGGCAAGCTCCAAAAGCTCTGCTGCTGGGCGCTTGCTCTTGACTTCAGACGCCTCGTGGAACGCAGCCAGATCGAACCCACCAAAGCGCGCCGATGCTGCCTCCAACACTTGGAGACGAAGCTCAAAGCTTGCTGGTCCATGCCCGCCACCCACAGCCCGAGTGAGGGCCGATTCTGCTGGGGACAGGTACTCCACTTCAACGGGACGAGGTGCACTCATGCATAGCCCTCCACGAGGATGGGCTTGGTCGCTTTAACGGTCTTGGGTTGGGCCTTGGGAAGCTGCGCCATGGGCCGCTCCACAACCACCAAAAATTCGTTCACATCGGGTGCCGTGCTGCTGGCGACCTTGTTGGGTCGATAACGGCCAATGGCCCCAAGCGGGTGCATCGTGGACGTGCCGATCTTCGAGAGCTCGGCCTTCATGTCCTGCATGCAGATGTGCCCTTCACTGCTGTACGAGAGCAAAACCTTCTGAGCCTTCAAGCCGTGCACCAAACGCGAGAGCGTTTTGAGTGCTCGGGTCTTGTAGCAAAAGTCCGATGCCAGGCCCTTCCAAGGGCGCAGGCCTGCAACGCCTTCCACTTCGGGCTCATCACCCAGGGCCACGGTTTCGAGGATGTGGTAGTAGCTCGCGTATTGGCGCTTGGTGTACGGCGGGTCCAAATACACCAGGTCCCCCACAGCATTGGGCACATCAAACACATCCCCTACCGTGGCTTCCACACGCACACCTCTGGCTTTGAGCTCACGGCAACGCATGGCGATCTTGCCTTGCGATTGACTGGTCCACTTGGAGAGGAAGCAGCCAAACGTGCCCGCAATGTTGGCGACCCGATTTAGAGCACCAAAGAGGTCTGCAATGAGCAGGCGCTCTTCCACTTCATCAATGGTTCTGGCCTCCACCCACTCACCAATCAAAGCCCGCATAGTGTCGATGTGCGCAGCGTTCTCTTGCGTGAAGTAGCGCCGTTCAAGACCACAGGTATCCATCGATGCAGGGCTGTACTCGCGCCACATGAAACCGTGTTTGGGCTTGGCTGCATTGAGCTTGGCAATGGCCTTGGCATAACCACCGAGCTTCTTGAATGCGGCTTGCTCACTGCTGATGAGGCGTGCTCCTGCGGAAATCACCGCAGAGTGCAGGCTGTCGTTGATACGCACGTTCCAGCCCAGGTCAGCAGCAGCCTCAGCCACTACCCCCGTGCCACAGAAGGCATCCACAAAGAAGGCACCCTGTTTAGGGTGCCCCATGTAGGCCGTGATTTGATCAATGAGCCTGGACTTCGAGCCGATGTAGCGGAAGGTCATGCTGCCGCTCCCACGTGCGCCCTACGGTCTGCACGCGCCCGCTTGTGAGCAGGAGGAGTAGCTTTTTGACCAGGAGGGACGATGCCCTTACGGTCGCAGTAGTCGCTCAGCAGCACTTCAAGCATGTTGACCATGCTGCGCTGTTCGTGGTCTGCGCCCACCTTCAAAACCTGCTTGAAGATTGGGGAGACTCGCAGGTTTCAAGGTGTCGGTCTTTGTGCCGGTGAATCGCATGGGTGCCCCGCAAGTGTCTGTGCAGCTGCGTTATTGTACAAGCAGCCCCCGATCTTGGCGATTCGCTTGCGCAGGTTGAGCAAGGTGCGCGGGTTGTTGCCCGCCTCTTCCGGCTTGGAACGCCGGTCGTCGAGGAACAGCCTCGCAGAGCAGGATGGCAGCGTTCATCTGTAGCGCTGCCTACAACCTGCTGAGAATTGCGAAATTGACCGACTCGTAGACCGCTTTTCTCATTGCACGCGTCGAGTCTGCCAACTCGGCAGCGGCAAAGTACTTTTCCGCCCACTTTCCGAACGTCAGTGCTTCGTTGGCTTCAACCCGCTTCTCCACCTTCGCGCGGGACGGGCTGTCTCCCTGCTCGATCGACCGCCGAGCACGGACCAGAAGCTGTCTCGCTTCTGCGAGCGAAAGCGACATGCCGTAATCAAGGCAAGAAGGCTCGCGTGAATGCTTGGCACCCAAATTCGGATCGTATTGCCCGATCACCAGCGTCTCGCGACGACCATTCAGTCGATAGTCATAGCGAAAGCTGATGCTGCCAGTGCGCAGAACCGCGACATACAACCCTTGCTGATCAGCGACCTTGTAGACCTTCTCGGCCGCTTTCAGCGTCTTCAACTGCTTGTCAGTCAGCATCTCATTCCTCCGAACCCATACCGTCAATTGATACCGTCAGATCATTTGACGGTACCAACTGAGGTGATTCAAGGACCTGTTCTTCGATACCGTCACCAATACCGTCGAATCCGGCGGTTTTGGGTGAGGCGTTGAAAAACCTGGTGAGACGCTAACTCCTTGTCAGAGCACAGCCATCCAGCGATAGCGGGACGACATGGCATGTTCTGACATGAAGCCGATTTACTCCCACTCGATTGTCTATAAGCATAAAAATACTTTTCATGGCAATAACTTACGAATCAACCGTCCAGTTGATGCCATGAAAAGTGCCATGCTCAGATCAAGGGGATGAACACTGCTTGCCCTGGTGCCGGGCAATGGCCTCTTCCAGCGTCTCACCGGGCTGCCATCCGAACAGGTCGCGGACGCTCTTCGTTCTGACATGGCCGGGCGGCTTGAACTCGTAACCGGCGGCGATCATCTCGGCCGCCACATCCTCGGTAATGAAAAACGGCTCGGCCTCGCCGCCATTGCCTAGTTCTTTCATGTCGGAAAGCATCATCTCAAACACCTTCGTCAAAAAAAGCGGTCATTGCGGTTGCAAACCAAAATAGCTGGCTTTCCGTAAAGTCTTCACGTATCCACTCCGGCAAGCTATTTCGCGGGAACTGTAGCTGCCCAAGCGCCGTAGCAAGCTGCTGCAATTTGATGTTGATGCGCGTTTCAAGGTCAGCCGTCTCAATACCAACGGCCAAAGCCTTCGCCAAAGCAAGCAGCACTTCTAAAAACACGAAATCAGCGGAGATCGGGTTATCCGGTTGACCAATAAATGCCCAAAAATCCTTCCCAATACGCCGATAAACGCGAACTGAACGAGTGGCACTGTCAATGAGAACACCGGGCTTTGTCGCTCGATCCTCTTCCTCAAACCCGCTTTCCAGCAACTTCACCAGAATCTGGTTTTCTTTGTTATTCGTGGTGCAGTCAGTGCCATAGGTCAGTCCTAGCACCACGTCAATTTCCTGAACGCCCGGATAAGTTGTTCGTGTTTGTTCAAGCCAAGTGCGATAGTTATCTATGATGGCTCGGGTCATGCCCTGAACCTGTGTGTCATTGATAGTATTGGGGCCACTCTTAATGGAGGTGAGATAGCGCCTAGCACCGACCACTACTGATTTGTCAATTTCCCTCCAAACCGAATTGATGCGACGCTGCGCCTTCTGCTCATTGCTTAATCCAATAAGAGCATCAAACTCTGCACGCTTCTCGGGAGCCTCAATCCATTTGTTTGGTGATACGACTGGATATTGCCCAACAAATGCCGCTTCAATTGATTTTCCAAAGGAAGTTTCAAGACCCATATAGAGCTTGCTATTGAACAGGAACGTACCAAACGCCCGTGGATCATCAAGGTTCATCACACTGGCCGAGGTCATCAAAACATACGGATTCGTTCGATAATCGGCCAAATGTGAGCGCCGCTCAAGAGCGGCAGGCAAATTAACACTAATATAACCAGCCAGGGCATGAGCCAGAGTCTCAACGCGTTCCTCGGTTACCTTCGCAAAGAGCGCGACTATCTCTTTGGTGTTAAATCTGTGAGTTCTTGACTTAAGGGCTGCCGTAAAAGGATTCGCCGCTGCACGAGTTGCCATTTTATTATCCAATCGCACTAATTTTTCTTAGGGTTTGCGGGGGCTCATAGGAAGCAATAGAGTTATCCTCACCATCCTCCCACACTAGGGTCTTTCCCTCTTTGAACCATTGTCGTGTGCGGACGTGTGATTGAACATACACCACGCGATACCCGTCAGGCTTCTCAGCCTGAGAAAGCCAGTTCTGCTGGCGTAATTTTTCCAGCTCTTCGGCAATTACCTGACCTGCTATCTCTCCCAACCGAACAGGTACAGCGTTTCCAACTTGGGCATACTGCTGACTTGCTGTTCCTTCAAAGCACCAATTCGATGGAAATTCTTGTATGGCGGCATATTCTTTCAGTGAGAGTGCCCGCACTTCAGCCGGATGGCAAAGTGCGGTACTCGCATGGTTCGGCATGGTCACCAAGGTTGGACACGGTAAATCGTAGCTCAGACGTCGCCACCATCCTGATCGACCACCCTTAGCAAACCATGCGTTTCCCATTGACTCCTGCTGCTTATCAACAGGCAGGCTGCGCCAGTTTGAGCCAGGCGGCACTAGGCTGAGGAAAGATTTCTTTCGCGGGCTGAAATCCATGATGACATCAGTCGACGAATATTGCAGATGCCCTATGGCATCACGTAGCGTTCGCCATGGCTTTAGTTGAGGTTTTCCAAAAAGACTCCCTTGCGATTCCTTCGGGACACGAGCAACGCCATGTGTCGGGTCAGGGAAATTCACAACAGCGTTGTAGCGATTGCCAATGAAAAGGGCGCGCTCTCTTAACTGGGGGGCGCCATAGTTCACCGCATTCACTTCAAAACAATCTACATGGTAGCCATTGCCGTTTATTCCCTGGAGGGCCTGCAAGTCTTCCGCAAATAGGCGAACAACTGAGCCAGGCAGCTCATCTGGTTCAAGTGGCGGCCCTCCCTTCTCCGGTCGCTCGGCAATGGGTCGATGCTTGAGCGCAGCAGACAGCAAGCCTCGCACGTTCTCCATTAGAAAGAAGCGAGGCTGCATATATTCCACGAATCGAAGATACTGCCAAAGTAATGTACCGCGTGGGTCTTGCGTGGCCATGCGACGCCCCGCCGTACTGAACGACTGGCAGGGGGGGCCACCCACTAAAACGTCAAGCTCACCTGGTTTAAGACCACATGCGGCCAAAACCACTGCCGGGTCGAGATTAGAAATATCTCCTTCAAACACCTTTAAATTCTTAGGCAGATTTCCTTTCGCGTGATTTGCTCGAATCGTGGCACAGAAACTTGGTTCCTTTTCAACACAGGCTAGCAACTCAAATCGTCCGGTCTTTTCGACGCCAAGATCTAGGCCCATCGCTCCTGAAAAAAGGGAAATTACAGAGTATTTTTCAGCCATAATGATGCGGCCCACTATTGATTATGTTCATTTACTGAAGCTCTTGGGCCAGCGAACAAATCCGCTTGGCCGCGTTGCTGTTTGCTTGTGAAGGTGCGCATAAAATCGCGCAGCACGTCGGCAGCAGCTCGATCTTGGGCGCGGCAAGCTTGCACGAAGGCTTCGCGCAACTCTTTTTCCACCCGAATGCGCATCCCGGAGTCTTTAATGGCCATTCTTGCACTGTACCACAGATGGATACACAAATGTGTATCCATGGGCAGCGAGGGTAGCAAGGTCAAGCGGTAACTTTGCCAAGGCAGCAAGCTCACCGCACCAGTTCGTCAGCGACGTCATGTGCTTCGGCCCCAAGGCCGGATATGAGGTACGCCAAGAAGATGGGCTGCTGCTTTCCCCGAAGAATCCGGTAACGTATTACATGTCCCCTATGACCTCATCTAAATGAGTCGGGCCGAGCAACATCAGCATGAGGTGTTCAATGAGCAGGAAGGAAACCGAGAAGGCGATTGCAGATGGCCGCGCCGGCCGCGTTGCCGGGCGGTTTAGCTCGGTCGATGAGCTGCTGGCCGATCTGAAAGCCGACGACACGCCGGGGAACCTGAAAACCTGGCTGCATGAGAAGGTCGGCCCTGCCTACGACGCATTGAAGGCCGATCCGGCCCGCGCCGTCTCGGCTGACCGGGTGCGCTACACGCTCGATGAGCTGCTGGCCCAATGCGACCCTTCGGCCGAGTTGACCACGCAGGAACGGGAATGGCTGGATGCGCCTGCGGTCGGCCGTGAAGTGCTGACGCCTGTCTGCGCGCGTTTAAATTTGACCACTGGTGCGCATTGAATATTGACCAGGGTCGATAGCCACATATCATGCATGCGGCTGTGTATAAGTTTAGTGAATCTTGTTGTATTTCTCCCTTTGATGTTGAAATGGTTTGTGC
>JAVBSY010000065.1:0-71962 GCA_031556475.1 Azoarcus sp.
ACCACATGGAGTGGATGCCGGCCAAAGTGATGAACTGGTACTTGTAGCCCATGGCGCCCAGTTCGCGCTGGAACTTGGCGATGGTGGCGTCGTCGAGGTTCTTCTTCCAGTTGAACGACGGCGAGCAGTTGTAGGCGAGCAACTTGCCGGGGTACTTGGCATGCACGGCCTCGGCGAACTTGCGCGCGAAGTTCAGATCCGGCGTGCCGGTTTCGCACCACACCAGGTCGGCGTATGCGGCGTAGGCAACGGCGCGGGAAATGGCTTGCTCCAGGCCCTTGCGGGTCTTGTAGAAGCCTTCGCCGGTGCGCTCGCCGGTCAGGAAGGGCTTGTCGTTCTCGTCGTAGTCCGAGGTCAGCAGGTCGGCGGCTTCGGCGTCGGTACGGGCGATCACCAGGGTCGGCACGCCCATCACGTCGGCGGCCAGGCGCGCGGCGATCAGTTTCTGGTTGGCTTCGGCGGTCGGTACCAGCACCTTGCCGCCCATGTGACCGCACTTTTTCACCGAGGCGAGCTGGTCTTCCCAGTGCACGCCGGCCGCGCCCGCGCGGATCATGGCCTTCATCAGCTCATAGGCGTTGAGCACGCCGCCGAAACCGGCTTCGGCGTCGGCCACGATGGGAGCGAAGTAGTCGATGTAGCCCTTGTCGCCCGCGTTCATGCCCTTCGACCACTGGATCTGGTCGGCGCGCTGGAAGGCGTTGTTGATACGCTCGACCACGGTGGGCACGGAGTCGACCGGGTACAGGGACTGGTCCGGGTACATCGCGGCGTAGGAGTTGTTGTCGGCGGCGACCTGCCAGCCGGACAGGTAGATGGCCTTGACGCCGGCCTTGACCTGCTGCATGGCCTGCCCGCCGGTGAGCGCGCCCAGGCAGTTCACATACGGTTCGGTATTGACGAGCTTCCACAGCTTTTCCGCGCCGGTACGGGCGAGCGTGCTTTCGGGCTGGATCGATCCGCGCAGGCGGACGACGTCGGCGGCGGTGTAACCGCGCTTGATGCCTTTCCAACGGGGGTTTTCCGCCCAGTCTTTTTCCAGTGCGGCGATTTGCTGTTCGCGTGTGAGCGTCATGGTGCCTTCCTTGTCGGTTATTGGAAGCGAAAGATCGTGAAGAGGAAACGATCATTGTCTGGTTTTTCGTCATGGCATTCCGGGAAGAAATGCATGACGGCCGAACCGCAGTATAAAAGCCGTTCCGCGTAGCAGCAATATGTCTTATATAAGATATATGTAAAAATTTTTCCTATTTAAAACATATTGTTGTGTGTTTTATTTCAAATAATGAAACGAAAAAAGCGCTAGTGAAATGAAAAGTGCGCCATTTGCTGTTGCAGCGCACACTGAACAGGGTGGTTTTGCATAATATCCAGGACCGCAAGACGATAAACACGAGGTCGGTTCGGTCGCGGGCTGCCCATGCCGCAGGTGGGTGCCCACGGTCAGTGTTCGTTTGGGCGCCGGTAGCCGCCGGGTACGCCGCTTGGGGACAGCACGATTTGCCATAGCTGGGTCGTGCGGGCGCGGAAGGTGCCGGCGCAGGCTCGCAGGTAGTAAGACCACATGCGGCGGAAGCGTTCGCCGTAGCGTTTGGCGAAGTGCGGCCAGGCAGCTTCGAAATTGGCATGCCAGGCCATCAGGGTGCGGTCGTAGTCGGCGCCGAAGTTGTGCACGTCCTCGATGACGAAGCGGTCTTCCGCTGCATCGGCGATCTGGCCGAGGGCGGGCAGGTCGCCGTTGGGGAAGATGTAGCGGTCGATCCACGGATCGGTGGGGGTATGGCGCAGGTTCTTGCCGATGGTGTGGAGTAGAAAGAGCCCGTCGTCGGCAAGGCAGCGCCGGGCCATCGCAAAGTAGCCGCCGTGGTTTTTGTGCCCGACGTGCTCGAACATGCCGATGGAGGCGATGCGGTCGAAATGCTCATGTCCATCGGCGTCGCGATAATCCATCAGGCGGAATTCGACCGGCAGGCCGGCGCAGCGGGCCTGGCCGTATTCGGCCTGTTCGCGGGAGATGGTGAGGCCGACGCAGGAGACGCCGTAGCGTTCGGCGGCGAACTGCATCAGGCTGCCCCAGCCGCAGCCGATATCGAGCAGGCGCATGCCCGGCGCCAGGCCGAGCTTGCGGCAGACGAGGTCGAGCTTGGCTGTTTGCGCTTCTTCCAGTGTGTGTGCCTGCGCCCAGTAGCCGCAGGTATAGGCCATGCGGCTGTCGAGCATGGCGGCGAAGAATTCGTTGCCGGTGTCGTAATGGATTTCGCCGACCCGCCAGGCACGGCGAAGGTTTTGCAGGTTGAACAGGCGGGCGCGCAGACCCTGCGCCATCATCGCCGCGGAGCCGACTTTCTTGTCCAGTTCCGCGGCGAGAATGCGATGGACGAATTCGTCGAGGCGCGGGCTGTCCCACCAGCCGTCCATATAGCTTTCGCCGAGCCCGATGCTGCCTCGGGCAAGGATGCGCTCAGCGGTTCGCGGGTGGTGAATGGCCATGTCCCAGGGGCGTCCGCCGCCGATGCGGATGTCGGCCTTGGCGAGCAGCGCGGCGAATGCGCCCATCGCGCCGCCGTCGCGCCGCAAGCCGAGTTTGCGTGCCTTGGGCGCGCGGGCAGTCTGCGAGCGGTCGACGGGGGTGGAGTGGTCGGGACGGGCTTGAGCCATGGGCCACCTCGCGTTTGCGTAACAACGGCAAGATCATGCGGTGGGGGAAGGATGCGGGCGGCGTTGCGCCGCCCGCGGGCAATCAAGGATTGCGGTGAAAGGCGTGCGGGCCGGTACTACTGTTTGAGCGCCCGGCGCACGCCGGCGCCGTAGTCGACGTGGATCTTGTCGAAATGGGCCAGTTGCCGTTCCACGATGGTATCCGGCACGCCCCGCATCGCCGCGGCGATGTTGGCGTACAGGCGCTGCTTTTGCGCGTCGTCGAACAGTTGCCACAGCGCCCTGGGCTGGCCGTAGTCGTCGTTGCCCTCGCGGTGGTTGTAGCGGTCGGCGTCGCCGCTGATGCGCAACGGCGGTTCGGCCACCTCCGGACACGCCACCGGGCCGTTGAACGAGTTCGGTTCGTAGTAGGCGTCCGGGTTCGGATTGTTGGGGAAGAAGCGCATCGCGCCGTCCTTGTGGTAGTGATGCACCGGACAGCGTGGGGCGTTCACCGGCAGGGCCTCGTAGTGCGTGCCGAGGCGGTAGCGGTGGGCGTCGGCGTAGCTGAAGATGCGCCCCTGCAGCATCTTGTCCGGTGAAAAACCGATGCCGGGCACGATGTTCGACGGCGACATCGCCACCTGTTCGATTTCGGCGAAGGAGTTGTCCGGGTTGCGGTTCAATTCCATCACGCCGACTTCGATCAGCGGATAGTCCTTGTGCGGCCACACCTTGGTGAGATCGAAGGGGTTGTACGGGGTTTTTTCGGCATCGCGTTCCGGCATGATCTGGACGTACAGCGTCCACTTCGGGTAGTTGCCGTGCTCGATCGCGTTGTAGAGGTCTTCCTGCGTCGATTCACGCGTCTGGCCGACGACCCGGCTCGCTTCCTCGTTGGTCCAGTGGCGGTGGCCCTGCTGGGTCTTGAAATGGAACTTGACCCAGAAGCGCTCGCCGTCCTTGGTCCAGAACGAGTAGGTGTGCGAGCCGTAGCCGTTGATGTGACGCACGTCGGTGGGCAGGCCGCGATCGCTCATCAGGATGGTGACCTGATGCAGGGATTCCGGCGACTGCGACCAGAAATCCCACATCGCCGTGGGCGAGCGCAGGTTGGTGCGCGGGTGGCGTTTCTGGGTATGGATGAAGTCCGGGAACTTGAGCGGATCGCGGATGAAGAAGACCGGCGTGTTGTTGCCGACCAGATCCCAGTTGCCTTCCTCGGTGTAGAACTTGACGGCGAAGCCGCGCACGTCGCGCTCGGCGTCGGCTGCGCCGAGTTCGCCGGCAACGGTGGAAAAGCGGATGATGAGGTCGGTTTTCTTGCCGACCTCGCCGAACACCTTAGCCCGGCTGTAACGGGTGATGTCGTTGGTGATGGTGAGCGTGCCGTAGGCGCCCCAGCCTTTGGCATGAACGACGCGCTCGGGGATGCGCTCGCGGTTCTGGTGGGCGAGCTTTTCCAGCAATTGCCAGTCCTGCATCAAGACCGGGCCGCGCGGGCCGGCAGTGAGGCTGTTCTGGTTGTCGGCGATCGGGGCGCCGGCGGTGGTGGTGTGATACGGGCATTGGCTCACGGCGATTCTCCTCTGCTTGATTACGATTGTTGGTGCAATTGTTGGTACGTAAGGGCTTGGTGCGTAAGCGTTGCTGCACGAACGTCGCGGAGAGGCCGCCGGGTGCAATTCCTTGGCGGCGCTCGCTTCGGGACTGACGAGCCAATCTTACGATTTTTGCGCCGATAGGGCCAATCGATTAGCACAATCGCTTAGATCGGGTTTGTATATCGGGCCGCGTATTTCCTTGTGTATTCCCATGTGCTAGTGGGGGCGCTTGCGCGCGGGCGGCACGGGCCGCCGCCGGCCCTCTGCTAGAATCCGCCCCATGAGTTATCAGGTTCTCGCACGCAAATGGCGGCCGAAGTCTTTCGGCACGCTGGTCGGTCAGGAGCACGTCGTCCGGGCGCTCAGCCATGCGCTCGCCACCGGCCGGCTGCACCACGCCTATCTTTTTACCGGCACGCGCGGCGTGGGCAAGACCACGATCAGCCGTATCCTCGCCAAGGCGCTCAACTGCGAAACCGGCGTGACGGCCGAACCCTGCGGCCAATGCGATGCCTGTCGCGCGATCGACGCCGACCGTTTCCCCGATTACGTGGAGATGGACGCCGCCTCCAATCGTGGCGTGGAAGACATGGCTTCGCTGCTCGACAAGGCGGTGTATGCGCCCGTGCAGGGCCGCTACAAGGTCTACATGATCGACGCGGTTCACATGCTCACCGGGCACGCCTTCAACGCCATGTTGAAGACGCTCGAAGAGCCGCCCGAGCACGTCAAGTTCATCCTCGCCACCACCGATCCGCAAAAGATTCCGGTGACGGTGCTGTCGCGCTGCCTGCAGTTCAACCTCAAACAGATGCCGCCGGGCCATATCGTCGATCACCTCGGACGCTTGCTGGAGGCCGAAGGCGTGCCCTTCGAGCCCGGTGCGTTGCGCCACATCGCCAAGGCGGCGGCCGGTTCGATGCGTGACGCACTGTCGCTGCTCGACCAGGCCATCGCGCACGGCGCGGGCAAGGTGGCGGAGGAACAGGTTTCCCATATGCTCGGCACCGTGGGTGACGACCATCTCTACGCCGCACTCGATGCCTTGGCCGCCAGCGACGTTGCCGCGCTGCTCGCTGTGGCCGACGCCATCGAGGCGCGCAGTCTGTCCTTCGATGCCGCGCTGCAGACACTGGCGTCTGTCCTGCACCGGATCGCATTGAGCCAGTTCGCCCCGGGCGCGTTGGCCGACGATGCCGAGCGCCAGCGTCTCGCGCCCTACGCCGGCGCTTTCAGCGCCGAATACCTGCAACTGGCCTATCAGATCGTCATTCACGGCCGCGACGAACTGGCGTTGGCGCCGGACGACTACGCCGGCTTCACCATGACCTTGCTGCGCCTGCATGCCTTCAGGCCGGAACAGCCCGCGCCGCTCGACGGCCCCACTGCGGCGGGAGGGGGCGGGGGATTGGCGCATGCGCTGCCGCCCGTTCCATCCGCCGCGCCGGTTGCCCGATCCGTACCAGCGATACCGGCTGCCGGGCAGGCGGAGCCGGCGGCGAGGGGTGCGGAAGCGGCAGAGACATCCGGCCCGGCATCCGGGGGGGCAGTATCCGAAAGTCCAACGGCAAAGCGCATTCCGGGCGGAGATGTTCCGCCGTGGGAATCGCTGCCGCCCCAGGCGGGCGATGATTCATGGCGCGGTGCGGACATCGACGCCGAGGCCGCGTGCGGTATCGACGGGCCGCCGGACGCCGGGCCGCCGGCCCTGCCCGCGGATGCGCCGGCGACGAGCGTCGACGCGGCTTTTGCCGCTGGCGACTGGCGCGGTGTGGTACAGGCGCTGGGCCTTGGCGGGTTGGTGCGCGAATTGGCGCAACATTGCGAATGGGTCGAATATGGCAACGACGGGAGTGGCAACGGCGCGCTCAAGCTACGTCTCTCCGATACCCATCGCCACCTGCTGGAAACGAGCCGCGCCGATCGCTTGCAGGACCAGCTTGCTGCGGCGCTGGGCAAACCGCTGCGGCTGCGTATCGATCTGGGCGCCATTGCCGGGGAAACGCCGGCCCAGCGCGACGAGGTCGAGCGGCGCGCGCGCCATGCCACCGCGGTGGCGGCGCTGGAACGCGACCCTTTGGTGCGCGAACTGATCGAGCGTTTCGATGCCACTCTGGTCGAAGCGTCGGTAAAACCGCTCTGATCCGGGTGGTGCGGACGGACAGGAAATGTGGTCAGCATGGTCGGGCGGTGTGGTCCGCCCCTCTTTTTTAATCCTTTGCGGAGAAATGCAATGATGAAAGGCGGCATTGCCGGCTTGATGAAGCAAGCCCAGCAGATGCAGGAAAACATGAAGAAGATGCAGGACCAGCTTGCCTCCGTCGAGGTCGAAGGGCAGGCCGGCGCCGGCATGGTCAAGGTTGTCATGACCTGCAAATACGACGTGCGCCGCGTCGCCATCGACGCTTCCGTGATGGACGACAAGGAAATGCTCGAAGACCTCGTCGCCGCCGCGCTCAACGACGCGGTGCGCAAGGTCGAGAGCACCACGCAAGAGAAAATGGCCGGCTTCACCTCCGGCATGAATCTGCCGCCGGGCCTCAAGCTGCCGTTCTGATGTCGTCGCCGTCCAGCCTCGACACGCTGATCGAGGCCTTGCGCTGCCTGCCGGGCGTAGGGCCGAAGTCCGCCCAGCGCATGGCCTACCACCTGCTGCAGCGCGATCAGCGCGGCGCGGCGCGGCTCGCTGGCGCGCTTGGCCGGGCGCTCGAGGTGCTGCGCCATTGCGAGCGCTGCAACACCTTTGCCGAAACGCAGGTGTGCCCGCGCTGCGCCAACGCCCGCCGCGATGCGGCACAGCTTTGCGTGGTGGAGATGCCGGCCGATCTGGCCATGATCGAGCAGACGCAGTCCTACGGCGGACTCTATTACGTTCTCATGGGGCGGCTGTCGCCGCTCGACGGCATCGGACCGCGCGAGCTTGCGTTGGACAAATTGATCGCGCGTGCCTGCGACGGCGTGGTGCAGGAGGTGATTCTCGCCACCAATTTCACCAACGAGGGCGAGGCCACGGCGCATATGATTTCCTCCCTGCTGGCCTCGCGTGGACTCAAGGTCAGCCGTTTGTCGCGCGGCGTACCCGTTGGCGGCGAGCTCGAGCACGTCGACGCGGGCACCATCGCCCAGGCGCTGATCGAGCGCCGCCCGGTCTAGCGCGCATCATCCGGGTACGCGAGGGGTACGTGAACGGTCCGGCGGAGATACCCGGCGACTTGCGGGCAATGGCGGGGAAACCCATTTTCCGTTTGCGGTTATCGAGGCGAAACCCTTGTGCCGCTTGGCCGGGGCGCGCAAATCCTTCCGCTGCCGTGGCGATTCCGATATACTTCAAAGGTTTTTGTATCCAGGTCTTTCATTTTTCCTTTCAGGGAAGAGGGTCATGAGCGTTGATCAAAAAATGGACAGCAGCCGTCGGCAGCTACTGATCGCGACCTCGGTCGCGGGCGGTGCCGCCACGGTGGCGACAGCGGTGCCGTTCGTCGCCAGCCTGACGCCGTCCGAGCGTGCCAAGGCGGCCGGGGCGCCGGTCGAAGTGGATATCAGTGGCCTTGCGCCGGGCGAGATGAAAGTCGTCGAATGGCGCGGCAAGCCGGTGTGGATCCTGCGGCGTACGCCGGAAATGCTGGCATCGCTGGAAAAGAGCGATCAGTTTCTGAGCGATCCGAAATCGCAGGAACCAATGCAGCCGGAATACGCTGTGAACGAAGGGCGCGCCATCAAGCCGGAATACTTCGTCGCCGTCGGCATCTGTACCCACCTGGGCTGCTCCCCGTCGGAGAAGTTCAAGCCGGGCGCGGAAGGCGGCATGGACGCGAGTTGGCCAGGCGGCTTTCTGTGTCCCTGCCACGGCTCGAAGTTCGACCTTGCCGGCCGCGTCTACAAGAGCATGCCGGCGCCGACCAATCTGGAGGTGCCGCCGTACCAATTTACCGCGGACACGACCATCCTCATCGGTGAAGACGGGAAGGCCTAAGCGATGACGAACAAATGTCAGGCTATGATGGATTGGATCGACGCGCGATTTCCGCTGACGTCGCTCTGGAAGGAGCATTTGTCCGAGTACTATGCTCCGAAGAATTTCAACTTCTGGTACTTCTTCGGCTCGTTGGCGCTGCTGGTGCTCGTGCTCCAGATCGTCACCGGGATTTTCCTGGTGATGCACTACAAGCCGGACGCGTCGCTCAACGCGGCGGGCGTGCCGGTGGCCTTCGCCAGCGTCGAGTACATCATGCGCGACGTGCCCGGCGGCTGGTTGATCCGCTATATGCACTCGACCGGCGCCTCGGCGTTCTTCATCGTCGTTTACCTGCACATGTTCCGTGGCCTGCTGTACGGTTCCTACCGTAAGCCGCGCGAGCTGATCTGGATTTTCGGCACGCTGATTTTCCTCGCGCTGATGGCCGAAGCCTTCATGGGCTATCTGCTGCCGTGGGGGCAGATGTCGTTCTGGGGCGCGCAGGTCATCGTCAACCTGTTCTCTGCGATTCCGGTGATCGGACCCGATCTGTCCCTGGTGATCCGGGGCGATTACGTGGTGTCGGACGCGACGCTGAACCGCTTCTTCTCCTTCCACGTCATCGCCGTGCCGCTGGTGTTGATCGGCCTCGTCGTCGCGCACATCATCGCGCTGCACGAAGTCGGCTCGAACAACCCGGACGGGGTGGAAATCAAGAAGACGAAAGGCGCCGACGGCATTCCGCTGGACGGCATCCCCTTCCATCCGTACTACACGGTGAAGGACATCGTCGGCGTGATGGGCTTCCTGTTCGTATTCTGTGCGGTGATGTTCTTCGCGCCGGAGGGGGGCGGCTACTTCCTCGAATACAACAACTTCATCCCCGCCGATCCGCTGAAAACGCCGCCGCACATCGCGCCGGTGTGGTACTTCACGCCGTTCTATTCCATCCTGCGCGCGGTCACCTATCCGCTGCTCGGGATCGATGCGAAGTTCTGGGGCGTGGTGGCGATGGGGGCATCGGTGGTGATCATCGGCTTCCTGCCGTGGCTGGATCGCAGCCCGGTGAAGTCGATCCGCTACAAAGGGCCGATCTTCAAGATCGCGGTGGCCATTTTCGTCGTCTGCTTCTTCATCCTGGGCTATCTGGGCGTGTTGCCGCCGACGGATGGACGGACGCTGGTGTCGCAGATCTGCTCGGTGCTGTATTTCGCCTTCTTCGTGTTCATGCCGTGGTACAGCAAGCTCGACAAGTGCAAACCCGAACCGGAAAGGGTGACTTTCAAATGAACTCGCGTGTAATCAAGCTCATCAAGCGCGCCGCGGCGGCGCTGCTGTTCGTGCCGGCACTGGCCATGGCAGCCGATGCCGTGCTGCACCTGGACAAGGCGCCGGTCAGCAAGGATCAGGCGGCACTTCAGCACGGTGCCAAGCTGTTCGTGAATTACTGTCTGAGCTGCCACGGTGCTTCCTACGTGCGCTACAACCGGCTGGAGGAGATCGGTTTGTCCAAGGAGTTGATCCTCGACAATCTGATTTTCTCCGACGCCAAGATCGGCGATCTGATGAAAACCGCGATGCAGCGCGATGACGCCAAGGCGTTCTTCGGCGTGGTTCCGCCCGATCTGTCGGTCATCGCGCGTTCGCGCTCTTCCGAGTTCGGTAGCGGCGCGGATTGGTTGTACACCTATCTGCGCCAGTTCTACCGCGATCCGAACCGGCCTACCGGTTGGAACAACGTGATCTTCGAAAGCGTCGGCATGCCGCATGTGCTGTGGGAGTTGCAAGGCGAGCAGATCGCCAAGGTGACCGAGGGTGCCGATGGCACCAAGAAGATCGAGTTGGTGCTGGACAAGCCGGGCAAGCTTTCCGCCCAGGAGTACGACAAGGCGGTGGGCGATCTGGTGTCCTTCCTGGTCTGGATGGGCGAGCCCGTGGCCGAGAAGCGTAAAGCGATCGGTGTCTGGGTGTTGATCGCGCTTGCCGGTTTGTTCGTTCTTTCCTATGCACTGAAGAAGAACTACTGGAAGGACGTTCACTGAGCGGGCAGATCCGCCGCTCCGAAACTGACTGAGTTTTCCTTTTCCCTTCGACGCACCACGCGCTTGTCGCGTGGTGCGCGTTCGTTTTTGTACCCGGGAGTCGCTATATCATGATGAACCTGTATTCCGGCACGACCGATCCCTTCAGCCATCGATGCCGGATCGTGCTCTATGAAAAGGGCATGGATTTCGAGGTGATCGACGTCGACCTCTACAACAAGCCCGAGGACATCGCCGTCATCAACCCGTACAACCGGGTGCCGGTGCTGGTCGACCGCGACCTGATCCTGTACGAGTCGAACATCATCAACGAGTATATCGACGAGCGCTTTCCGCATCCGCAGTTGATGCCGGCCGATCCGATCATGCGCGCACGCGCGCGCCAGTTGCTGCATACCTTCGAGCATGAGCTGTTCTCCCATATCGAGGCGCTCGAGGCGAATCAGAAGGGCGTGGATAAAAATCGCGGCCTTGTGCGCGATCAGTTGATCCAGCTCGTGCCGATTTTCAACAAGCAGAAGTTCATGCTCGGCGACGAGTTTTCGATGCTCGACGTGGCCGTTGCACCGCTGCTGTGGCGCCTCGAGCACTACGGCATCGACCTGCCGAAATCGGCCGCACCGTTGGCGAAATATGCCGAAAGGATTTTCAGCCGGCAGGGATTCATCGACGCGCTGACGCCGTCCGAGAAAGTAATGCGCCGTTGAGACGGGGCAAGGTGATGCGCTGCCGGGAGGCAGCTCAGGGTAATGCGCCGCTGAGCGGCCCAGGCCGTGCCTGGGCGCAGTCCCGTGCGTGAATGGAATGACAATGACAATCGTAT
This sequence comes from Azoarcus sp., assembly GCA_031556475.1. Classification (GTDB taxonomy): domain Bacteria; phylum Pseudomonadota; class Gammaproteobacteria; order Burkholderiales; family Rhodocyclaceae; genus Azoarcus. The sequence goes on from JAVBSY010000065.1 coordinate 11,062, forward strand.
CGACCAAGCCCTACATCGTCCGTGCAATCTATGAATGGTGCGCGGACCAGGGATTCACGCCATATATTGCCGCGCTTGTCGACGGACGCACGCGGGTGCCACCGGGCTATGCCCGCGATGGCCAGATCGTGCTCAATGTGAGCGCGGAAGCCACGCAGCAACTGGTGATGGATAACGACGGCGTTTCCTTTTCCGCGCGTTTCAACGGCGTTCCCCATTCCATTTTCATCCCCATCGGCAATGTTGCAGCCATCTACGCCCGCGAAAACGGGCATGGCATGGCCTTCGAGGTCGAAGGCGCGGATTCTGCCGCCGATGAGCCGGAAATGCCGGACGTCGGTGCCCGGCCTGCGGACGAGGAGGGAGGCAAAGAAGGAGCCAAGGAAGGGGGCAAGGAGCCGCCGCCGGGCAGTACGCCGCCGCGCGGCGGGCATTTGAAGGTCGTCAAATAGCGCGAGTCGTGCCGGCTGCGTGCGGGCTGTCTGCGCAGAGGCTGCGGGGTGTCGGAAAGAGAAGGTGTGGTTATCTTGACCGCGATCATGTTTGTGGTTTTTCGCTCGCTGTATAAATCCTCGCCATGCCTTGCCGCTGGGACGCAATGCAGGAAATCTACGAGGGGACGATGTCCATGATGCAATGGAATGAGCAGCTTGAGCTTGGTGTGACGAAGATGGACGACACCCACCGTGAGTTCATCGAGTTCTATAACGCGCTGGCAGGGGCGGCTCCGGAGGAATTTTTCGACCGTTTCGATGCGCTCATCGATCACACGGTTGCGCATTTCGACCAGGAAAACCGCTGGATGGAACACGTCAATTTCCCCGGCTGCCACCGCGCGGAGCATGATCGCGTGCTGGCGGTGATGCGCGATGTGCGCAAGCGGGTGGAGCAGGGCGACGCCTTCCTCGGAAAACGTTTGCTCGAAGAATTGCCGCCGTGGTTCGAGAACCACGCTGGAACGATGGATGCCGCGCTGGCGTTTCACCTTCAGAGCGTCGGCTACGATGTCGAGCGCGAAGAACTGGCGCCGGCTTCGTCGGGATGCGGAGGCGGTCAGCGTGCCGGCGGCTGCATGTGCTCGGGTGCTGCGGCGACTGCGGAATAGCAAATAACGGCGACGAACAACAGCGGGCCGCACGGCTTTGGCCGATGGCGCCGTCCCGTCGGACGGGATCGTCGCCGCTGCTGCGCGTCCGTACCTGTACTTGGCTCGGACGGTGAAATAGCTGGGTTTTCCCCACAACCAGGTGGTGGATTGCTTCTGCCCCCGTGTGCAGCCGGGCTCCGCTCCGCGCCTGTATCATGTCTTTCGGTTGCGCCGTGACCCGCGAAGGGTGAGCCTCAGGAAGACGGAGGAGTCGCACAATGCCTCGTGCCGTGATTCTCGGCGGAACCGGACAGATCGGCCTCGCCTGTGCCCGCCGCCTGACCGGCGAGGGCTGGGAGGTCACGCTCGTCAGCCGCCGTGCAGCATTTGTTCCCGAGGGCTGCCGCCATGTGGCGGCCGACGCCCGCGGTGCCGGAAGGCTGGCCGACGCAATGGGCGAGCAGACGGATCTTCTGTTGTCCTGCGTGGCTTTTGACGAGGCCGATGCCGAATGCCTTGCACGCGCGGGCAGCGCTGCCGGGCGCATCGTCGCGATTTCGAGCGCGAGCGTTTATTGCGACAGCAAAGGCCGCAGTCTCGACGAGGCCGCCACTCTCGGCTTTCCCGACTTCCCGATACCGCTGACCGAGGGCAGCCCGACCGTCGCGCCGGGGCCGAAAACCTATTCGACGCGCAAACGTGCCATGGAGCATGCCCTTTCGACCCGGGCCTCCTGCCCCGTGACGATCCTGCGGCCCTGCGCCATCCACGGGCCGGAAAGCGCCCACGCGCGGGAATGGTGGTTCGTGAAGCGGCTATTGGATGGACGAGCGGCAATTCCACTGGCGTATCGGGGGCAAAGCCGTTTTCAGACCACATCGACCGCCGCGATCGCCGATGCCGTGCTGCAGGCGCATGCGGGTCTGCTGCCTGAAGTGTCCAACGTGTGCGATGCCGATTGTCTCTCTGTCGCCGGAATTGGCCGTGCGATCATGGAAATCATGGGTGTCCGGGTGGAGCTTGTGGGCCTGCCCGATACTTCCGGCTACCCTCCGGAACTCGGCGCGACGCCGTGGTCGATCCCTCGCCCCATGCTTTGCGCGGGCGCGGTTGCCTCGCAGACAGGCTATGCGCAGTCGGTCGTTCCGGCGATAGACTGGCTTGTGAAGGAGGTCGACCGGGAGAACTGGCGCACATGCCTGATACAGCTTGCGGCCTATCCCTGGGAGCATTTCGATTACCAGGCCGACGATCGCGCGTTGAAGATGGTTGGGGCAGCCACGCTTGCCGATTAGATCGAGAAGCGTATCCGGCACGCAGTATGCGTAGCACCTCCGATGGTTTGCCATGAGAGGTCTATCCGAGAAGGATTCAACTGCGGCGATGATCAGGCGGAATGAGCCGCAAGTCCAATGATCCGGTCGACATGATGCTCCACGTCCTGGTCACTTTCGAATCTCAGGATGCGACATTGCAGGCGAGCAAGCCACGCTTCGTGGCGCGCACGGCTGCGACCCGGCAGTTTCCCCTCTTCATACTGGGCGGCCCAGGCCAGAAATGCAGGATCCGCGCTGCCGAAGAGGGCGGTTTCCCGTGCCTCGATCCGCTGAAGCCTCAAAGCCGTGGGTAGTGAAAGGAATACCACCAGATCGAAGGAGTCTTCCAACTCTGTCCCCCAACCGCAGACGGAACCGGAAATCACCGATCCATCGCTTTGCGCCAGGTGAGAGAGGATCGTCCTCAGGCGCAGGTCTGCATCGTACTTTTCGCGGAATGGCGGAGTCGTGGGTTTCCAATAGAAATCGTCGGCATCGGCGAAATGGATGGCCAGCCGGGCAGCGAGAGCCCGCCCCAAGGTCGTTGTTCCCGATCCGGGGGCGCCCACGATATTGATACGACGGTATGGAAAGCCATTCATCGTTTCATTTGAACAGGCACCGAGTGGAGAATTTGATGACCGGACTGTATCAGGCCCTCGATGGAGAATGCTTTATGATTATTTCCGCAAATGTCGATCGGCAGGTTATAAAATGGGTTTCTCCAAAAGCGGAATGCCGCCGGCAATGAGTAAAACACTGATCACCCTGATTGCAATCATGAATTTGATACCCGTTGTGGTTTGGGGATATGCGGTCACCACTGATCTACACAACAAAAACACAGCCAGGCAGTTGCTGAATGGCTCGACGTCGGTAGAAGGCTCGCTCGTTATCAAGGATGAATATATCGTCCGGGGTGCCAAGAGCTCTTCTTACATCAAGACAACATATGGTTATCTTTTTGTCGTTGATGGCAAACCCCAGAGTGGAGTAGTCAGTTTTGCGCAGGGAAGGGGCGCTGACGAGAGTATTCGTCATATCCCGGCAGGTGGGGCGATTACTGTTGTCTATGATCAAAAGGACCCAAGCATCAGCATGCCGGCCAACGTTGCTCGTTATTACCTGAATGTTTCCCCTTGGCGTATCGGCTCATTGTTTCAAATGATGCTGATTGTCAATGGGTGCATCGCAGGTTTGATTTTCTGTGCACGGTATCGTGAACAGCAGTAGGCATTGTGGATGCCAACTGCCCCACTGTTCCTGCGTACCTTGGCTTCCACGGTCCTTGCAGGCGGATCGACGTCTTGAACGCGAGATCAGCCCCTGAATGGAAAGTCCGGGACCGGAGCCTGGCCGGACAGGAGCTTGACCACGGAGGCGGCGGAGCCGCACGCCAGCGTCCAGCCGAGGGTGCCGTGGCCGGTGTTGTACCACAGGTTGGAATAGCGGCTTCTGCCGATGATAGGCAGGTTGCTCGGCGTTGCCGGGCGCAGGCCAGCCCATAGTTTTGCCCGTGCCGGGTCGATCGCACCGGGAAAGCGGGAGGTGACCCAGTCGAGAATGGTGCGGCCGCGTTCGGGGTCGATCGTCAGGTCGAAGCCCCCCAGTTCCGCCGTGCCGGCGATGCGCAGGCGGCTGCCCAGGCGGGAACAGACGATGCGGCGGGATTCGTCGGTGAGGCTGACTTTGGGGGCGCGCGCGGCGTCGGCAATCGGCGCGGTGATGGAATAGCCTTTTACCGGGTAGATCGGCAACTGTTCGCCCAGCGGTGCCACCAGTTCGGGGCCGAAACTGCCCAGACATACCACGTAGGCATCGGCCACAAGGGCGCCTGCGCGCCCCGGCGTGTCGCTGACCTCGATGCCGTCGATCCTCGAGCCTTCCGCATGGGCCAGGCGCCTGACCGTGATGTTGTAATGAAAGCGCACGCCATTGCGGCGCAGGTGTTCGGACAGCCCCCGGGTGAAGTGGTACGCATCGCCCGATTCGTCGCTTGGAGCGAACATGCCTCCGGCCAGGCGGCCGCGCAGGTTGGCCAGTGCGGGTTCGATGGCGATGCATTCGTCCGCCGAGCAGAGCCGGGCGTCGATGCCCAACTGGCTGAGGTGGGCTACCCGCTGCGGAACCTCGCGGAATTCGCGGGCGGAAAAAAACAGGTGAAGAATGCCGCGGCGCGAATGCTCGTAGATCAGCCCCGTTTCCTTGCGCAGCGCACGCAATTGGCCCGCACTGTACGTCGCCAGGGCCGCGATGGCCTCGGTGTTGCGGCGCGTGCGCCAGGGCAGGCATTCGTGCAGGAAGGAAAGCGCCCAATTCCATTGGGCCGTGCTGGCGCGCGGGTGAAAGCGTAGCGGCGCATCGGCGCGCCCCAGCCAGCGCAGGGCCAGCAAAGGGGCGGAAGGGTTGGCCCAGGGTTCCGGATGGCTGACCGATATCTGGCCACCGTTGGCGTAGCTCGTCTCCAGTCCGGCCGCCGGCTGGCGGTCGACGACGCTGACTTCGTAACCTGCTTTCTTCAGATACCAGGCTGTGGTGATGCCGGTGACGCCGGCGCCAAGAACCATCACGTGCATGGGGGAATGTCTGCTTGTTTGGCGCAGCGCTACGTAGTGCCGCTGCGTACTCCGCTGCATCTAACATTCAATGATAGCGCCATTGCCGCCCCGGCGTCACATTGGGTCACACTAATGGGTGCGCCAAGCAGGCGGACGCGGGATAATCCGCGTTTGTCGTCCGTATTTGTCCGCATGCAGCCAGTCGAGGGAGTTCGTTCATGAGCCGAAGGGGTTTGTCCGTGTGTCGCGTCACGCTCACGCAGTTTCTGATGGAGCAGCAGCAGAAAGGGCGTGCTGCCGCCGATCTGTGCCTGCTGCTCGAGGTCGTGGCGCACGCGGTCAAGGAGATCAGCGTCATTGTGGCGAAAGGCGAACTGGCCGGCGCGCTGGGCGAGGCGGGTTCCGACAATGTGCAGGGCGAGGCGCAGAAGAAACTCGACGTGATCGCCAACACGATCATGCTGCAGGCCAACGAGTGGGGCGGGTACCTTGCGGCGATGGCGTCCGAGGAGGTCAGCGAGGTCCATCATATTCCCGCCGAATATCCGAAGGGCGGCTATCTGCTGCTGTTCGATCCGCTCGATGGTTCATCCAATATCGACGTCAATATTTCCGTCGGCACGATTTTCTCCGTGCTGCGCAATCCCCCCGGCGCAGGCCAGCCGACCGAGGCCAGCTTTCTGCAGCCGGGGTGCGAGCAGGTGGTTGCCGGGTATGCGCTGTACGGGCCTTCGACACAGCTTGTACTGACCGTGGGCGACGGCGTTCACTGTTTTACGCTGGATCGGGAAACCGGCGCCTTCATCTACACCAAGGCGAACATGACGGTGCCGGAAGAAACGCAGGAATATGCCATCAACGCCTCCAATGCCCGTTTCTGGGAAGCGCCGGTGCAGCGCTACATCGCCGAACTGCAACAGGGCAAGAGCGGGCCGCGCGGCAGGGATTTCAACATGCGCTGGGTCGCGTCGATGGTGGCCGACGTGCATCGCGTGCTGAACCGTGGCGGTGTGTTCATGTATCCCCTGGACGAAAAATGCCGCGACAAGGGCGGCAAGCTGCGCCTGCTCTACGAAGCCAATCCGATGGCGATGCTGATCGAACAGGCTGGCGGCGCCGCGACCACGGGGCGGCAGCGTATTCTCGACGTGCGCCCGACCGGGCTGCACCAGCGCGTACCGGTCATCCTCGGGTCGAAGGCCGAAGTGGAAAGAGTGGCTGCCTATCATCGCGAAGACTGAAGGCAGGCGGGGAGGCGGGTGGAAAAACGCTGCGGTGCGTGAGCCGATGCGTGAGTGCATAGGCAAGACCTTGCGAGGTTTGCTGTGCGCGGCCTTGGTGCTTGCGCATTGTGGCGGTGCGGCGGCGGCCGAAGTGAAGCGCGTCGAGGTCGAACTGATCGCGCCCGAGGACGTTCAAGCCCTGCTGCGCCAGCATATACGCATACTCGGCGGCGGCGAGCAGACGTTGCCGGAAAACGATGCGGCGCGCGCCGCCCTGACTCGCCGCATGCGCCGGGAGGTGTCCGACCTGCTGGCTGCGGAAGGGTATTTTTCCCCCACGGTTCGCCTCGACCGCAGCGAGGCCGGGCGTTGGCGCGTAACCGTGGAGCCGGGAGCACGGACGGCCGTGACCGAGGTTACGCTGTCGTTCGAGGGTGAGTTGGGCGAGAGCGAGGCGGGCAAGGGTGAGGTGGGCAAGGACGACCCCAAGCGCGTTGCCGCGCTACGCGCAGCGTGGCGCTTGCCGGTCGGGCACTTTTTTCGCCAGGCGGACTGGGATGAAGCCAAGCAGCAGTTGCTCGACGAAGTGAGCGCGCATCGTTATGTCGCCGCGCGTATCGTCCAGAGCCGCGCCGAAATCGACCCGGATACGGCAACGGCCAAACTGGCGGTCACGCTCGACAGCGGCCCGCCGTTTTTTCTTGGCCCCCTGGAGACCGAGGGGCTGGCCGATCTGCCGGCCGATTTTGTCGAGCGCTACAACACGCTCGAAGAGGGGCGGCCCTACGACCGCGACATGCTGCTCGCCTTTCAGCGCGTCCTGCAGAATACGCCGCAGCTTGCCTCCGCAACGGTCGACATCGAGCGCGACCCGTCGCAGGCCGCGGCCGCGCCGGTGCGCGTCCGGGTTGTCGAGGCGGAGCCGAAGCGGCTGGGTTTCGGTACGGGCTTTTCCAGCAATACCGGCTATCGGGTGGAGGCGACCTACCGCGACGTGAATCTGGCCGGGGCCGGTTGGGAGTTGTCGTCCGGCGCTCGTCTGGAACAGAAGCGCCAATCGGCCTACGCCGACATTTTTTTGCCGCCTCCGCGGAATGCGCGCTACCGCGATAGCATCGGAGCGTCGATTGAGCGCAGCGACCTGGAAGGGCTATGGCAGCAGACCGAAGCCGTCGGCGTGGCGAGAACGGTACGGCGCGGCAATATCGAAACCAAGCTTGCGCTACGCTTCCAGCGTGAAGAGTTGCGCCCCGATGGCGCTGAGCCGAGCTCGCAGGACGCGCTGACGCTGAACTGGACCTGGGTGCAGCGCGCGGTGGACAGCCTGCTCGACCCGCGTACCGGCCGTGTGCTCGAATTTCAGCTTGGGGGCGGCACCAGTGCCGCCTCGATCGACCAGAATTTTTTCCGCCTGTATGGCCGCTACGTTCATTACCAACCGATAGGCGAGAAAGACAACCTGATCCTGCGGGCCGAGGGCGGCATCACGCTGGCGACCAGCCGCGATGGCGTGCCGCAGGATTTTCTCTTCCGTACCGGCGGCACCCAGACGGTGCGCGGCTATGCGTATCAGAGCCTGGGCGTGGAGGATGGCGACGCTACCGTGGGCGGGCGCTACCTGGGCGTGACCAGTGCCGAGTACGTGCATTGGCTGGACCAGCAGTGGGGGGCGGCGTTTTTCGTCGATGCCGGCGACGCCGCCGATTCGCGGGAGGAATTCCGCCTGCGTGTCGGCTACGGCGCCGGCGCGCGCTGGCGCAGCCCGGCCGGGCCGCTGGCGGTGGATCTGGCCTGGGGGCAGGACGATCGGCGCCTGCGCCTGCATTTCGGCGTCGCCATCGCGTTCTGAGTGGCTGCCCCGTGTGGGTGATGGTCGATGATGTGCCCTGCCAATTCAACTGTCGATCTGTGAAGTCTCCTGCGCTACAGGTCGTTCTGTTCCGGTCGAAGGTATTGCGCGGCGTATTGCTGCGGAACCCCCGCCTGAAGGAAGAGTTCGTACACGTCGGGATCGATGTGGTTACGCGCCTTGAAACCGTCCATGATCTTCAGCGCTTCACTGAGTGTTTTGCTCGATTTGTACGGCCGGTCCGAGGCGGTGAGTGCCTCGAAAATGTCGGAGACGGCCATCATGCGGGCGCTCCAGCTCATTTCTTCACGTTTGATGCTGCGCGGGTATCCCTTGCCATCCATGGTTTCGTGATGCGAACCGACGATTTCGGGAACGTTGCGCAGATGTCTGGGTAGCGGCAACTGATCCAGCATCAGGATGGTCTGGGTGATGTGGTCGTTGATCTTGTAGCGTTCTTCCTCGGTCAGCGTGCCCCGCCGTATGCTGAGGTTGTACAGCTCGCCACGGTTGTACAGGGCGCTCGGGGTCTTTATCTTGAACCCCCGGTTCTTGTCGGGGGGAATGAGGTCCTTCTCGCCGCGTTCGATGATGTGCTCGGGACAGTCCATCAACAGTGGTTCGAGCGTGGGCAGTTCCGGCGTGGGCGTGCGGTCCATCCGTGCCCGTTCCCCGTGCGAAATACCCAAGCGCTTGTCCAACGTTCGCAGCCAGGTACGCTTGCCGATGGCGGCAAGCCGCTCCACGGCCGCATCGTCCATGGATTCACTACCGGCATTGCAGGACGCCACGAAGGCGAAATCGTCATCCAGGGCACACAAGGCTTCGTCGAGCTTGCGTTGCTCGCATCCTTCATCGGCACCGTCGAGGATGGCGCGCAGGCAGCTTATTTCCGCGTCGCGCTTGAGCACTTCGAAACGCGTGCGTATCTCGTGGATGCGGTCGTACAGGGTTTCCAGCTTGGTGGCCTTGTCCATGACATATTCGGGCGTGGTGATCTTGCCGCAGTCATGGAGCCAGCCGGCCAGTTTCGCTTCTTCCCACCCATCCTCGTCGAGCGTGAAATCCTTGAGCGGCCCTTCGTTGGCATTGCAGGCAGCCTGCAACAGCATCTGGAAAATGACCGGTACGCGCTGGCAATGTCCTCCCGTATCGGGTGACTTGGCATCGATGGCGCCGGCGAGGATGCGGATGAGGGCGTCGCGCAGTTCCCGCTGGCCCTCGATCAGACTTTGATTTTCCAGCGCGATCGCGGCTGTGCTTGCGACGGCTTCGATAAAGCTCACCTGCTGAGCCTGGAATCCGCAGGCACCGGTACGGATGGCTTTGAACAAGGCCAATACGCCCAGGTTTTCGCCCATGCGATCGTGCAGTGGAATGCAAACGACATCGATCCGCTCGACGTCGTTATCGGCAAAACCGGGGGCCAGGAAAGTCGTCTCGCCGTATTGGTCTGCACGCTCGATCACTGTCTGCACAATCGTGTTGCGCAGTATGGCTTCGCCAACGGGCAACTGTGCTTCCAGTTCGGCGTGGTTCGCCGGCGTACACTTGATTTCGCGGCCTTTCATCCAGCAAACGTAACCGTCCTTGAGGCGGGAGCCATTTTCGCCCAGCAGGGTCAGCAAGCCGCCGTCGGCGCCGGTTATCGCCAGGGTTTTGTTCAACACGTGTTCCAGCAGCGTGTCGAAATTGCGTTCCGCGCTGATGGTTTGCGTGATGGCAAGGAACTGCTGGATGTTGTTCCACATGTAATCCACGCCTTCGGTCAGGACATGAATTTCCTCGACCCTGGAATCGATGGACTTCGCCTGCTTTTCGAAGCGGAACTGCTGGATTTGCTGGATTTTTTCCGCCAACGTGCGTAGCGGTGTGGAAACACGCCGGGCCACGACCCAGACCAAAGGCACGGACAGGATCAGAATGCCCAGCATGATCAGAACCGTGTGGTGTAGAAAATCCACGGCATCGGCCAGCACTTCGTCCTTGGGAATGGCCAGCAACGTGACGGCATTCCTCTTTTCGTCGACGCCCGATTCTTTCACGGAGAGTATCCAGTCTCTTTCACCATCGCTGATATTGATGCCATCTCCACGCCATCCGGCTTGATAGGCTTGCATGCCGAGTCTGAGCACGGGTGGCAGATCCTCCAGCCGGCGTGCGCGTGCCGTTCCAGATTTTTCATGGATCACCATGCCGCTGGCCGCTGCGACCAAGGTGCCATCCGACCGGAACAGGGCGAGATGGGATCTTTCGGACGGCAGATCGTGCGCCAGCAAATTGGAAAGCTCGGATAGATTCATGCTTACGCCAACCACGGCATCACCGGCGCGGTTTTTCATGGCTAAAGTCACGACGATCTGCCCGGCAAAAGACCAGTACGGCTCGGTAATGGTCAGGCCGTTCGTTTTCATGGCCTCCCGATACCAGGGGCGCGTATGGACGTCGTAGTCATTATGGACGTCGTAGTTATTCGTGATTGGCACACGCAGCAAAAGCCGAAAGTCATTATCGAAAAACAGGTGTTCGGTCGTCCGTCCGCCGTCCTTGCCAACCTCCAGGCTATGCACTGCCCAAACGCTGCCCGGTGGAGCCTCCGGGTAAAGCAAGACGGAATTCGCGGTCAGGCGGCGTATCCGCAGAAAATCCCCGTTGTCGTATCCATATACGAGCGAATCGATCAGCGGATAGGCACTCAACACTGTCCCTACCCGCGACAGGTAATTAAGACGCATCTCCAGGCTTCGGGATTCGATCATGCTTCCCTGGGCCAGGGCGTTGATGAAAACCTGTATCGGCCGGCGTACCCCGTATATGGTCCAATTTGTCACCGTCTCGGCCACATGGCGAACCAACTGGTTGTTGGCGGATATTATCGTTTTGGACACCATGCGGTATCCGGCAAAGGCCAGCGTCAAACCAGTCGCCAGCACGAGGACGGTGAACAGCAGCCCCATATGCTGCTGAAACCCGAAACGCCAAAAATCCTTGCTTCCTTTTTGCCCGGCGTTTTCCAACATGATCGACCGCCTTTCGGAAATCATCCCGCCTCAGGGAATCTTTGAACCATTGCAGTACCGTCAAGCCAGCGAAGCCGTAAAAACACTTGCAGCCCCGACACGGGAGGCTTTTACGTTACCGATACAACGAAGCGGCACCTGCACTTCACCAAGGCGCCCGGCACCATGTGGCCGTCGGAGCCTTGGAGGAAGCCGCTTCTGTCGATCAAACCCGGAAACACGCGACCGCATTGCGCATGTTCCGCGCCAATATGTCGATATGAACCGCGGTGTCCAACGAGTTTTTGCTCTTCTGGCGTCAGTTCGGTGGATGCGTATTTTTGCCAATAATCGGCAAATTCCTTCAGATCGGTTTCAGCTTTATCCAAAGTGCACCGTGTGCGGGTGGTCAAAATGAGTCTCCGATATTTTTGCGCTTGGAGCATGCTGCAGGGCACGAAATATTTCGGTATCGGTATCGGCTAGAAGCGTGTCTACTTTCTCGATTTCCAAAAGAGGAAGAACGCTGTTCTGGTAGGTGTTGTCCATATGTGCTTCGATCGTTCGCATACCATATGCGCCAAATACGGCAACAGCGATCGTTATAGTCGCGGACAAAACGACGAGAACGAAAAGACGCTGACCAACTTTGAGTTTATTGAGCATAAGGGTCTCCAAGAAACGAGGGTTTTTATGCATTTCAGCTAAGGCATGGTGGAAATGCAGCCATATGAACAACAACGACAAAGTGAGCGCCCACAAATCCCCCTGTGCCTTGAAACTCAACACATGGAGTCGTTTTTTCAGCGAACATCCGTGATGCACCCGTGGATGCTTCAAGGATATTCAGGGCACTTCGAAACGATTAAAGCCTTATTTTTATTATGGGTTTATGGGCAAACGATATGCAGGAAACCGTTCCTTCCCCGTTTTGTGGTTCGCTATCGTTTATTGAGATCATGCGCTCACAAGGCAAGAGGAAAAACTGTGAGTGCAGGATCGAGACTGCTGAAAATAATGGTTGATCGATTAGATTTATTTATGCTCAGGCACGCATACGATAGCAAGACAACAATGTCTCAGTAAGTTGAATTTGAAAAAAAATGTAATGTTTACGCGCTTTGTTCTATCTGTATCGCATGGGTTCAGCCTTGAAACCATTGCAGAATGGCAGGTTGATTATTTGCCATGCTGTCGGTCCGGGCGCAGCCAAAGGTTCATCCGAATCAACCGATTTCGCGGTTGAACATGGTCCTGGGCAACCACAGGCAGAGAGGAATGTTCGAGCGTGATGGCGATGGGGCCTGTATGAACCCCCGGCATGAAAGAAGTCCGTCCGGAAGGAAACAATTTTTCAACGCTGTTCATATGTTTCCGGATTTCCACCAAAACGCCCTGAAATCCTCCGGCACGGGTTGTATGAACGGTGACAGGAAATACTCGATGATGTGACGCTGATCCGCTTTCGCTTTTTGGCCGCCATGCCGGCCAATCCAGTTTGCCGATGATTTCGTCATGGTTATTTCGCCCTGAGCAACCCGCAATCCGTTGATTTTCCTTGAAATTTTCAGTGGTAGGCATGTTCTGATTTGCAAGGTATGGTGCGTATCAAGCCTGTTTGTCTGCAAATATCTCCAAGGACTTCCGATGGGACCGAAGCCTTCGCAACCGGCCACGGGTGAACTGTTTCGCCCTCGACTGGACGATTTGCTGAACATGAAGTGGTGCAGCTTGGCACTGTGCCAGGAGGCGGAGAGAGGCTCTGCTCGGCAACCTATGGCGATCCCTTTGAGAGAAGCGATAAGCTTGTCCGAAGGCGAACTGGCGTTGTCAAATAAGTCGGAAATAAGCTCAAGCTCAAGACCAATTCTGTAGCATCAGATCCCCCGCCATTGGCGGGGGATCTGTACCGTCGGTTTTTCTTCTCTTCCCTTCGCTATCGCACCCACTGCTCCCACTGAGTCTTGGCGGCCTGTTCCAACTCCTGTAGCCAGGCCTCGGAGAGCGCACTCGCCCGCTCCCGATCGGCCGCCAGCGACTCCTCCTCGGTACGCTGCGGCGGCAGCGCCGCGAAGCTCAACTGAATCGCACCATGCTCGCTCACCAGCGGGCCAGGAACGATGATCGGCGCCGCGGCGGGCAACTCGAACACGATGGGTGTGACGAACGGGTTCGCGCTGACTTCGCCGGTTCCGGTCCCGCTCACCACCTGCACGAGGATCGTGCGGGTAGCGTCGGCAGTCGCCCCGTTGGCCCGTTCATGCGCGGCAGCCCGCACAGTCAGGGTTATCTTGCCGATGAAGCTCGCCGGCGGGGTGAGCGACAGCGCGGAGAGATCCCAGCCTTGGAGATCGACCGGGACGCTGTCTTGCAGTGTGATGCTGCGCGTGCCGTCACTGAGCGTCGTGCCCGAGGGCGGGAGGGCGGTCAGTTCGAGCGTGAGCCGCTCGGAGCCGTCGGTGTCGGTGAGCGCGGCCTCGATGCCCGGCAGCATGATCGGCGTGCCCGCCACGCCGTAGACGTTGCCCGGGTCGGCGTCGGGGTTCGAGCCGAGGATGGTCTCGACGATGCGCACGTTGTCGATCATGGCGCTGCGCCCGCCGTTGGCAACGACTTCGCCATCCAGTTGGATGCGCAGCCGGTGCGTCTGGCCGTCGCCGGTGAACTGGAAGCCGACCTGCTGCCAGTTTAGCGCGGCGAGCGGGCTCGTGCCGCTGTGAGTGGCGATCAGTTGGTCGTCGAGGTAGAGGGCGATACGGCCCGCCGCCTCGGCAAGTCCCAGGTCGCCGGCGTAGTCGAAGTCGAGCGCGTAGGTGGCGCCGGCCACGGTGGGGATGAAGCGCTCGATGCCGAAGGTCTGGTTGTTCTGCCCGGTGCCGTCGGTGAGCCGTACCCAGTTGCCGCTGCCCGGGGTACTGCTCTTGAGGGTGATGTATTTGCCGGCGGCGTTCTTCTGGAGGTCGTTGTCGGCGAGGACTTCGAAGACGGCGCGCTTGCCCAGGCCGAAGGGGTTGGTCCAGCCTTCGAGCGCGGTGGCGACGAGCGTGGCGTAGCGGTTGCCGTTGGCCACACTTTCCCAGCCGGTACGCACGATTTCACGCTCGGTGGCGTCGATGCCGCCGTCACGCGCGATGAGTTCGAGCGTGGGGGTGTCGGCGACGGGGATGACGTCGATAACGAGTTCCGCGCTCGTGGTGGCGCGGCTGCCGGTGGCCGTTTCGATCGCGGTGGCCTGGATCTGCATCACGAGCGTACCGCTGAAGTCGGGCGGTGCCTGCAGGGTGAGCGCGGCCAGGTTCCAGCCATCGAGTTCGATGACAGGCGCGTCGGCGGTGACGGTGAAGTGGTGCGTGCCGTCAGTCAGCGTCGCGCCCGGGGGCAGCCCGGTGGCGGTGAGCACGAGGGTCTCGGAGCCGTCGGTGTCGGTGAGCGCGGCCTGGATGTCGCGCAGCCGGATCGGGGTGTCCTCGAGGCCGCTGTCGCGCACGGTGCCGGGCAGGACTTCGGTGAGGACGATGTCGTCGATCATGGTGCCGCGGCCGTCGGCCATACGCTCGGTGGCTTCGGTGACGAGGGTGATTTTTTGTTTGCCGCCCTTGCCGGTGAAGGCGTAGCGCACGGTGTGCCAGTCGAGGGCGCCGTCGTTGTCCGGGTCGCTCGTCGGGCTGATCTCGGCCAGACGCACGCCGTCGACATAGACGCCGATGCGGGTCTGGGCGCGGGTGGCGAGCGGGTGGCCGGCGAGATCGAAGCTCAGGGTGTAGGCAGCGCCGTCCTGGGTCAGGATGTCGCGCTCGATGCCGATGGTTTGCGGGCGCTGTGGGCCGGCGTCACCCAATTCGAGCCACTGGCTGCCGTTGCCGTCCATGGCGGTGAGGGCAGGAGTGTTTGTGTCGAGACGGTCGCCGTCGTGCCAGATCTTGAAGCCGTTGCGTCCGCCGTCGAGCAGTTCGGGGTGGGAAAGCAGGGTCCAGCCGTCGAAGCTGCTTAGTCCCAGTAGCGTGGGATTGGTGCCGTAGCGGAAACCGGTGTCGCCTTCCCAACCGGTACGGAAGAGGATGTTCTCGTCGCCGACGGGGCCGAGGCTGAGTTCGGGGGCATCGGCCTGGGCGGCGATGTCGATGACGAGGAAGGCTTCTTCGCTGGCGCTCTGGGTGCTGCCTTGTCCACTGAGCGCGATGTAGCCGATACGGGTGTAGTGCTCGTGGCGGTTGCCGTCGCCGGCGAGCGCGTAGCCCGGGCCGCCGGAGGCGTCGGCTTCGGGAACGAAGCGCAGGATGCCGTCGTCCAGTTGGGCGAAGGTGACGCGTTCGCCCACGGTGGCGGCGATCCAGTCGCCGTCGTCGGTGCGCCGTTCGAGGGTGCCTTCGACGGGCAGGGCGGTCAGTTCGATGCTGAGTTCGCTGCTGTCGCTGTCTTCGTCGGTGACGGTGAAGTCGGCGGAAGAAAGGATCAGTGCTTGGTCCTCGATGCCGGTGACGAGGCTGTCGGCCGCTTGTGGCGGTTGGTCGTCATCGCCACCGCCCTGGTGTTCGCCTTCCAGACGCAGGTCGCGCAGGGTGATATGGCTTTGCGCAGAGCCGAAGCCGAGCAGATCGAAGGACAGGGTGACGGCGGTGTCGGCCAGCGCCGCGGGCAGATCGATGGTGTAGGTGGCGCTGCCATCGGGGTTGATGACTTTGCTCACGCCGTCGGCGAGCCGCTCGGTGCCGTTGGTCTGGATGTTGAGCAGGGCATCGCTGCGGGTGAGGCCAAGGCCGCCGAAGACCGGTAGCCCCGTGTTGGCGTCGAGCAGCGCGACTTCGAAGGCATCGCCTGGGCCGCGCGCGTTGGCGGTAAGGGCGTTGTCGACGACGGTGAAGCTCAGGCGCTGGTCACCCGGGCGGATGACGAAGCTCTGGGCGAGGTGGGTGTTGCGCACCGCGGCCGTGGGGGCTTCGCGCAGCGTGACGCTGTTGTTGTCCTCGTGGGTGACGATGTCGCCTTCGACGAGCCAGTCTTCGGTGCCGGCAGGGTCGTTCTCGTCGGTGACAAGGCCAAAGTTGGCGTTCAGAAGCGTCGGGTTGATCGTTATGGCACGCACCATCGTTTCGAATACCGACAGGTCACTCGGATCGATGCGAGATGCCCAGGAACTGTCTGCGAAATGCGATACCTCAGTATCGGCATCGGAAATACCGATGCGTACATAGCTGATGTCCGATTCTGCGTGATACGGGCTGTGCTGCGCCTGCAAGGCCGCGATATCAGCGGCGGAGGGTAGGCGACGCATACCCGGCGTGAGGTACTGGCCCATGACGCCGGCGTCGCTCACCACCGACGGCAGGCCGACGATATGACCCAATTCGTGGATCAGCACGGTCAACAGGTCCACCCTGTTGGCTGCGGGGCTTCCTTCTGCCGCCCTGAAGATATCGCTTTGCCCGAAGGGCATGAACTCTTCATTGTCGTTGGCACTGCTGTCTACGTACCAACCCCAACCCGCTCCGGAAGCATCCAGGAGTATCTTCTTGCCTTGAGTGAAACCTACCAGACTATCGGCCGCCAGATTGACGATGGATATCTGTACGCCATCCAGTCGTGTCGGCGATACGCCGGCATCGATCCAGTATTGCCGGGCTTGTGCCAATACCAACTCGATATCGGCCATCTGGAGCAGGGCGATATCCTCGGCTGCGCCTTCATAGGAGACATTCTGGTTTACCACCTTGGGCTGATCGACAGCAATCAAGTCGATGCGGCCGTTTTCCAGCATCTGATTGATTCTTGCTATGCGATTCGCGCTTTCGGTGAGTGTGATCACCTCTTCCACATTGCCAGCGGTGGTTTTGAGGTTGGTGAATACAACCTTGTTCTCTCTGATGGCCTCGAACAAGGCCGCCGCTTGGCGGCCGGCCGCCTTCAATTTTGCTTCGTTCTCTTTACCAAGCGTGGACTTGATTGCGGGCATTTCGAAACGCCATTTGTAAGTGGGGTTTTGTTCTAACGCTTGTGTAACGCGCCAAAGTAGAAGTAAGGCTTCGTTGACTTCGTCCTGTGCAGCGTCGTCGATTAATTCCCCGACTTTGACTTTGCCCTTATCGTCCTTTTTGAAAAACGTGCCCATCGTCAGTTTTGTGTCGACAAATGTGTCGATGCCGCCGGAGACTTCGCGCCCCTCTACGCGAATGTAATGCTTGGCTCTGCTGAGTTCTGCCTGCGGATTATTGAAGAACACGACGTATTCCGACCGGACCCCATCCTTGTTCACCAATCGGCCGATGACCTCGTCCTCAAATTGCAGCCATGGTTTCAGCAGTTTTTTGTCAGTAGTGATTGTCAGGCCCAGTTGCTTGACTTCCTCGTTGAACGTGGTTCGTACGCCGCTAGCCGCAGAGCGAACGACCGCGAAACCGCTCAGCGGTTGGGTTTTATCCTTGTAGATTGCCTGGTCGATGGCTGAATTTCCCTCGTACCAAGGCGTTTTGGGCGGCGGCAGCTCTCCCATTTCCTCTTTAGCTAGCCGGATTCCCATCTCAGCGCAATCTACGTTATGAACCCAGACGCCTGCGCCGACGTAATAGGTGTGGTAGTCCTCGACCTCCAGGTTGTAAACCTGGACTTTCAGGTACAGATCGCCGCTCTCGTATACCTCCTTCGAGAGGTACTCGGCATGGCCGCTATCCGGTACAACCGCATGATTGGCGTAGTCAAATAGGGAACCCCAGCTTTCTTCGATATCTCTTGTAGCAGGAACCCACCCGATACCACCGTTCTCGGTGCGGTATACAGGTTTTTGGCGAATTACCTTCGCACGGCTTCCGTCGGCCATGCGCAGCACGTCCCTTGCCTTGAGTAAATCTGCGCGCGTCCAACCGACCCCCTCTACCCAAAATGGGTGATTGCCGGTTGCTGCTAGAGGATATATCTGACCGTCTGGCGTCTGAGCACTGATGTGCACGATGGTTTTCTGTTCGTACACAAAAGTCTTGAGTACCCGCTTGTATTCGGGATTGCCGCTGCCGTTTTCCGGGCTGGAGAGCACGTAGTCGCCGACCTGGATCTGTTCGATCGGCTTGGGCCCGTCTTTGGTGTGTACGAGTGTGCCTTTGGTGAAGCATCCATCCGTCGTCGAGGGGTAGCGGATGTTTTCGTCGACCTTGTAGAGCTTGGCGGTGATGGCGTCAAACAAGGCGTTGCCCGAAAGACCATCTTTTTTGATCGCATCCTGAACCATCTTTTCGAGCGGTTCGAGCTTCCACATGTTGGCGAACTCTGCCGGCGTTCCTGGTTCGACCAGCGCGTTCATCGCGGCCTGATGCTGCGCCTGGCGCAGCTTGTACGCTTGCATCAGTTTGAGCTCAGTCGACAGATCGGAGCGCCTGATAACCTCCTCGATAGCCGCTGCCTGCTCGCGGTACCACTTCGTGGCCTGTGACAAATTCATCGACTGTGCGGAGGGTGCAGTGAAGACGAGCCGGCCATCGATCCGCACTTCGGTTTTGCTGCCGATGCGGATGGTGCCGAAATCCGTGATCGCAGTGGACGTTGCCTTGCCCTGCGGTGTCAGTAGCTGGATCGACAATGCGTTGTCTACCGTGGGGGCACCTTGGACCGCCTTGCCGCGCCTGAGGCCCAAGCCAACGAATTCACCGATTTTTTTGAAGAAAGCGGAAATCAACTCAGGGGCCACGGACATACCCCCACCAATGCCGGCAGCAACTGCTCCTGTCGTCAGGAGCCTCTCCATGTCGATGTCCTTTTGCCCGCTCTCTCCATGGGTGATGTTGTAAACGTTGGTTAACCCCGCCTGGATGAGAGTTTCCGCCGTCATGCCTGCTATAGCGCTGCCAGCACCGCCAGTCAGGAATCTGCCTACCAATGTCCTGGCAGCGCTCGTTGCCCGCGTTACTACGCCTCCCATGGAAAATTCAACTTGACTCGCATATGCGGTCGCCATTACGTCGGAGAAGTTGCTACGCGTGAGCTCGTTGTAACTGATCCTGCCGCTGTTATATAGCTGCAGGCGTTCCTCGTAGCGCTCGATGTAGCCACCTGTGAACAGTGCATCGAAACCTTTCTTGAGGAAGGTGGTTACCAGCCCGTCGTCCGGGCTGCTCCAGGTGCTTTCAAGCTGGATCAGCGGCGGCTCGATCACCTCCATCTCCAGTTGCGGTACTGGCACAGTCGTGTCTTCCAACCGGATGGATGCACCTTTGGGCAGGAATGAGGATATGCCCCACATCCAGTAGATATCCTCGCCATTGGCCAATTGATCGTAGCGTGCAGGTGTCACTGCGGGGATCTGCGTGCCAAAGCTGCTGCCTGGGGCAATGTTGCGGTCGATTGGCCAACTGCCGATCACTCGGTTGGTCGCTTGCATCGCTGCTTTGTTCTCGGGTTTGTTGGCATTGATCGCAGCCTCGATCAGACTGGCGGCATTCCAAGTGAACAGCGAATGCGTCATCGACGCGAAGAAGTTGTAGTTGGGCGTGTGGTTCCATACCGAGGCGTACAGCGTGCCATCGCCGCCTAGGCCGATGCGTTGGATGGCACTGCCCGGGATGGGAGAGGTTGCGCCCAGGTATTCCGGTGCGCTGCCGCCTTCGCCGAACGGATTTTTGACGACGCCGATCTTGCCGCCAATCTGGTAGGGGGGTAGTTCGCCGGGTTCGACCAGAATGGGATCGGTGAAATACCAGTTGTCGTCTGCCACCAGCGCGTATTCGTCGCCTTTGTAATTGACCACGACGATGTCGGAACTGGTGAGGATGTTCTGGCGGTATTTCTTGATATAGGGGCGGTAGTCAGTCCCTCCCGCAAGTGAGATCTGCTCGACGGTATCTGCCGTGGGGCTGCTGATCCGACCGAACGCATCGGTTTTGACCATGATCCTAACCAGCCCTTTGGAGACGGAACGAGGATCCGTGACCAGGAACTCGCCGGGGTCATCTCCACCAGTGATGAAGGTTGGCATTCCACCACGCGTCGCCCAATGCGCCGACTGGCGAATCGACAGGACAGCGGCCAGGTCCACCTCGACAACCGAGCCAAACTCGGGGTTGGTGAAACCGAAGTCGGTGGTGGGAATCTGGTTCAGGTCGAATATCCGTACCTTGCCGGACTCTGTGGTGGCTCCCAGGTAGGAGGATGTGTTGATCGCAATGCCGCGGTAGCCATCGGCAAATTGCCCGAGTGAACTGATGCTCTGTTGTTGCTTGAGGAAGCTCGCACTGGTCGGATCAATGTTGATCCGGACAAGTCCTCCGGGACCGTACCGGTTGGCAGCCAGAGCAACATAGAGCCAATTGCCGTTGGAAATGATCTGGCTAATCCTGCCGCGAGCGTTGTGCTCCAGTTCGAGGGAGAAGGCGACTTCGCGCGTGAAGGTGTCGATGACGTAGATCTTGATGGTATCGCCATTGGCGATATCTCCGCCCGCAACGAAGGCCAGTGCACCGTCGGAACTGAAAGCGACGTTGTCCGACGCCGAGCGTGCGAGGTCCAACGGCTGTCCGTATTCGTCCTGGGTAATTCGGTATTGCAGTTCGATGGGGGCGCTGTTGGTCGACGTGGCGACGCCGGTTCCACGGAACACCTTTATGCTGTTGGCATCGGTAATGAACGTGTCACGGCTTGGATCGCTCCAGATACGAATCGGCAGACTTTCGACCGACACCCCACTTCCCTCGATACCCTGTGCGTCGGGCATGCGCGTGGAGCGCTCGATGTGGATCAGATGTTGTGACAGAGCAATGTGATCGGGAACCGTGAAGCGGATCTGGTTGCCCGACGGGTGGACATAGAACGCCTGCCACGTGAGGCCTCGCTCTACGGACAGTGTGGGTTCTGCGAGCTGATTGCCCATCGGTTGCAGCCAAATACGGAAGTCGAAGCTTCCGCCGCCCAGGGCAGGGTCGGGGTACAGATTGGCGCCGGTGAGCACAAGTTCCCGGGTCTGCGGGTCGTAAGTGGCCGATTGGATACGCGGTGTGACATCTTCCGCGCTGAAACTCGGTGGCACCGGGAAATTGACCGTCTGGGTCGGATCGTTCAGCGCTTCGGTCGGAACGTTGGCCTGATAGGTTCCGGCCAGGCTGTACTTGACGCACGTGAGATATTGCGGCGCTGCCATCAGGATGCCGAGAGCGGAAAGCGGCAGCATCAGTCCTGAACTCATGATCCCGATGTGGCCGATCTCAGAGAAAAATGCGTCGAAGTCCACTGCGGCGGCCTCCAGCCGCATGGCACCGGTCTGTTCGTCGAACTTATAGCCATTGGGTCCGACGGCGGCGATCATCTTGCCGCCTACCGTCATGCCATCGTACGGAGGGCTGGAGGTGTAAGCCTTGCCGTCGCTGCCGATTACGCCGTTGTCGACGATCCACCAGGTCGGCTTGACGGAACCGTCGGCCAGCGTGACGGTGCCCTCGCGCATGAAGAAAACCTCTGTACCCACAGCGTAGTTACTGGGCAGACCGGTTTCGGGATCGATGGGATTGTTGACGTCCAATGCCAGTTGCATCGGAACGCTGGTTGTCGCACCGCGCAGATCGATTTCGACCGCAGCCAGCGTTTGCAGGAGCCCCTCCATTGGCAGGGGCGTGGACAGACTCTCCAATGCAATGCTTTGGATGGACGCCGTAGTACCGGCTGACAGACTGCCGGGAGCGATATTCAGGATGTTGCCATCGTGATCCTGCAGGGAAATACCCTCAGCGGCATCGACTTCCACGGCGCCGGTACGAACAGGTGAGACATTCAGATGGATGAGGCCTTGTTTGCCACCGTGGACAACCGTAATGATGGCCTTTCCTGATTCTTTTGCGATCACCAGGCCATCGTCAGTGACTTCCGCGATACGGGGATCGCTGATGAAGTATTGCGTGTCGGCGGAGTCATGGAGATCCGTGCCCAGCATATTCCGTGCGAATGCATGCACATCGATCTGGCGGCGTCCCACGTTGGCTGCCAAATTGAAGGAGGGCGGGAAAATGTCCAACTCGTTACCGTATGCGTCGATTGCATGGTTTACGCCGTCGGCTGTGTTCGTGATCGTGACTGCATTGACAGCTTCCACGCCACGTGCTCCGACCTTCACTACAGCGGTACCGTTGGCTTTACCGCTTACCCTTCCATCCGCAAAGACTTCCAGCACGCTGGAATTCAATGAGACATAGTCAAGATAGTTGGCCGAGAGCCTGACATTTTGCTGATCTTCGAAGTCGCCGGTGACGTTCAGGTAACGGGAGGCGCCTTGAGCTAGCGAGGCGAGTCGGTCGATGTGGATAGCAACGAGTTTTGCGTCGCTGACATTGACTTCGAGTTCGATGGGGGCGCTCAGTGCGAACCCATCGTCGGCCTGCACGGTGATGGTGGCGTTTCCTGCGTAGCCGGCCTCGGGTGAGAACAGCACGCTCTTGCCGTCGGAAGCGATCTTCGCCGTACCGTGGGTTGTGCCTATGACGCGCCAGAACAGCGCATCGCCCTCATTGTCGACGGCGATGCCGTCGAGTGTGCGGCCCGCCGTCAGATCGGCGTGGGTTTTGAGGGCCGGCCCTTCCGGTTGCGCCACCGCCACCGGCGCCTGATTCGTGCGCCAGCCGTAGTTGGCATACAGGATCTGGCGATCGGCATCGGTTTTTGCTCCATCGCCATCCAGGTCCGCACCGGCGGCCAGCGCCGCCTCCCACGCCGCGCTGTCGGCGCCATCCACGCGCCCGTCACGGTTCAGATCCCCCGCCACGCCGATGCGCACACTGGCCGCCCCCGCGCCGGAGAGCGTCAAGAGCTTCATGCCCGCCTCGGTCACCCGCAGCAGCGTCACCGTGCGCCCCGCACTCGTGGCCTGGCCCAGCACGCTCGCCCCCTCAGCCTGGATCGAAGCGACCCCCGTGGTTTCCACCGCCAGGATCACCACGCCCGTGGCCCCGGCCACCTTCACCGTGGAGGCCAGCTCGCTCTCGCGCACCATGAAGCTCAGATTGACCGGCTCGGCACTTAACGTACCGCTCCACTGGTCGGTCGGTGTCGTCGCACCCGCCTGCCAATTTACCGCCGTGCCCAGATTGGCCGTGACCGGCACATCGATCACACGTCCGTCGGCGCGATAGCCGATCAGGCTGCCCGCGTCCTCCGAGTACAGCGCGCGCGCCAGGATCAACCGACCCTTGTCGTCGTAGCGATAAGCGATCGACTGGCTCTCGCCGGCATCCGATACGGGGCCGGTGACGCGCTCGATCGCGCCGCGGTCGTTGCGCACGAATTCCACGCGCGCACTCGTATCCGCACCCACCAGCGCAACGCCGGCATCGCCCACCAGCCATTGCGCGCCGTCGGCGAAACGCACCGCGAGCACGCGTCCGCGATCGTCCAGACTGTAACGCGTGCCATCCGGGCCGGTGAGCACGTAGCCCGTCGGCACCCATGCAAGCCCCGTGTCGTTGTCGAGCAGGCGCTGGCCCTGGCGGCGCAGTTCGGGCGTGTGGGTCTCGTCGCCGTCGTTTGCCTGCAACGTCCAGCCGTTGCACGGATCGAAGACCGGGCGCACCACTACGGGCGCGCCGGGTTGGTCGTTCAGCGGCGCATCGACGGTGCCGAGCGTGAAGCTCAGGTACTCGATCGGTGCGTCGGCCCGCGCGAGATCGGCGGGCATCTGCAGCCACACACGCGCCCCTTCCACCCAGGGCGCCACCGCGCCCAGCGCGGTGGTACTGCCCTGGTCGTGGGTCAGCCGCGTATCGAGCAGCGGCAGCGTCCAGTTGCCCAACTCGCCGACGGCACCGAGCTGCGTGTCGAGCGTGCGCGTGAGCGCCAGCCCATGATCGCCCAACTGGAACACGGCATCGGTGGCGCGCGCGGCGACGAGGTTCTTGACGGTCGAGTCGATGAGCACGCGGTGCGTGATCTCGCTCTTGCGTCCGGTGAGATCCCAGGCGGACAGGCGCAGTTGATAGACGCCGTTGGCCAGCAGGGCCGGATCGAGGGTGGCCAGGTCCAGAACGCCCGCGCTGCTGACGGCGGCGGTGTCCTGTTCGGCCAGCGTGCGCCAGGCGCGCTCGTTGACCGTGTTGCCGTTGGAGGGGGCGATTTCGAGCTTCCAGCCCATCAGTTGCAGATCGGTCACGCTGGCGGCAAGGGCCGTGGCGTGCGTGACGAGCGCCGGCGCGATGCCGGCCGTATCCGCCGCGAGTGCGCCGCGCCAGACGAGTTGCGGCGCGCTGGTGTCGAGCGGGTCGCGCACGCGCAGTTGTTGCGTGTGCGTGGCGGAGAAGCCGTCGGCGTCGGTTGCGACGACGCGTAGTTCGACCACGCCCGGCGTGGCCGGGGTGAGCCGGATGCGGCCCATGTCGTCGAGCGCGACCGGGGTCCACTCGGTGCTGCCCGGTGCGCGCATGTGCACGACCAGTTCCGCGATCGGGCTGAAGCTCGTGGCGCGCACGGTGGCCACGACGGCCTGGCCCGGCACGACCGGCGTGCTCGGGGTGAGATTGACGAGGATCTTCGGTGCGTTGGCCGTGGCCTCGGCCACGACGCGCAGCGTGAAGCTTTGCGTGACGCTGTTGCGCCCGTCGCTCACGTGCGCGAGCACGACGAAGTCGCCCACCTGCGCCGGTCCCGGCGTCCAGCGCAATTCGCCGCTGGCCGCGTCATAGCTCGCCCCTTCGGGCAGGTTGGCGAAGCTGACCGCGAGATTGGCGGTCTGTACGTCACCGTCGGGATCGAAGACGCGTAGCGCCCCTGGCGCGCTGGCAGATGTGGCAGGGGCGCCCTTGACCACCGGCAGCACGAAGCTCTGGCCGACCAGCAGCGCATGGCTGGCGGTGGCGATCTGGGGGGTGCGGTTCACGTCGAATACGCGCACCTGGACCGTGCGCAGCGTGGTCGCGGTGCCGTCGGTGGCGCTGAAGGTGAGGGTGAAGGTGCGCGAGTCGGCGCTGGCGTTGTCGACGACGTCCAGCCCCGGGGTCCATTCGAAGTAGCCGGTCGCGGCGTTGAAGCTCACGCCCGCGGGGGTGTTCTCGTCATGGATGAGGGCGAGCTGGGTCGCGTCGCCGTCGGCGTCGGCCGCGACGATGGTGAAGGCGAGCGTCTGCCCTTCCTGCACCAGTTGCAGCGGCATGGGCAGCAGCGTGGGGGCCTGGTTGGTGTTGCGCACGACGATGTCGATCTCACGCGTGACCGTGGCGCTGCCGTCGCTGGCCTTGACGGTGAGGCGGTAGTGGCCGGCGGGCTGGCCCTGGCTTGCGCCTTGCGCGGCGAAGAGGTCCGGCGTCCAGCGCAGGGTGAGCAGCGCCTGGCCTTCGGTGCCGGCCACCGGTTCCAGGGTCATGCCGGCAGGCAGCCCGTCGACGCTCCAGTGCAGCAGGTCGAAGTCGGCATCCTTGGCCGACAGTTCGAGCGCGAGTGGCACGCCTTCGTCGGCGCTGACGTGGGTGAGGGCACCGGCAAGGGCATCCCCCTCGCTATTGGTAATCTCGCCACCGCTGGCCGAGAGCGCGATCAGCGCCGGGGCCTGGTTGGCCGCGCGCACGACGATGCGTACGTCGCGCACGGTGACGTTGGGCACGGGTGGGTGATCCGGGTCGGGCAGGTAGCCGGCGTTGGCCGGGGGAAGCCCCTGGTCGCTCACTTCGAGCACGAGGTCATGCGTGCCGATCTGGGCAGCCGTCGGCGTCCAGCGGATATAGGCGTGGCCGTACTGCGCTTCGGTGACGATGGTCGCCCCCGCGGGCAGCCCCTGGGCGGCGTAGGCGAGTGCGTCCTGGTCGAGGTCGCGCACGAGGATCGGGATGCGGATTTCCTGCCCTGCCACGGCGACCGATTGCGCCGGCACGGTGACTTCGGGCGCTTCGCTGAAGCTTCTGACGGTGACGACGAAGCTCTTCGCTTCGGCCGCCACGCGGTTGACGTCGCCGCCGCCGTTGTCCTGGGCGACGACGGTGATCGTGTAATCGCCACGGTGGCCGTCGCCGGGGGCGAAGCGGATGACGCCGGTGGCGCTGCCCCCTTCCGAGGTGGTCTGGGTGTAGGTGGCAAAGGAGGGCAGGCCCTGCACCGTGACAGTGAGCGGGTCGCCGTCGGCATCCATCGCGACGATGGGGATTTCGAGCACGGCGCCGCGATCGACGAAGGCGTTGCCGAGCTCACCCAGTACCGGCGCGCGGTTGGCGTCGGTGACGATGATCGGCAGCGTGATCTGGCTGGTGGCCGGGATGCCGGTGCCATCGCCGTCGTCGGTGGCGGTGACGGTGACGTAGTAGGTGCCGGCCTGAGTGTAGCCCGGGGTCCAGATGATTTCGAGCGTTTCTTCGTCGAAGGTGGCGCCTTCGGGCAACCCGTCGATGTGATAGCTCACCGTCGGCGTGGCGCCTTCGCCACCAACGGCTTCGGCGGTGGGCGACAGACGGATCTTGGGTTCGAAGCCGGGGTTGTCCGGGTCGAAGGCGAAGACGCTGATGCGTAGCCGCTGGCCTTCGAGCACGTTCCAGGTCTCACTGGCGTCGAAGACCGGTGCGCCGTTGGCGTTGAGCACGTTGAGCGGCAACTCGCGTGTGACCGAGGTGGTGACTGTCTGGCCGCCGTCGGCCGGGGTGTAGGTGGCCGTGAGAATGATCGGCAGGCGCAGGCTGCCGGCCTGGTTGAAGCCTGGGGTCCATTCGAGCCAGCCCGTTTCTCTGTTGAGCGTGGCTCCGCCGGGCAGCCACGGGCAGGCATATTCGAGCGTGATGGTGGTGCCGTCGGCCTGCGTGAGCCCGCCCGGCATGGAGCCGGGCAACTGCAGGGCGAAGCGTTCGCCTTCGCGCAGCGTCTGTTCGGTGAGCGAGCCCAGCACGGGTTTGGCGTAGCCTTGCTCGACGGTGATGTCGAAGCGTTCGAGTACGGTATGCCTGCCGTCGCTGGCGACGATGGTGATGTCTTTGTATTGGCCGGCCTGGTCGTAGCTCGGAGTCCAGCTGAGCATGCCGGTGGCCGCATCGTAGCGCGCGCCCGCGGGGAGGTTGCGCAGCGTGACGGTGAGCGCGTCGCCGTCGGCGTCGGCGACCATGATCGGTATTTCGAGTACTTCGCCTTCGACGAGCGTGATGGGCTGGATGGCGCCGATCACCGGGGCGTGGTTGGCACCGTCCACAGCGAGGCTGAAGCGGCGCAGCGCGACCCCGCCACGGCTGTCGATGACGCGCACGAGGACGTCGTTGCTGGCGCGGTCCTCGGCGCTGGGGGTCCAGTCGAGCGTTGCGCGGTTGGTGTAGCCGTTGGCGGTGGATTCGACCAGCGGATCTTGCGTGAGCGTGAGCCCGGATGGCGCTTGCACAAGTTCCCAGTAGAACAGCGCGCCGTCGATGTCGGTGGCTTGGAGGGTGGCACTCCAAGGCTCGCCGGCAGTGGCATCGGGCAGTGCATTGGATTCGGGGTCGATTTCCTCGGTGCTGTCCCACACGATTTCCAGCGTGGGCGGGGTGTTGCCGTAGGGGATGGCGTAGATGCCGTGGCCGAGGTTGAATTTGACCAGCGCGTCCGTGCCGGGCACGGTGCCGAAGTCACTGGCCGGGCGCACGCTGACGGTGAGCCCGGTGAGGGTGGCGCCGACGGCGAGCCGCCCGCCGGTGGCGGCCAGTGCTTCGTTCAGGTCGATGATCCACAGTTCGGATTGTTCGCCCGTGCCTTGCGTGGCGCTGTCTATTTCGCCGGCGAAGTAGTGGCCGGGGTCGAGCAGGAGCATCATCGGGGCGAGCAGGTCGTCGGTGCCGATGTTGGTGATCGAGACGTCGTAGCTGACTTCGCCGGTGAGCCGGTTGGCGCGCGTGTCGGCGAAGTCCAGCCGCACCTGGCTGGTGAGGTCGGAGACTGCGGTGAAGGCGACGACGTAGTCCTGGTCCAGCCGCACCTGGGTGGCGCTGCGGATGTTCGAGGCGATTTCCAGGCGCCAGCCGCCAGCGGGCAGGTTGGGCAGGGTCAGGATCGCCGAGCGCGAGCCGGCATCCCAGCGCACGGACTGCGGGGTGAGTTCGAGCCCGTCGGGGTGGTCGGTGGAGACGAGACGGTAGTTGTTCGGGTTGAGCACGCTAGAGGCGTCGGTCGTGTTCTGCCCGGAAGTACCGGTCCACATCATCTGGTCGAAGGTGACCGAGACCTGGGTGATCGGCAGCGGCAGCATGGCGCCGTCTTCGATGCTCGCGGCGATGACCTGGGGGGCCTTGATCGGGGCGATTTCGTCGATGTGCGCGCTCTGGGCGATGAGGATGCGTCCGTCGGCGGTGGTGAGGATGCTCTCGCCGCGCGTGCCGCCCTCGGCCAGTTGCAGCGTGCGCCGGGTGGAGAGGTCGATCATCCAGACGCTGGCGCCGTGCGGGGTCTCTGCCCCGCTGCCGACCGGGCGCTGGGCGAGGTTGCTGCTGGCGACGAGCACGCCGTCCAGGAGCGAATCCGCGCGCCCGAAGGCGATGCTGTCGATGAGGCCGTTCAGGCGGTATTCGAGCTCACCGCGCCCGGCGAGCTTGCCGCTCATCGGGAAACTGACGATGTCGGTGGTGGCACCGGGGTTGGCGCCGTCGATGCGCGAGCCGGTCCAGCGTACGCCCCACAGTCGGCCGTCGGGGCCGAAGGCCAGATCGCCCACGCGCACGTTGGAGAAGTGGCGCCAGCGGTGTGCGGTATCCGCGGCCTCAGTTGCCAACCGAGGATCGAAGATTTCGATGCCGTTGCCCGAGGAGACGTAGATGAGGCCGGAGGCGGGGTCGATGGCGAGCGCGTGGGTGAGCGGATCCTGGCCCGGGCCGAGGTAGCGGTCGATGATGCCGCCGCCGACGGCGTCGACGAGCAGCAGTTCCTTGCCGGTCATGATCCACAGTTGGCCGAGGGTGTCGACGGCCATGTCGAGCACCGGTTCGTCGAGTACGAAGAGCGGCGTGGTGGTGTGCCCGCCATCGGCTTCGAAGCGGAACACTTCGTTGCGGTAGGCGCCGGCGCTGGCGAGGATGGCGCCGTCGGCCAGTTCGACCATGGCGAGCGCGCCGATGTCGGCGTCGCTGCCGCTGAATCCGCTGGCGAAGCCGCGTACTTGCAGCGGGGCGAGTACGCTTTGCAGGTCACCCGGCTGTTCGGTGGCGACGAAGCCCGGCAGGCGCAGAGCGGCCTGGTCGAACAGGGCGTTGGCGGGGTAGCTGCGGTCGGCTGTGGCGGCGGGCAGTTCGGCTGTGGCGGTGACGGTTTCGGTCGCGCCCAGCGCCTGCTGGGCATCGGCCCGGCTGCCGTCGTCTGGCAGGACGGCGCGGCTCACGAGTGCGGCTTCGCGGTTGCCGGCGCTGTCGGTGGCCGCGGCGAGGAATTCGTAGGTCTTGCCCGCTTCGCCGGTGAAGAGGGCCTGGCCTTCGGCGCCGCTGACCTGGCGTTGCCAGATGCGGAAGTCGCCGCCGTTCTCGGCGACGTAGAGGGTGACGTGCTTCACACCGCTGGCGTTGTCTTCGGCATGCCAGGTGACGTCTAGCAGGGGGGCGCCTGCGGCGTTGGTGCCGGTGGAGGTGACAGTAAGAGAGGTTGTGGGGGCGGTGGCGTCGAGCGTGTGCGTGATCGAGACGCTGTCCATCGGCGGCATCTGGTCGAAGAAGATGCGTGCGGATGCGCCGATGTCCACGCCGCTGGCGGCGGTGTAGTCCGCGCGCACGGTGTAGCCGACGAAGCCGCGTGCGTTCTGGTCGCCGGAGGCGGCCGCGGCGAGCAGCCCACGGGTGGCGTCATGCAGGACTTCGCCGCTGTCCGGGTCGATCGCCTGGAAGAGCCACGTGGCCACACGCGTTTCGGTGTCGATGCCGGCGGACACGCGCAGGATGTAGCCCTTGCTGCCGCTGAAGTCGAAGTCACTCTGGAAGACGGCGCGATCGGTGGGGACATGGATGTTGATGTCGCCGATCTTCATGTCCTGCAGACGCAGGCTGCGCGGGTCGAGACTGGGGTCGAGCGCGGTGACGATGCGCACTTCGCCCAGGGCCTGTTCGCCCGGGTTGGCGAAGTCGATGGTGTAGGGCAGCGCGTAGTCGGCCGGCACGTAGGCGCGTCCGTCGGCCGCGGGCAGCGCCTGCGGGCCGCGCACGGTGATGCCCGCGTTGGCCACGTCCTGCAACGCTGCTGCCTGCAGCAGGTACTGGGTGAGGTTCAGCGCCTGCGCACCGACCGGGTTGAAGTCTTGGTCGAGCATGCCGATGTGGCGAAGGTATTCGAGCTCGGCACGGCCTCCGGCGAAGATGTTGAAGTTGATGAAGTGCGTGTCGGTGCCGGCATGCGCGTCATAGTCGGCTGCATCGGGAGAAACCGGGACCGGGATGTAGACTTCGCCGCCATCTTCGAGCTTGCGCTCCTCAAAGTAGTCGATGGGGGCGTGTGCGGCATTGACATCGCCCGCCCAGCGCGCGGTGTCGCCGTACCACTGCTGCACCTTGGTGAAGAAGCCGAGCAGGTCGGCCTGGGTGTGGTAGCTGTCGCCGCCGTGGCTGAGCAGGATGCCGCTGGCGAGCGTGGCGTTGAGGCTCATCACCTTGGGTTCGAGGCGGATCGGCGGCGCCTGGTCCACGGGGCGCAGCAGCCCCGCCGTTTCCAGCGCGGCCAGCCACCCTTGTACCCATTGCGTCTCGTCCGCCGCCCGCACGCCCAGGGCCGCGGGCGCGCTGGCGTCGGCCAGGATGGCGTGTCGCAGCCGCTTGGCGTGTTCGGTCTGGTCGGCGATGAATTCGTCGCGCGTGAGCGGCGTGGCCGAGCCCAGGGTGTCGAAGCGGAAGGCCATCGCCAGCGTTTCGAGCTTGGTGATGTGTACTTCGGGGTCTTCCGACACGAATTTGGCGGCGAGCCCCGGGGTGATCTTGTTGAGGTCTAGCACGCCGCCGTCGAGCAACCCCTGCGCTTTCCACTCGGGGCGCACGGCGTAGAGCTTGGCGCGCAGGCCTTCGAAATCGTAGGCCATCCATTCGGCGAGGCCGGGGTAGGTCTGCAGGTTGAAGCTCATGCCGACGAAGCCGCCGGCGGCCACGTCGAAGGCGTAGCCCGGGGCGAGGTTCCAGCCACTGGTGTTGACACTGCCGTCGAGCGACGCCCACGGGATGTCGCTGCGTGTGCCGGTGGTGGGTGTGTCGCCGTAGCTTTGGTTGTTGCCCAGCCCGGCGGCGATGGCGCCATCGGGGCGTCCGCCGACGTTGGTGCCGAATACGACGTAGGGCAGGTTCAGGCCCTCGAGCACGTACTCGCTGTTGCCCATGTCGGTGGCGCCGAGGTCGAAGCGCACGTAGGGGGTGTCGACGTTGGTGAGACTTTGCAGCGAGACGCTGTAGGTGCCGCCTTGGCCCGGTTCGAGCGAGCGTGGCCCGCCGATGCCGATGGTGACGTCGGCTTCGATCGCGCGCTCGATGAGGTAGCGGTAGGCTTCGGTGACGCGCCGCCCGTCCGGGTTGATGACGGTGACGTCATACAGGCCGTGCGGCACGCCGCGCAGGTCGAATACGGCGCGGATGTGCGTGGCGTCGAGCACTTGCCAGCGTTCCGGTTCGATTTCGAACATGCCGGGGCGGCTCAGCTTGACCAGTGCGCCCGCGGCGAAGCGCGCGCCTTCGATATCCATCGTGACCCAGCGGTGTTCGTCGTCGCCGGTGCCGCCCTGGTC
Organism: Azoarcus sp.; assembly: GCA_031556475.1. Taxonomy (GTDB): domain Bacteria; phylum Pseudomonadota; class Gammaproteobacteria; order Burkholderiales; family Rhodocyclaceae; genus Azoarcus. The sequence goes on from JAVBSY010000065.1 coordinate 42,720, forward strand.
GGGGGTGACGCGGGTGATCGACAGCGGCAGCAGGTCAGCGCGCAGGGTGACCGGCGTGTTGGCGGGCGATTGGCGCGAGCGCACGAGGATGTAGTAGTCGCCGGCCTGGGTCGTGGGGACGACGAGGATCTGGTCGGCGCTGACCGGTTCGGTGTAGGCGGCGTCGAAGTCGTAGCCGTGCGGCACATCGCCCCAACGCGCGTAGATTTCGTTGGCGCCGCCGGTGGCGCTCGAATCGAGGCTCACGCGCAGCGTTTCACCGGCGCCGACACTGACTTTGTACAGGCGCACCTGGCCACTGGTGAGCGTGGTGTCGAGCGGGACGCCGACGCCGAGCGTGGGGATCTGCACGTCGAGCGCCGCGCCCGAGGCGGTGCGGTTGTTGAGCTCGCCCGGGGGCAGGTTGAGCCCCGTGTCAGTGTAGGTGATCTCGCCTTCGAAGACTTCGTTGTAGATGTCCGGGCGCACGATGATGCGCCATCTGCCGTCCTTGACGACAGGCAGCTTGCCGTGAAAGGTGGCGATGTACTCGCCGTACCCGGCGATGTCGCCCGTGTGATCGACCTTGCCCAGCAGAATGTCGGACAGGTCCCAGGTGTTGTCCGCGGACAGATACAGCGCGTCGGTCCAGCGCCCGATGGCGGGGTTGATCGAGTCGTTCTTGATCTTGAAGGTGATTGCGATGTCTTCGCCCACCGTGGCGCTGGCCGGGACGGTGACGTCGTCGACGATGAGGTCGGCCGGCGGCGGAGTTTCGATGCGCATCGGCTGCTCGGCGGCGGCGTCGTTGTTGTCGTCGTAGCCGAATTCGAGCACACGTCCGTAGGCGCCCGTGCCCTGGTAGTGCGCCGGGTCGGTGATGACGAAGACGTAGTAGGGGCCGGTGAGGTCGCGCGGCGCGGTGAATTCGAGCGAGGCGGTGTACTCGCCGCCCGCCGTCATCCCGCCGGTGTGCTGGAGGTAGCCGAGGTAGCGGTCCTTGGTGAGATCGAGGTGGCGGTCCTTCGACAGGTAGACGAGGTCGTTCCAGCTCATCTGGTCGGCCGGGGTCGCACCGCCCAGGTTCTCGACGGTGTAGCCGACGGTGAAGCGCTGGCCGGCGAGCACAGATTCCGGTACCTGGACGTCCGTGACCTGCAGGTCCGGCGGGGCCGCGAGCGTGATCGGCAGCGCGACGGCGGTGGCGTTGTTGCCTTCGTCACGGAATTCGAGCACGGCGCCGAAACCGTGCGTCTGCACGGTGTCCAGGCCTTCACGGATGGTGCTCGGCTCGGTGCGGTAGGAGGCCCTGGTCGTGGGGGTGTCGGCGACGACGATGAGGTGGAAATCGCCACTGATCGAGGCCGGCAGCGTGAAGGTGGCCGAGTTGGTGTAGGACTCGCCCGGCTGCAGGTAGCGCGGCTGGCCTTCGCTGTCGGTGAGGTAGGTTTGGCGCACGCGCAGCGCGCGTTCGATCTCGCTGCCGCGATCGACCAGTGGGTAGTCGCTGGCATCGAGCGATGCGTCACGCGACAGGAAGATGCCGTCGAACCAGCTCGAGACGCGCGTGGCGCGCTCGCCGTGGTTTTTGACTTCCCAGTGCACGGTAATGGTGTCACCCGAACTCGGGTGGGGGTTCGAGACAGTGATGCTGGCAGGGTCGATGCGCAGGTCCGCTTCGCGGTAAGTGACGTTCAGTTCGCCGCGGCCGATGTTGTTGTCGTTGCGCTCGCCTTCGAACACGCTGGTGGCGTAGTAGCGGTCACGCGCGTAGTCGTTGGACTGCTCGTCGCTGCGCAACTCACCCATCGCGTTCGTCGAGGTGTACGCGGAAAGGCCCGTGGGGTGATACGAGTCGGTGATGACGTAGATGTAGTACGGACCGTCGGTACCTGGCGGCAGTTTGAAGGTGGCCGATGTGGTGTATTCCGCGCCGGAGACGAGCCCGCCGGCGTTGGAGTGGACGACCGAGCCGAGCGCGGTGGCGCGGCCGGGGATGAATTCGGGATCAGGGCTGAAGTAGATGCTGTCGACCCAGCCTGCGGTGCCGGACCAGACGTCGGCACCGAAGTTCTTGATGGTCCAGGTGATCGTGGTTTCTTCGCCGGAGAAGTTGTCCGGGGTGGCACTGACGTGGGTCACCTGCAGGTCGGACGGACTGTTGTCTACGGCCGTGGCGACGGCGCGCGTGTTGTTGGTTTCGTCCAGTTCGACCACCTTGATGACCGGATCGGTGTCGGTCTGCACGACGAGCCAGGCGCCTTGCACCGAGGGGGCGAGCTGCACGGTCTGTTCGACATGGTAGGTTTCGCCGTTGCCGAGGCCGCGATCTTGTTCGAACGTGCCGACCAGCCATTTGACACGCGCTTTGGAGAGGTCGGGGTTGTCGGTGATCCAGACCTTGTCGGTCCATTTGCCCGCGAGCAGTTCGTCGCCACGGTTTTGCACGGTGTAGCTGAACTGGTAGGCGCCTGGGGCGGTCGCCGACGGTATCGCGGTGGCTTCGCTGACGACGAGGTCGGGCAGCGAGGCGCCGAGCACCGAGATGGGCCGCGCCTTGTAGTTGTTGTTGTCGATCTGGCTGGCGTCGTCCGGGTTGATGTTGGAGGCGAGCGTGTCTTCGAGGATGGCGTCGTAGGTGTCGCTCCACACCGTGATGTAGTACTGGCCCGAGCGCACGCCTTCGGGGATCTGGACGTTGAATTCGCCCAGGTAATCCTCATTCACGGCGAGATGCCCGGTGTGGGTGCGCTGGCCGAGCAGGATGTCGCCCTTCGAGGAGGAGGGGCGGCGCTTGTCGGTGGTGAGCCACACGGTGTCGGTCCAACTTTGCACGGCGGCGTTGTCGCCGCGCGTGGTGTCCGAACCTTTGTTGGTGACTTTGTAGCGTACGTCGATGTTGCCGCCGTGTACGGCCTGCTCTGGGGCGACGACGTCGCTGGTGACCAGGTCGGCGAACGGGATCGGGTCGATGTAGAAGCGCGCGGCGAGCGTGTTGTTGGTTTCGTTCGGGTATTCGTCGATGCGGTTGTCGCCGTCGGCCACGACGATCAGGTAGGCGTCGCCACGGTAGCGGATGGGGATGTCGATGCCGTCGATCGTGGTGCTGTACTCGCCGCTGGGGTCGAGCGCGGTGCCGTTGGTGACGCGCTTGACGAGGATGTCGTCAGCGGAGACGGTGCCGTCGAGCGAAAGATAGATGTAGTCGGTCCACGCGCCGCTGGTGGGCATGGAGCCCATGTTGGTGACGGTGAAGCTGATACCGGTGCTGGTACCGGCGGTGACGTGCGCGGCTGATACGGTTGCGGATGCCACGCGCAGGTCCGGCCGGGGGTTCAGCGCGATCGCGGTGGCGTTGCCGGCGTTGGCGATGTTGTTGTCGCGTGCGCCACCGTGTTCATAGACCTGTAGCGCCGAACTCGTGCCCAGGGCGCTGTTGGTGACGACGCGCACCCGGTACTGGCCCTGGATATGGTTGGGCAGGCGGACCTGCTCGGTGCGCGAGTAGCGTATGCCCGCCTCGAGTCCGTGGCTGTAGGTGAAGTTGCCGAGCACGATGGCTTCGCCGTCGCCCGAAGTGGGTACGAGCAGCACGGTGTCGGTCCATTGTCCGCCGGCACGCGCCTCGCCCTGGTTGAGCACGGTCCACGAGATGTCGGTCAGTCCGCCTTCCTGGGCCGTTTCGGGGGCGATGATTTCTTCGACGACGAGGTCGGGCGAAGGCGACAACTGTACCGGTACGCTGAGCGCGTTGCTGGTGTTGTTGTCGCGGTAGATGAATTCGAACGGACCGCCGCTGGAGGGGCTGGTGGTGACGTGCAGGTAGTAGGTGCCCTCGAGCCCTTCGGGCAGCGTGACTTGCAGCGTGCGGGTGTATTGGCCGCTGTGGCTGTTCGGGTCGTCTTCGTCATAGACGGAGAGTTGGCCGATATGCGAGGCGCGGCCGAGAGTCCAGCGCGCGCCGCTGCCGTCGGGGTTGGCGCTGAGCCAGACTTCGTCGCCCCAGGATCCGGTGCTGGTGATGCCGATGCCGCGGTTGGCGACGGTCCAGGTGACGTCGATCGGTCTGCCGCTGTAGGCGGTGCTGGTGGTACCGATCGATTCGACGCGCAGGTCGGCGTAGGGGATCGGCATGACGTCGAGCGCCCGGGTGGTGACGTTGTTGGCTTCCTGGCCGCCTTCCCACACGGCGCCGACGGCATCCGTGCGCACGAAGAGTTTGCCGTGGCGCGAGAAGCCGGGACCGAAGCGGTAGGTGACGCTGGCGGTGTAGTCTTCGCCGACATCAAGCCCGCCTGTGTGTTCGACGGTGCCAAGGACGATGTCGTCGCCGTCGCCTTCGATGTCGTTGATCGAGTAGATGACGCGGTCGGTCCAGTTCAGCGTGCGGCCCAGGCCGGTGCCGAGGTTGCGCACGGTCCAACTGACGGTGACCGTGGCCGGGTCGCCGATGAGTTGCTCGGGGGCGTCGATGACGACAACCGAGAGGTCGGCGAAGCTGTCGCTGGCGATGTCGATGGCGAGCCGGTCGATGTTGTTGGCTTCGCCGGCATCGGTTTCGGCATTGTCGTTGCCGCTGTCGGTGACGACGATGAGCCGCCATCCGCCGCTGATGTCCACCGGCAGTTCGAAGCTCAGTTCGGAGGTGATTTGATCGCCGGCGGCCAGGGTGTCGTGCACGATCTCGCCGAGCTTGCGGTCGGTGGCATCGACGGTGTCGTCGAGCGAGAGGTAGACGGCATCGCGCACGTTGCGGGCTTCGCCCGAGCCGCTGTTGTGCGTGGTCCAGTGCAGCGTGATGGTTTCGCCACCCTGCAGCGTGCCGGTGGTGGAGAGCTCGCTCAGCGTGAGGTCGGGGTGGACGAGGCTCACGGGCAAGGTGGCGACGTTGTCGGTCTCGTCCGATTCGGCGAGGTAGTTGCCGTGGTCGGCTTCGACTTCGAGGCGCCAGTCGCCGTCGGGTAGCGCGGGGACGGTGAAGTCGAAGCTGCGTGGCAGGCTGGCGTCGGCGGCCAGGGTGTGGCGGCCCCAGGTCGCCCAGTCCGACAGGATGCGCGGGGCGTTGGCGCCGCTGGCGTCGACGAGACGGATCTGTTCCTTGGTGTAGGCGTCGACGGTTTTGTTGCCTGCGTTGCGCAGGGCGTAGGTGACGGTGACGGTGTCGCCCGCACGCCATTGGCTGGGGGCGTCGAGCTCTTCGATGACGAGGTTGGCCTTGGGTTCGGCCCGGACCTGGGTGGGCTCGGCGGCAACGACGACGTTGTTGTCGGTGCGGCCCAGTTCATAGGCGGCGGCGAAGGCGTCGGTCTTGACGATGAGGTACACAGGACCGATGGCGGCATCGCGCGGAACCTGGATATCCATGCCAGTGTCATACGATTCGCCCACGCCCAGCGTGCCCACGTGAGTGAGCGAGCCGAGTAGCCTCGCGCTGGCAGTCAGCGTCGGGGTGCTCGACCAGTAGATCTGGTCGGTCCAGCGGTTGATGTCGGTGGCGACGGTGCCGTCGTTGCGCACGCGCCATTCGATGCGTGCGGTGGTGCCGGCGAAGACTTCGGCCGGCACGAGGGTCAGTTCGGGCACGAGGTCGGTGTAGGTCTGCAGGATGGTGACCGGGTCGGACAGGCGCAGGTTGTTCGCGCGGGTGTCCGGTTCGCGCACGTTGCCGTTGGCGTCGCTCACGAGGGCGATGCGGTAGTTGCCTTCCAGGCGCGTGGGGATGCGCACGGTGGCGCTGGCGATGTAGTCGATCCCGACAGGCAGTTCGTCGGTGTGCACGACGCTGCCGAGGACGATGTCGTCGGCGTTGCCGATGATATCGTCGGCGCTGAGGATGAGGCGGTCGACCCAGCCGCCGGTGGCGGCGGCCGCGCCGCGGTTGGCGACGGTCCAACTGATGGAGACTTCGGCGCCGGATGCGATGCTGGCCGGCACGACGAGGTTTTCGACCGCGAGGTCGGCGTACAGCCGTTCGCTGGCGGCGAAGCTGCCGGTGGCGTTGTTGTTGGCCTCGGCGTTGCCCGCGAGGTTGGTTTCGAAGATGACGCCGGTGCCGGTGGTGGCGCTGTCGACGCGCACGGTGACGTCGAAGGTGCCGGCACCGAGCGCGCCGTCGGGCAGGGTGAAGGTGAACGAGCGTGCGCGCGCCTCGCCCGCGGCGAGCGGGGCGGCGGCTTCGCCGGCAAAGGCGACGGAGCTGTCGAGGATGATCGCGCCGGGGCTGCCGTCGCCGTTGCGTTGGCGGATGGTGACGCGGTCCTGGTAGTTGATCGGAACCGCGACGCTGCCTTCGTTGACGTCTTCCCACACGAGCGTGACGGTGTCGCCCGCTTGCGGGGCGCTTTCGAGCAGGCCGACATTGCGTGCGATCAGATCGGGGCCGACGGTGAGCGATTGCTCGGCGATGTTGTCGGTCTCGAGCGCGCCGCTCGCGTTGTATTCGGGAATTTCGGCAAGGACGTCGAGGCTGACGCGCAAGCGGAAGACGCCGATAGCGTTCAGGCCGCCTGGCCAAGTGAGCGTTGCGCTGCGCTCGGCCGAGTCGCCCGCTGCGAGGTTTTGCGCTTCCTGTGGCAGGTCGATGCGGGCGACGACGACGCCGGTGGTGAGGTTGACGAGTTCGAGCCGCTCGGTCCAGCGTCCGACGGCTGGGGCCGTGCCGGTGTTGTCGGTGTTCCAGCTGACAGTGACTTCGTCGCCGGCTTGCCAGTTCGCACCCGGTTCGATGTGCAGGGCTTTCGCCTCGAGGTTGGCGTAGGCGGCGAGCGTGCTGGTGAAGGGTTCGCGCGCGTGGTTGTTTTCTTCGGCGGGACCGCCTTCGGCCTGGGTGTTGGTGGCGTCGGTTTCGATGACGATTTCGAAGTCGCCGGCGCCGGATGGGCCGTGGGGCAGGCGCAGCTGGACTTCGCGCGGTACTTCCTGGGTGGGCAGCAGCGGGCCGTTTTCGGCTTCGCTGTAGGGCAGGCTCACCTGGGCGACGATTTCGCCGCTGCCGACGCGGCGCACGAGTACGCGCTCAACGAAATCACCCAGCGTTGCGGCCACGCCGTCATTGGCGGTCTTCCAACTGACGTGGATCGCGCCACCGGAGGTGATGTCCGTCGCTTCGCCAGCGGGTTCGACCGTGACGTCGCGCACGACAAGGTCCATCGCGGTGGTGCCGCCGGTGAGATCGATCGGGCGCGGCTGACCGGGTTTGTTGACGAAGATCGCGAACCGGTACGGCACGGGGATGTCGGCGGCATAGTAGCTGTCGAGCACGACGGTGTAGCGCCCGCTGACGGTGGCGAGGATTTCGGTGTCGTTCAGTTGCTGGTCGCTGACGGCACGGCCGTAGGGGTCGATGATGCGGACCTGGGCCGTGTAGTTGTAGCGCCAACCGCCTTGCGCGGCGTCGTAGGCGTAGGTACGGGTGAGCAGGTCGCGGAAGTCGACGAACAGCCGGTCACCGGCTTCGACGTCAATGCCGTAGGTGACCATTTCGCCGTTCGGCTCGATCCGCCCTTCGACGACCTGGCTGTTTTCGAGCAAGGGGGCGGCCGTTGCGTCGAGCAGGCGGAAGGCGTAGGTGGCGGCGTCGAAGGTGGAGGTCGAGACGTTCAGCGTGTAGGTGCCCGCGGCCAAGTGGAATTGGTAGTAATAGGGTGAGTTGGTACCGGCGCTGAAGCTGCCGTTGGTGTTGGGCGTGCCGAAGGGACCGACGAGCCGCCAGTCGACTGCGCGCGAGCCCGCGTTGAGACGATCGAACAGGACCGTGGTGGGTTCGGTGAGCGTGAAGCTGTAGTCGCGCGACTGGGTGCGTGGGTCGAGTGTGCCGGAGACGGTCTGGCCCAGCGTGAAGGCGGTCGGCGCCGTGTTCGTGAGCTTGTCGAGCTGGAAGGAGAAGCCGCCGTTGAGGCTGCTGCTGTAGGTGTCGGCGCGGTCGAAGACGACATAGACCGGGCCGTCGGCGGCGAGCGTGAGCACGGCGCCGTCGGTGTTGGCCGAGGCCCAACTGGTGAGCGCCTGGCCGTGGGCGTTGTACAGGATCCAGTTGGCCGCGGTGCCGTTGATGGCCAGCGCGTTGAAGCGGATGCGCTCCCCCGCGGCGGCGTCGAAGCGATAGGCGCGCGAGGTGAAGAGCGAGGCCGAGGCGCTGGTGGTGGATTGGTCGCAGGCCGTGACGGGGAGTGTGTCCAGCCGCCGCCAGATGAAGTCGTAGGTGGTGGCGTAATAGGTGGAGGCGATCTCCAGGGTGTATTTGCCCGCTTGCAGTTGAATCGCCTGGTCCCAGCCAGTCGCTACGGCCATGCCGTTGGCGTCGAGCACGCGCGCCGTGCAGTAATTGTAGGTGGCGGAATTCAGGATGCTGTTGCGGTCCAGATACCACAGCCCGGCTTCATTGACTTCGAAGGCATAGGTTTGCTTGGCGCCGGCTGCGACCGTGCCGGTGGCCGACGTCGTGCTCACGCCGGGGTCGGATAGGGCCGCTCCGCCCCAGGTGGCGTCGAAATGGTAGGCGTTGTCGGCGACACTGCCGGCGTCGGCGCGGGTGACGCGCAGCAGGTAGGTGCCGGCGGTGGCGAGGTTGAGGTTGAGCGGAGCGCCGGCGGGGTTCCAGGTGGTGAGCAGAGAACCCGAGGGGTTGAAGATCTGCACGTTGCCCGTGCCGCTCCAGGTGGCGGCGGCAAGCTGCAGGCTGTCGCCGGCGGCGGCGGCCAGGCTCCACAGCGAGAGCGTTTGCGCGCCGGCGTCTTCGGCGAGGGTGCGCGATGTGTCCGCCTGGCGGTCGAGTTGGTGTGCCGCGGGAACCTGGCGCGCGGTGAAGCGCAGCGTGGGGGCGATGCCGTCGGTGGCGCCGCTGGCGCGCACGACGTAGTCGCCGGCGGCGAGATAGGCACGCAAGACTTGCTTGGTGCTGTTGTAGGTGCCGGATTTCAATACCGTGCCGTTGGGCGACAGGATTTGCAGCGCGGCCTGCCCGGCCGAGGTGGCGATGTCCTGCAGTTCGACCCAGCCGGCGGCCTCGAGCGTGAAGCTGTAGTCGCGTACGTCGCCACGCGTGGCGAGCGTGGCCGTGGTGAGTTCGTCCCAGGTGAGCGCCTGTGTGGCGTTGGCGACCGGGCGCAGCGTCGCGTCGAAATGCACTGGCGCGGTGGCGACGTAGTATTGCTTGGCGACGAGGTAGAGCGGGCCGTCTTCGTTGGCGGTGAAGCTGATCGAGGTGCTGCTGGTCCAGGTCGTGGTGGCGACCGTGCGTCCGGCCGCATCCACGATCAGGTAACGGAAGTGCTCGGAGGAGACGGTCGGCGCCGTGAAATCGAGGTTGTAGGTGCGTCCACCGATGGCGTCGAAGCGATGTACGGCGAGATTCCGCCCGGCCGGCAGGTCGCCCGCGATGTGCATGTCACCGTTGTCTTGCTCGGCGTCGTCGTGCGCGATGGCGACGTCGGGCACGGCCAGCAGCTTGAAGGCGTAGCTGGGCGTGGTGGCGATGTTGGAGGCTTGGACATCGAGGGTGTAGGTGCCGGCGGCCAGACGCTGGACGTAGAAGTTTTGCGGGTCCAGCGAGAAACTCGAGCCATTGGCCGAGGGGCCGTTCAGGATGAAGGAGACCGCACCGCCCTGGGCGTCGAGCGCGACGGTGGTGTCCGCGGCGAGCGTGAAGCTGTAGTGGTCAATGTTGCCCACGGCGCCGATGGTGGCGCCGATCTGGTTGCCCAGCGCGATGGGGGTGGTCAATTCGCTGTAGGGGCGCAGCAGCATCGTCGAGGTACGTGCTGCGGTGTCATAGTACGAGCCGTACAGGTACAGCACGTGGCGGCCGTTTTCGGTCAGGGTGACGCGTTGCAGGGCATCATTCATGCCGTAGGTGCTGCCGTAGGATACGGTCGCGCCGCTGGGGCTGAGCAAGGTCCAGTAGCCGTAGGCGTTGGTGGTGACGCGCGGGTCGACGAGCAGCTTTTCACCGGCGACGCCGTCGTAGGCCCAGGCGGTGGCCCATTGGCCCTGCGCGACGGTGGTGCTGGCCGTGGTGCCGAGCGCGAGTGCGGGTAGCTGCGCCACATCGGCCAGTTGCACGCGGTAGCTGCCGGGGGCGTCCTGGCGCGCCTGCAGGCGGATCTCGTAGCTGCCGGCGGGCAGCTCGAGCACGCGCATGATGTCGCTGCCGTAGAGGTTCTGCGTGCCGATGACGGTGTTGGCGACGTCGGTGCGCACGAGGCTGGCGTCGTAGTAGTCGCCCGCGACGTTGAGCCACACGCGCGTGGGCTCGGCGAGGTTGAAGCGGTAGGTGGCTTTGTCGGCCGCCTGTGCGAAGGTGCCGGTGGCTTCACTGCCCAGCGGCAGCAGGTCGTCGGTGGCCTGGGCTTGTTCGAGCTTGAACGTGTAGGTGCCGCTCAGTGCGGTGCCATAGTAGGAATTCCAGCCTCCCGCGATGATGGTGTAGGTGCCCGATTGCGCGGGGGTGATGCGGATGCCTGTCGTCCCCGCGCTGTTGTTGATGGCCGTTTGGGATACTTGGTTGCCGCTGGGGTCGAACACGGCAAGCCGTATGTATTGGTAACTGCCGAGGGTGGGGACGGGTGTGACCCAATAGCTTTGCCCGGCTTCCAGGTCCAGTTTCAGGATGCCGTCGGCGACACTATTGGTCAGTTGCAGCGTGGCGTTGGCCTCGGCGCTCAGCGTACGCGTCGTGCTTGTGGCGCTGAGGGTGGCGTCGAAGCGGTCGTCCAGTCCAGGGGTAGCGTGGTAGCCGTTTTGCACGCGCAGGATGTAGTGCCCCGCGGCCAGACCCCACGCCTTGCCGCCGTAGTTGGACAGGGCGGTGACGGTGTTGCCCTTGGCGTCTACGATCTGGTAGGTCTTGGCCGAGCCGGTGGTGCTGTTTTCCGTCAGGATGAACTGCGTCGCTTCGCTGACGCTGAAGCTGAATTCCCGGGTTTCGTAGCCCGTCAGGAAACGGCCGGAGAAGGATTCGTCCACCGTGATCGGCACAGCGCCCTTGGGGGCGGTGGGCAACTCGAAACGCAGCGCCTGGCCGCCGGTGGCGGTGGTGGTGTTGCGTGCGACGATCAGCAGGTAGTGGCCGTCGCGCGGCACGTCGAGTGCGGTCAACGAGGTCGAGGCCGGGTTGCCCTGGGTGAGCAGCGTGCCCGCGGCGTCGTACAGGCGGAACCAGTCGTTGGCGCCGGCGCCGGAGAGGCCGCGCAGGTAGGTGTTGAGGTCGGCCTTGAGCACGACGTCGAAGGCCTCAAAGGCGTCGCTGGCCGCGAGATCGACGGCGACGGTCGTGTCGGTGGCGATCGCCGTGGCGTGCGCGAGGTCGCGCACGGTGAAGCGTGCGGAGCCGTCGCCGCCCGTGAATCGCAGGGTGTAGTGCCCGGCGGGCAGCCAGCGTACCGGCGCCGACCAGGTGCGGCTGCCGCTGTTGTAGAACGATTCACGGACCGCGCCGGTTTCGACCCCGCCCGGGCCGGTCAGGGTCCAGTGGGTCCAATTGCCTTCCTGCCATTCGAGCGCGATCCAGCCGTCGGCGGTCTGGTCGAATTCGAAGGTGAAAGTGGGTTGGACCCAGTCGGTCACGGTGTCGAGCGTGAGGGCCTGGCCTTGCGTCTCGATTGGCGTGCCGGTGGTGCGCGTCAGTTGCAGCGTTGGCGTCGTGCCCGTGGTGGCAACACGCGTCACGCGCAGATAGACCGTGCCGGTGCGCGCGGTGTCCATGCCGAGCAGGTTGGCAAGCGTCTGGTGTTCGAGCAGCGGCCGGCCGAAGGCGTCGAGGAGTGCGATCCGGTAGTCGGGGGAGGCGGCTTGCGAGCTTTGAAGCTGGATGTGTTCGTTGGCCAGGACGTCGAGCGCGTACAGGCGCGCCTCGTTCACGGCCATGCCCGCGAGGTTGATGTCTTGCCCGGCGCCGATCGTCTGTGCCGCGGCCAGCGGGGTCAATTGCAGCGACAAGGCGCTGCCGCCGGCAACGAGCGAATCGATGTCGAGTTCGTACTGGCCCGGCATCAGGAAGAGCGTGCGCGTACCGGTGGACAGTTCCGCCCAGTTCAGGTCGTCGAAACAATCATTGTGGTAGCTCGCGCCGTCGGTGCGGCGCAGGGTGAGGTTTGTTGCGGCGTTGCCCGCTGTGCTCGACAGCACCCACGCGGTGGGCGCGGTGACGTCGAAGCGCACCGTGGCGCGCTGGTGGTCGGCCGTGAAGGCAAGCGCGATGTCGGTGGCGGCCGTGATGTTGAGCGTGCCGAGGTCGCGTTCGAGCGTTTCGCCCAGCGCGATGCGTTCGACGCTGAAAGCGAAGTGGCCGTCGCCGCGTGCGTAGGAGTAATCGGTGTGGCGCGACAGCATCAGGGTGTAGCGCCCCGTACGCGTGATGGAGGTAGCGTTAGCGAGGCGCGAGGGATCGCCATGGGTGACGAGGTTGCCGGTTTCGTCGATAAGCCAGTAGTGGTTGCCGGTTCCGGTGCCTGCTTCGGGCATGAGACGGAAGAGGTCGCCCTGGTCGAGCTCGACGGTGTAGAGCGCCAGGTTGTGACCGGCGGTCAGTTGCAGGTCGACCGCTTGTCCGGGGGTGAGCGAGGAGGCGTCGGCCGAGCTTTTTACGCGCCAGTTCGATGCCGCATACCAGGTGTCTGCATTGATGCTGTAGTCGCCGACGCCCGCCTGGATCGGCGGGTACCAATAGGAGCCGGTTTCCGATCCCTCTCCGTTCCAGGCCCACTGCGGCCAGTTCCACCGGTAGATGTCCGAGATACCTGGGCCGCTGAGGTAGAAGCTTGCGGCGGAGTCCGAATCCAGGTCGAGGAACAGCAGACCCGGCTGCGTGATGGAGAGCAGGTATTGCGTCGAGCCGGTGGCGGTTTCATCCAGCGCCAGCGATGTCAGGCCGGTGGTGTCGAGCTCCCCGGGCAGGACTTCGACGGTAAGGGTGGTGTGCGCATTGGCCGCTGCGGCGGGTGCGCCGTCGTAGGTTTCGTACTGGCGTGTCAGCCACAGGTAGGCTGGCCCGGATCGACTGTCCCAGGTGAGCTGCGGCAGGTCGCTGGCCCACGCTTCGTTCCAGTGTGTCGTGCGACCGTCGGCATCGAGTGCGAGGATGCGGTATTCGTTGGCAAGCGCGCCTAGGTCGATGTTCAGTTGGTCGTAAGGGGTCAGCGCCACGCTCACCAGTACCGACTGCCCCGGTGTGACGGTGCCCAGATCGGTGGCAAGCCCCGAGGCGAGGGCGGTGGCCGTGGCGAACGGGACCAGCCGCAAAGTGGCGTCGCCGGTTGCGTCGGTGCCCATGCCGCCGATACCGGCTTCCGCGCCCCCCATGGAGTCTCCGCCGCCGGAATGGCGGCCGCCGTTTTCGATGGTGAGTTCGTAGTGCCCGGGGGCAAGGTAGAGGACGCTGTCCGTGGCGTTGTAGTGGCCGTTCTGGGAAACCCACGGCGCAGGCCTGGAGAGGCCCGCGTTGAACATCTGCTTGTCGATCATCGTGCCGTTGGGGCCAACAAGCGACCAGCCGGCGCCGTCGAAGGCGGCGCCGGTGTCGACCATCCACAGTCCGCCTTCGGCGATGTCGAAGCTGAATACGCTTTTTTGGCCCGCGGCGGTGAGGCTGGTCTGGATCTCCGTGGCCTGGGTGGTCGGCAGTGTGCCGAGCGTTTCGGAGAGGTCGGCGACATGCGCGGTTTCGCTCAGCATGAAGTCGAGTTCGGCCGCGCCCAGATCGCCGTATCCCTGGCTGCGGTAGAGGGCGAGGGTGTAGCGGCCGTCGCGCTGCGGGTTGAAGCGCAACCGCGTGTCGGCGGCCGGGTCGCCGGCGAGCACTTGCTGGCCGTTGGCGTCGTAGATGGCGAAGAAGTTGCCTAAGGCGGCGTCGGCCAGCCCGTCGAGCTGGTAGTCGTTGGCGGCGAGCGCGTCGAAGGTGAAGAGCGCGAGCCCCTGGTTGTCGGCGAAGTCGCGCCGGATCCGTTCGCCGGTGGCGATGGTTTCGGCCTGCGCGGTGCTATGCACGGCGAAGCTGAACGGGTCTTGCGCCTGCGAGAAGGCAAGCGTGTAGCGCCCGGCCGGCATCCATGACATTGTCATAGGCCAGATATGTCTGTTGCCGAGTCCGTCGTGGATGTCGTTGTACCACGGCGACAGATAGCCGTCGGCTTCGATGCCGCGTGGGCCGATGAGTTGGAAGTTGTTGTAGTTCCCGCGCCATTCGATGAACAGCATGCCGTCCTGGGCGAGGTCGAAGTGGTAGTTCGGGGTGGCGGCAGCAGGGCTGGCGTTGATTTCGGCGCCCAGTTCGATCGCCTGGCCCGGCGCGACCGGGGGCTGGCTGGCCGGGGTGCGCGTGAGGGTGAGCTGCGGCGAGGTGCCGCCTGCGTGCGCGATGCGCGTGACGCGCAGGTAGACGGCGCCGCGGGCTTGCCCCTGGTTGAAGTGGTCCGTGCTGCCGAGGGCGAGGGTACGACCGAAGGCGTCGAAGGCTTGCAGCGCGAAGTCGGTGCGGTTGGCGGAGAAGGCGACGGCGAAGGCGTCGGTGGGGGTGGCGTCCGCGCGCAGCAGCACGGATTCACCAAGTGCGAGCGTGGGCAGTGTGCTCGCTTCGCCGGCGTTCAGCGCGGCGGCGCTGGCAAACGGGGTGGCGGCGATGGCATAGGCGCCCGCCGCGAGGCCCACCGCGCGGACTTCGAGGCGGTAGGTGCCGGGGGAGAGGTAACGTGCCTGGGCTTGGCCCGCGGACATCGCGCGCCAGTCGAATTCGACGCCGCGTGCGCCGGTGAGGCGCCATTGCGCGCCTTCGGGGATTTGGGTGGGTGAGAGCAGCCAGACGCCACTGGCGCCGACGGTGAGTTCGGTGGCGAGGGTCTGGCCGCGCAGTAGCTCACCGGCGATGTCTTGCGTGGCGCTGCTGTCCAGGGCGAGGGTCGCGGGGGTGGGGGTGGCCCATTGCGTGAGCAGCAGTTCGCCACGACGCGCACCGGTGTCGAGGCTGGGGTTGGTCCACAGGTAGTAGCTGCCCGGACGCGCGAGCGCGACGGTGGTGACTTCGCCGGCGCTGAGGTTGCCGGCACCGATGCTGGTGCCGAAGGCGTCGGTGAGCATCCAGCGGGCGGCGGCGGGGGTGGTGCCACGCTCGCGCGTCACGGTCAGCGATATCGTGCCTGTTCCGCCCCCCGGGCCGCTCGCGGGGATCGTGGGGTTGTAGGATCGGTTGCCGTAGCTGCTGATGCCAATGTAATAGACGCCGGTCGTGGTGACCGTGTAGTTGAGCGCACTGTCGTCGGTGTAGGTGACCTGGGTGCCAGCGGCGTCGAAGACGCGGGCGTAGCCGTCGAAGCTGCCGCCGCCGTCCGTGGTGCCGTTGGGGGTGGAGAGCCTGAGGGTGTCGCCGGCGGTGAGCACGATGCGGTAGAGGTCGACGTCGCGCGTGCCGTAGGGGCCGTCGCCGATGGTGACGGGGATGGTTTTGGCTCCGCCGCCGCTGAGCAGGATGTCGGCCGCGCCAGCGAGGGTGTCGGAAACGTCGGTCTCGACGCTGACGCTGGCCGGTGTGCGCTGCACGGCAAGCGCGAGGGTGCCGGCGGCGACCGCGGTGCCGGACAGGGGGGCCATGTGCGGGTCGTAGCCGGCGTTGGCGCTACGGCTGATGCCGATGTAGTACAGGCCGGTGGTGGCGGCGGTCCAGTTCAGGGTGCCGCCGGTGCCGGCGGCCAGTTCGATGCCTCCAGCGTCGAACAGGCGCAGCCGGTGGGCGAAGTCGCTCGCGGTGACGTCGAGGGTGAGTTGGTCGCCCGCGGCGGCGAAAACGCGCAGCAGTTCTACGTCGAACTCGCCCGAGGCACCTTCGCCCAGCGTCACGGTGGCGTTTTCCGTGGTGCCGACGGCAACCAGGAGTTCCCGGGCGTTGATGAGGGTGTCGTGGTCGCCGGCGTCAGGCAGCGTGGCGTAGGCGAGCGAGAGCTGACCGGCCTCGGTGGTATCGATG
This sequence comes from Azoarcus sp., assembly GCA_031556475.1. Classification (GTDB taxonomy): domain Bacteria; phylum Pseudomonadota; class Gammaproteobacteria; order Burkholderiales; family Rhodocyclaceae; genus Azoarcus. The sequence goes on from JAVBSY010000065.1 coordinate 58,648, forward strand.
CGCACGACCTGTCCGCCCAGCGCGGCGCCGTTGGAGGTGGGGATTTGCGCGGGGGCAAGCGCTGCCAGCGTGGTGGCGAGCAGGCGGAAGGAGACGCTGCCCGTGCCTCTATTGACGCCTTCGACGCGCAGCAGGTAGCGGCCGGCCAGAAGACGCGTGGGGGCTTGTACGCCGTCCTGGGTGTCGAGATTGCCGCTGGCGATGCTGTTGCCGGTGTTGGCGTCGAGCAGGGTCCATTTTACGTTCGGCAGCGACCCGGTGAGTTGGTCCCACTGGATCTGAGTGGCTTGCTCGAGGTCGAAGTCGTAGGTGATGGCGTCGCCCGGGGTGCTCAGTTCGACGGTGTGGGTCTGGCCCAGGGTGAGCGTTGCGTTGCGCGCGGGATGCCGGAAGAGGGTGAAGCCGTAGTTGGCGGCGGCGGTGGCGCCGCTTTGGCCTTCGACGGAGAGCCAGTAAAGCCCGGAGCGCTGCGCGGTGAAGCCCCCGGTGTCGCTTTGCAGATTTCTTTCGCTCAGCACGAGAGCGGCAACCGGGTCGAAGAGCGACCAGGCGCCGCTGCTGTTGCCGGCGTCGGCCTGGAAGTAGATGCGGTCGCCCGCGTCCAGATAGACGCTGTAGAGCGCGGCCTGGGTGCCCGACGGCAAGGTGCCGGTGGTGTGTTCGTCCGGGGTGAGGGGTTTGACGGCTTCGACGCCAAGGAGGCGGAACTCGTAGAGGCCGGTTTTGTCGTTGAGGCCGTCAACGGTAAGGGTGTACGTGCCTGGGTCGAGCGCCAGGGAACGGTCGCCCCGGGCGGTGAGGGAGCGGTAATCGAATTGGTTGTTCGCGCCCGGGCCGCTGAGCTTCCATTGGATCTGGTCGCCCTGCACGCCGTCGAAGAGGAAACGAGTCTTTTCGGTGAGGACGAATTCGTAGCGGTCCTGCTCGCCCGGCTGGTCGATACTGCCTTCGATGCGCGTCACCCCCGGAATGAGATCGGCCGAGAGCAACAACCGCGGTTCGAGCGTTTCGATTTTCCATTGTGCCTGTGCAAGACGGGTCGGCTGGGTTCTCCCCGCCCGGCTCAGTGCGCCCAGCGCGGCACGGGTGGCCGCCGCCATGGGGTGAAGCGTGGTCTGCGGGGCAGCGATGCCATGAGCGGACAAGGATTGGGTACGGGCGCGGGCGGACAGGCGTTTGGGCGACATGGGTTCTTCCCTGATCTTGATGTTGTGTGTCGTGCCGAGGCAAAGGGCTGAAAAAACTACTTTTTTTTGTCCCCGGTACGGAAAATTCTAAAAATGGATGATGACGTGTTACGTGTTATTCGATGTTGATATGTATCAAATGCGCGAGACGATTTCGGGCATCATATTTGCTTGAAGAAAGCGTTTCAGCGGGTAGTCGCCAGTCCTGGCAGTGCAAGCTTGCAGCGGATTCCGCCCGGTAGGTTCTGGTTGGCGTTGTCTATTTCGACGAGGACGCCGAAGGTGCCGGCAGCCGAGTCGATGACGCGGTCCACGGTTTTGACGCGGGCGTGTTCCTGGCGCGTGAAGGGGGGCTCCGGGATGACGATGGCGGTCTCGCCGGGTTTGACCTGCGGAAAGTAGCGGAAGGGCAGGATCGCTTGCACCGATAGCGGGTGGGTCTGGGCGATTTTGAGGATGGGCTTTTTGCCTTCGCTCGGATCGACCAGCGAGCCGGGGTAGAGGTATTGGTCCATGACGACGCCGTCGAACGGGCTGCGCAGCACGCGGCGGTTGAGCAGGTCGATGGTCTGGCGGTGTTCGAGCCTGGCGAGTTCGACGTTTTCCTCGGCGCTTTTGAGTTCCGCTTCCGCCAGCTTGAATTCGGTCGACGCGTCGTCGCGTGCCTGCGCCGAAACGAATTCTTCTTCGTATAACTGTTGCATCCGTTCGGCTTTGTCGCGCGCGGCATTTACCTTGTTACGCGCAAGCAGCAGGGCGCCTTGCGCTTCGGCACGGAAGTTTGCCGAGGCGGCGGCGCTGCGTTCCACGCTCGATTCGATGGTGGCGAGCACGTCGCCCTTGCGTAGCGTCTGGCCACGTCGTACAGGCACTTGCTGCAGGATGCCCACGACCGGGCTGCGTATCTCGACCACCTGTGTGGGTTCGATCATGCAGTCGAATTCCGTCGGCTCCGCAGCATGGGTTGCCGTCATCGTGATTGCGGCCGACAAAAGGAGGAGGGCCTTGAGCGGGGGGAGTCCAAATTTCATGTCACGTTTCCTGCGAATCCGATCAGTCGGTGTAACTCTTTGTCCTGCTTCAGTGTTTGCATGCGTGTGCGGTAGGCGCGGTGTTCCGCCTGTGTTTGCGCCCGGCGTACCATCCAGCGCAGCAGTGTTTGCTGTGTCGGGCCGTTCGAGGCCGCCAGCAGGCGGCGCAGCGGCTCGGGTTGCTGCGTGAACAGATCGTCCTGCGTGCATACGATGGCGCGCATCGATCCACGGTCGCCCTGTCGTCCGCTGCGCCCGAACAACTGCCGGTCGATGCGCGGCGATTCGTGGAATTCGGTCAGGATCACGTGCAGGCCGCCCGCATCGCGGGCCGTGTCGGTCAGTTTGATGTCGGTTCCGCGGCCCGCCATGTTGGTTGCCACGGTAATACGGCCTGGGTGACCGGCCTGCGCGATGATCTGCGCCTCTTCCGCATCCTGGCGCGCGTTCAGCACGACGTGTTCGATGCCGCGGAGGGTAAGTTCGGCGGCAATCTGTTCCGAACCTTCGACGCTGCGTGTACCCACCAGCACCGGTTGGCCGCGCGCTGCGGCTGCCGCGGCATCGTCCGCCACGGCGCGCCATTTTTCGTTCGCCTGAGCGTAGCATTGGTCCGTGAGCCGCGTATGCTGGTTCGGGCGGTTCGGTGGCACACGCCGTACTTTCAGGCGATAGACCGACCATAGCTCGCGCGCGGCTTCGGCTGCCGTGCCGGTCAGGCCGCTGAGCAGGTAATAGCGGCGGAAAAAGCGCTGGAATGTCATGCGTGCCAGGGTTTCGCGGCCCTGGGTGAATTCGAGTTCTTCCTTGGCCTCGATCAACTGGTGCAAACCTTGTTCCCACGAGCGGTCGGCCATGACCCGGCCGGTCGATTCGTCGACGATCTGTACTTTGCCGTCGGCCAGGATGTAGTGCTGGTCGCGTATGAACAGATGCAGTGCCGTCAGCGCCTGGCGCAGCAGCATCTCGCGCCAGGCGGCGGAGCGCCATGCCGGGCGCACGGTCGAGGGTACGGCTGGGCAGTGGTCGATGGCGCCAGGGAGCAACTCCACGTCGCGCCCCTCTCGAATACGGTAATGCGCGCCGTCTTGCAGGTCGCGCGCCGCCGCGATTGCCCAGTTCAGCAGTTCCGGTTCGTACAGGCCCGGCGTTTCGCGCGCAATGATCATCGGCGTGCGCGCTTCGTCGATCAGTACGCTGTCGGCCTCGTCGACGATGGCGACATGCAACGCTGGGATCAGCGGTTCGACGGCCTGTTCCGCCGTGCCGCCCCATAGCTGGTGCAACTGGCTGACGCGCGCCGGGAGCGCACCGTGCCCGGCAAGGCGGTCCTTGAGGTAGTCGAATACCAGTTCCTTGCCGCTGACATAGCAGATTTTGTGGCGATAGGCCAAGCGTCTGTCGTCGGGTTCCATGCCACCGATGACGAACCCCCCGCTCAGGCTGAAAAACTCGAACAAGGGGTTCATCTCTTCGCAATCGCGCTGCACGAGGTAGTCGTTGGTACTGACGACGTGCACGAAGGCGCCCGAGCCGGCCATGACGGTGGCGGCCAGTGCGGCGACAAGCGTTTTGCCCTCGCCGGTGCGCATTTCGGCCAGACGTCCGTTCAGCAGAACCCGCGCGCCGGCAAACTGTACCGGGTGCGGCCACATGCCGAGCCTGCGCCGGCTTGCTTCGCCGACGCAGGCGAACACCGCGACCAGCGAATCCGCGTCATTGATGGTGGCGGCAGTCGCTCCCGATTTGAGTCTTGCGAGTTCGTCATGAAAGCGCTGTGCCACGGTCGCGTCGTCTTCCGCCTGCAGTGCGTGGGCGATTTTTCCCGCCGCGTCGGCGAAGCGGGCGATGGCTTGGTCCTGCTCACGTTGCGGCGGTATCCAGCCGGGAAGACCACGCAGAAACTCTTCGACTTTGTGGCTGTGCCGGGCATTCCGTTCGTCGCGCAGGGTGTCGGCGCGACGCAGGTCGGTGCCGGCCAGCACGCGGATCAGTGTCGGGTCAGACATTCCAGCGCGCCAGAAAAAGTTGCCGCAGGCGCAGGAACCACTGCCATCCCAGTGGCGTCCAGCCGAGGTCGAAGCGCACGTGGGCGCGGTCGCCGAAGGCCTCGACCGGTGCCGCGCGGTCGAGTTCGACTTCGATGTCGAACACGCGCCTCAAGCTGCGTACGCCGCCTTGCTGCGAAGGGTCGACCGGAATTTCGCCGCCGCCGCTGGTGCCGAGCGCGGGCGAGACGAGGTCGAGTTCGCCGCCGGGCACCGCGCGCGTGATGCGCGCCGTTACCGGGTGGCGTATGTCGTTGGCGAGCCGTACTTCCACCCCTTGCGTCTGGGCGTGGACGATCAGGTCCATGTCCTCCTGCGGCACCGCGGTGCGCACCAGATGCGACGACCCGGCCACGATATGGCCGACGATTTCTCCGCGCTTGGCGAAGCGGCCCGCCAGCTCGGTGGGTACGGCCGGTACCCAGCGGCCGGCAGTGGCGGCGGTAATAGTCAGTGCTTCGACGCGGCGTTGCGCCTCGGCCACCCGCGCGGCGCGCGCTGCGACTTCGGCGCGCAACGGCGCAATGCGTACGGGATCATCCACTTCGGCCTTGCGTAATTGCGCCTGCGCTTGCGCCAGTGCGCCTTCAGCCATGTCGAGTTCGGCAACCAGGGGTGGGCTGTCGAGTTGCAGCAGCGTTTGCCCGACGGCGACGTTTTCGCCCGGCCGTACCAACGCGGTCGCCACGTGTGCTGGGACCTCTGTGCGCACGATGGCATCATCCGGCAGCCACACGACCGCCTGATGTACGGAGTAAAACGGCAGCGGTACGGCGCAGAAGAAAACGGCGGCAAGCGCCAGTGTGATCAAGGTGCGTCGCCGCGCCACGTCACGTCGGCGTGCGAGCGACGGACTCGCGCTCAAGTGTTTCCACCCTTTCCATAGCGGCATCACGAGAGCCGTCCAGGCACAGGCGACGGCGAGCACCGCGCCGATGAACAGGTACTCGGAGGCGACGAACCAGATCAGTCCGACCAATATCCCGAGCCGGTAGATTGGCGCGATGGCGCCGTAGATGCACAGCAAGGCACGTTCGCCGTCGGATTCCAGCGGTGGCGTGGCGTCGGGCGAGCCGAAAGCGAAACGGTCGAACAGGTAGGCCCAGTATTGCGTTGCGCGTTGCGCGAGGTTGGGTGTTTCGAGCAGGTCGCAAAAAATGTAATAACCGTCGTAGCGCATCAGGGGGTTGCCGTTGACCAGCAGCGTGGATACGCCGGCGATCAGCAACACGTTGAACGCAATTGCCGTGACCAGACCTGGTTCGGCCATCAACCATACATAAACCGCGACTGCGCCAAGGGCCAGTTCGGACATGACGCCTGCCGCTGCAACCGTGGCGCGCGCCCATTTCGATGGGAAGCGGTACGACGAGGTCGCATCGACATAGGGCACCGGCGTGAACACGATGAACATCAGCCCCATTTCGCGCACCGTGCCGCCGAAAGCCTTGACCGCCATGCCGTGCGCCCACTCGTGTATCGCCTTGACGACGGGGTAGGTCAGCCATAGCAATGCGACGTTGCTCGCCGACAGCACGCGGTCCGACAGGTTTTCGGTCAGCGCGGCCCAGTGCTGCCAAGCCAGTACGGCAGCAGGCAGTACCAACGCGAGCCAGGCCACGAACGTGAGCCACGAGAACAGTTTGCGCGCGGACGCGGCGCGGCGCTCGAACCAGGGCTCCGGGTACAGCAACGGCATCTTCAAACTGATGGGGTTGAGCCAGCTTTGTTTGAAGCGGGTACGTTCCTGCTTGCGATGACGTTCGAAAACCTCGTTCGCGTCGGGTGAGACCTGGGTGCGCAGCAGGTCATTCGAATAGAGCGAGGAGAGCAGATTCACCAATTCCGGCTGCGAGATCGCGGTGGTCTCGGTTTTGGCGGGGTCGGCGTCGGTATCGGACGCGGTAGCCTGTGCGCAGGCTTCGTTCCAGATTTCGTCCAGCGTGCGCCGTCCGTCGAACAACTGTAAAACGCGCCAAACCGGCGGCGCCATGCGGTGAAAGCGTTGCGTTACCGGGTCGAACAGCAGCACCCAGGGCTTGCCGCGCAAATGCCGGTGCAGCGGTTGGACACCCTCGCGCAGACGAGGGCGCAGGTTGCGCACGGCATGCCAGTGTTCCGATAGCAATGTTTGCATGGCCGTTCAGTCCGTTACCACCACCAAGTCCAGAACTTCAGCCGCAGCCAGTCGATCGAGCGGCGCGTCCAGATCGTCAGCAGGTTGGATGTGCCAACCTCGATCTTGCCGATGCCTTGCATGCCCGGATTCAAGGCCGGTACGGCGCCGTCCCAGACCGCTTCGACGCGGAAGCCGTTGTCGCCGTCCTGCACACTCGCGATGGCCGTCACGGTACTCACCTTGAAGCCGTAGCTCGTGTGCGGCTGGCCGGCCAGTCGCAGGATGCCGTGCTGGCCGACCTGCACGCGTGCGATATCGCGGTCGGGAACATGCAGCACCACGCGGTAAGCGTCGATCGTCGCGATCTCGAACATCTCCTTGCCGGTTTCGACGGGGCTGCCGATCTGCTGTACCCAGTCGCCGCTGATCACCAAGCCGTCCATCGGCGCCAGCAGTTCCGCGCGCGCGAGCTTGGCTTCGACCAGCGCGAGCTGTGCTTCGCTTTGCCGGACCTCGGCCGAGGCCAGTGCAAGGGCTGGCGCATCGCGTTCGGCCATTGCCTGCCGCAGCTTGCCGGCTGCCTGGTCGCGCTCGCTGCGGAATTTGGCTTGCTCGAGCAGCAGTTCGCGGTCGTCCAGGCGAAGCAACGCCTGCCCCTGCTGAACACGGTCGCCGGGTCTGACCAGCGACTTGACGACGAAGCCGTCGAACGGCGAGGTGACGACCTGGCGGACGTGGCCTTCGATGACGAGGTTGGCGGTAACGCGGTCCGCTACCGGCCACAGAATCAGTATGGCGAGTAATACGGCAAGGCCGGAAGCGACGGCCTTCCAGGTGAAATGCCCTGGGCCGCGCAGTTTGCGCCATGCCGAGCGGATGGCGTCGAGCATATGGCGCCACAGCGGCCGGTTGGCTTCGCGCCAGTGGCGTAGCAGCGGTTCGGACAGATTGGCGCTGGCGCGCAGTACCGCCAGCGCTTCGTCTGGCAAGGCCGTGCCGTCGGAGCGCGCAACGAGCACGGCAACCGCCTCGCCGTCATCGAGTAGCGGTATGGCCCACCAGGACGGCAGCCGTATTTCGCGGATTTCGGCTACTGCCCGTCCTGCGATTTCGGCGGCCTCCTGTACCGAGGGCGAGGCTTTTTCGGCCCAGGCTGTGTCGGCCGCTACCCACCAGTGGGGTGTCTGGCGGCGAACTTCAAAGAGCGTCAGCGCCAATTCGGTAAGCGTCGGCGCTTCGGCGCGCGCCCATGCCGCACTGCGGTTGATCCATTCCTGTGCGGCGGCGCGCGCCTCGCGCTGTGAGGCGACATGGCCAAGCAGCTCGAGCAGACGCGCGGCGCGTTGGTTGTGGGCCAGGCTAGCGGCGGAAACCGCCAGTTGCAGCCAGCCCAGCGACAGCAATACGAGTTGGATGGTACGTTCGTTGTGCGGAGGCACGAGCAAGGCGCCGACGATGCCGGCGCGGCCGTCAGGCAGTTGCAGCGAGGTCGCCATCAGCAGGTCCGAACCCGCTGTGGCGTCGATCTTGCCGAGCGCGACGGGGTTGTCCGGCGAGATGCGCGCGCGCAGTTGTGCCCAGGTTTCGACAAGGCGCTTTGCGTCTGGCTGGTCCGATGCGAAATCGTGGTTCCAGCGTGCGTCTTCGTTATGGAAGGCAACCGCGCGGCAGGACACGCCGGCGGCGCCAAGGCGGGCACGCCAGGTTTCGAGTGCGGCGACAAGGTCGCTGTTGGTTTCGGCCGTGGTCGTGATTTGAATCGTGGTTTGAGTCGCGGTGTCCGCGGTCTGGCTCGTGGCCGGCTCCGGGAGTGGGCTCGCTTCTGGAATTTGTTGCGTGTCGTCGTCGGGCGACGCCTGCAGCACCTGGTCGGCTTGGCGTTGTGGCGCGTTCATTGTCCGCCCTCGCGTTTGCGGTTGGATTTGCGGCCGAATGTAAGGTCGTCCGGCTGTGGTTCCACTGCCATCAGAAGACTGTCGATTTCCACCAGATCGGCTTCCTCCAATTGTCCCGACAGCCCCTTGAGTTTCACGAAGCTGAGCCATGCGTCGTAGCGTGCGCGGGAGAGGTTGAGCCTGACTTCGAACAGGCGGCTCAGCGAGTCGAGCACGTCGGTGTTCACTTTCATGCCTACGTCGTAGCCGCGGCGGTTTGCGCGTACCGCGACCTCGGCGGAGTGGGCTGCCGTTTCCAGGCCGCGTGCCTGGCTGATCGACGACAGCGTGACCGAAAAGCCCTGGCGCACGCCCAGCGTGATGCCGCGCCGCGCCGCGTCGATGTCGTTCTGCGCCTTGTCCTGCAAAGCGATGGTTTCGCGTACTTTGGATTGAGTCGCGCCGCTGGCGAACAGCGGCATGTTGATGACGATGCCAACCGCCGAACTGTCGCCGCGCCGTGGATACGTGCTGGTGAGCGACCCGGTTTCGTTGCTGCGCGTGTAGGTGTAAGTGAGATCGGCAGTGGGTGCATGGCCCATCCTCGCGCGCAGCACTTCGGCCTCGGCCGCGCTCATTGCCTGTCGGGCCTGGCGTAACTGCGGGCTTTGTACGAGTGCGTCGGTCAGCCAGCCGAGCAGTGCCGCCGAGTCGATCGACGGCAGCCGGCGGCCGTCCAGGCCGCGTTCGGCCAGGCCGGGCACGTCGTAGCCGACGATCTCGGCCAGCACCTGCTTTCTCAGATCGAGATCGTAGCTCGCAGCATCCACCTGCGCGGCTACCGTATCGGCTTTCGCCTCGGCTTCACGAACGTCGATGATCGGCGCGGTGCCGATCTTGAAACTGCGCTGCGCCGCCGCGAGCTGTTCGGCAGTGGCCGCTTGCTGCGCCTCGGCGAAAATCAGTGCGTCGCGTGCTTTCAGTACGTCGAAACAGGCTTCCACCAGCCGTTGTATCGCCTCGGCATTGATTTGGTCGAGCTTGGCCTGGGCCTGTTCGAGCTGAGCCTTGGCCGAATCGAGCGAGGCGAACAGCGTGCCGCGAAACAGGGGCTGGGTGATTTGCACGTTCGCTTGTTTCGCTTCGAACGAGCGCATGTCGTAGCTGGGCGCCTCGGAATAATCCGTTTCCGATTTGGAAGCGGCGGCTACCGCTGTCGGTCCGAAGCCGGCGCGGGCCTGGAACAGGCGTTCTTCCGCCGCGCGCACTTCGGCTTGGGCGCCGAGCACGGCCGGGTCGATGGCAAGGGCGGCGTGGTAAAGCTCCGGCAGCGGTTGGGCTGATAATGCCAATGGCATTAACAATGCCGCTGTCAGGCAACGTCGGAGCAACGGAGCCTTCAGGTTGGTTACAGCGAGAGCCAAGAGATTTCCTTGATCAGCGATGCCGGTGGGCTGAGGTCCGACGGCGGGTCGCTTCACTACATGGTTCGTTTGGTTAGTTAGTATTCGATACGAGGGAAGCGAGTGCCATCCGAAGGCATCTGTGGCGGCACGATCCGCAGGTTGTTCAACCAAGCGGATTGTTCGAGCCCCATGTGCACTGCGTCTTTTCGGTACACCTGTTTTTGCGCTTGGTGCGTGCGCCTGAAAAGCCGGTGCCTGTGCCGAAGTCGATGGGCGCTACCGTGAATGGAAACGGTGGCGTCGCTACCGGGACGTACGGCGCGCATGCTACCTGTGAAATGCCAAATATGGTTGATTTTTATCAACTTTTGTCAGCACTATGCCTTTGTTATATTTATGATGCGTGCCAAGCTAGGCAGTTAGTAGGTGTTGCGCTTCAGTCCGGTAAAACAGACAGTTGTCCGTCGTGCGGTCGGCGATGCAAAAATCGATGCAAAAAATAAGAATTTCGCCAGCCACGCTGCCTGCCTGCCGGTCGCGGCGCGTGAGGGTGCGATCCGTCCGGGCGGTCGGGTGCGCTTTTTTACTCCGCTGTGTTTTCCGCGCCGCCTTCCGGCATGTAGATCATCGAGCCGTCCCGTATGTGGTAGGCGACGCCTCCACTTTGCAACCGTCTTCTCGGATCGCTTCAGTCGTCGTGGTGGTTCGGGTGAAAAGCGCCGGTGGATAAAGAAAAACCGCCTCGTCCCAACATGGGGGTGAGGCGGTCGGTTACAGCGCTGCGTAATGGCGTTATGCGTTCAGGGCTTGATTGCCACCTTCAGCACGCCATCGCGCTGATGGCCAAACAGATCGTAGGCGGCCACGATATCGTCGAGCTTGTAAGTGTGAGTGACGAGCGGACTCAGATCGAGGCGCCCCGAGCCGACGATGTTGAGCAGCCGGCGCATGCGTTCCTTGCCGCCGGGGCATAGCGAGGACACGATCTGCTTTTCCGCCAGGCCCGCGCCATAGGCATCCAGCGGAATGCGCAGGTCGGACGAATACACCCCCAGGCTCGACAGCGTGCCGCCGGGCTTGACGACGCGCAGCGCGGCCTCGAAGGTGGATTGCAGTCCGAGTGCTTCGATGGCGACATCGACGCCACGCCCATCGGTGAGGCGGAGGATTTCGTCCACCGCATCGATTTCGCGGAAATTTATCGTTACGTCCGCCCCCATCTGGCGCGAAATACCCAGGCGCTGGTCGATGCCGTCGACCCCGATGATCATGCTGGCACCGCGCAGCCGCGCGCCGGCGGTAGCGCACAGACCGATCGGCCCCTGCGCGAACACGGCGACGACATCGCCGATCTTGATGTTGCCGGCCTCCGCCCCGGCGAAGCCGGTGGACATGATGTCCGGACACATCAGCACCTGTTCGTCGGTCAAGCCATCCGGCACCGGCGCGAGGTTGGCTTGCGCGTCGGGCACCAGTACGTATTCGGCCTGTGTGCCGTCGATGGTGTTGCCGAAGCGCCAGCCCCCCATGGGTTTGTAGCCATGCCCGGCATGGCCGCCATCCTGTGAGGGGTGTCCGTTCTGGCAGGCGTAGGACTGGAAGCTGGGGCAGATCGCACCGGCGATCACGCGTTGCCCTTCCCGATAGCCTTGTACGCTGCTGCCGAGCTTTTCGATGATACCGACCGGTTCGTGGCCGATGGTGAGACCGGGCGCGACCGGGTATTCCCCTTTCAGGATGTGGATGTCGGTACCGCAGATCGTTGTTGTGGTGATGCGTATCAGCGCATCGTTGGGGCCGACGTCCGGAATGGGTTTGTCGGTCAGTTCGATGACTCCCGGTTTGACGAATACCGTTGCTTTCATTGTTGCCATGCTCGTGCTCCCCAATTTTGTTCTGAATGACGGTTCTGTTTTTCATTCCTCCCCATTTTTCCGTCCGGCCGCTTGAATCCTTCCCTTTTTGACGGAGGGTTTCGGGCCGGTACGGCTACCCACAATGGGGTAGTTCCAATTGTAGGCGAGTTTGGCGTGGGGGTAGGCTGCCGGTGAGGGAGGGGCGATGGGTTTGGAGTCGTGGCTTCAGCCGAGGCCGTGGCGCCGCATCCATGCACGGAACTCATTCTGCCCTGCCGCTGTGCACAACTGCCCGAGGTGAAGAATCATGTTCTCGGTCATGGCATGGGCGGCGATGGCAGCCATCATTTCCAGGCGGGCTTCTGCGTCGAGGCCGTGGGCGATGAGTTGTTGATCGAGCGTACAAAAGTGATTCGCCATGAGCTGGCGCGCATCGGCCTTGTCGATGGAGAACTGCCCCATATCGAGGGGATCTTCCGTATCGAGATCGATCATGAGCGTCGTGATGGATTGCGGGGTCATGGCGGACTCTTTCTCGTAGGCATCTGCGGGTATTGGACAAGCCAAGTCTTGCCGGAGTGCCTCGGCAATCGGGAATTTGCCCGTGTTCTTCACTTGAAATATGAAATAGCACGTAAATATGCTTGATTTATAAGTCTGTTACATCGTTGTTCTGTGAGAACATGAGTTGTCCTAATAGGTGTTCATCATTGCGGAGATAGGTTTCATGTCATCGCGTGCTTTTCGTGACTGGTCGATATCGACCAAACTCAACGTGGTCCAGGCTACCGCGGTGCTCATTCTTTTCGCTGTGGCGATTACGGCGGTGAGCGTCTGGCTCAGCGCCAATCTCGAGCAGCAAGGCATCGAAGAGATCAAGCAGTCCAACCAGCAGGCGGTGGACATGGTCGAAACGACCCGCCTGTCGCTCGAACAGGCGGCGGAACGGTTGGGCAGCACGCTGCAGAGCGACTATGAAGGCGAGTTCGTTTTGCATGGAGACGAAACGGTCGAGGTCGGCGGCGCGAAAACCCCGCTCCTCAGCTTGGATGGCAAGGCGGTCAATAACGACCTCGCCTCGCTCGACCGGTTTACCGCGACGACGACTGCGGTCGGTACCATCTTCGCTCGTCAGGGGGATGATTTCGTCCGAATCGCTACCTCGCTGAAGAAGGAAGATGGTTCGCGTGCGATGGGAACGCCGCTGGGTGTCAAGCATCCGGCGCGCGAGCTGCTGCTCGCCGGCAAGTCCTACACCGGCAAGGCGCGTTTGTTCGGGCGCGACTACATGACCAGCTACAGGCCGTTGCATGACCGAACAGGCAATGTCGTCGGGGCGGCTTTTGTCGGCCTCGATTTCAGCGAGCAACTCGCCGACATGAAAAAGAGATTGTCGAGTGTGAGACTGTTCCAGACCGGCTACATCTTTGTTGTCGATGCCGGCGCGAACAAAGGCGAGTTCGTCATTCATCCATCGATCCAGGGTAAGAATCTATGGGATGCTCAGGACAGCGACGGGGTTCACTATATTCGCGATATCGTCGAGAAAAAGGATGGCCTGCTTTATTACAAGTACGCAAAGACCGGAGAAACCGCTGAAAGCGAGAAGATCGCCGTCTTCAATTCTCTCCCGGCCTGGAACTGGGTATTGGTGTCGAGCGTGTATACCGAGGAATTCGGGGCCAAGGCCACGGCCTTGCGCAACCGTCTTGCCATTGCCGCGGTGGTTTTGTGTGCCTTGCTGTGCGGCGTGGTGTTCTTCTCTTCGCAGCGCTGGGTAACGCGGCCGTTGTT
>JAVBSY010000090.1:0-3241 GCA_031556475.1 Azoarcus sp.
GAGATCGTGCCAGTTCGTTTCCTTCAGCAACTGGTTCAGCGCCTGCGTCGCCATCGGGCCGCGCCAGACCATCGGCGTATCGGTTTCGACCAGAAAGCCGATGGACATCGCCTCGATGCCATAGGCTTCGAGCGGCTCCATCGTCTTGCCGTCCAGCGATTCCGGCCGCTGATCGCCGATGCCCAGCATCTGCGGCTGCGACGGTCCGTAGATATCCGCATCCAGAATACCGACGCGCGCCCCCTCCGCAGCCAGCGCCAACGCCAGATTCACCGCCGTGGTGCTCTTGCCCACGCCGCCCTTGCCCGAAGCCACGGCAATGATGTTCTTCACCCCCGGCAGCAGCTTCACCCCGTGCTGCACCGCATGCGCCACCACCGCGCACCGCACGCCGAGGACGACCCGCCCGATGCCCGCCAGCGCGCCCAGCGCCTGCTGCAGCAGTACGCGGAGCGCCTCATGCTGGCTTTTCGCCGGGTAACCCAGCTCGACCTCGAAGCGCACATTGGCGCCATCGACCACCAGGTTGCGGATACAACGGGTACTGACCAGATCCTTGCCCGTATTCGGGTCGATCACGGTTTTCAACGTCGCGGTTACGGTTTCCTGAGACACACTCATGTCGGCTTCCTTGATGATCGCATCGCCCTATCGCAGGGAATGTGCGAAATCATACCGGAGCGCCCGATTCCCCTCATCCCCGCGCGCAACAGGGTTTCTCGCGCCACCCGCTCGCCTGCCGTGCAGTCGCTCGGCATTCCCACCGATCGCCCTCGCGCATAAGCGCAACGGAATACGCCAACGCCCGATATACTTTGCAGGTTTTCCACTCCACGCCGAACCCACCTCGGGTATCCCTCGCCATGAACCGTTCAATCCTCTTGCCCGCCTGCCTTGCCCTGTTCGTTTCCGCATGTGCCACCACGCAGAGTGACGCGCCACCGCCGGAAAACGAGCAGACATCCCAACACGCGCCCCAGCATGCCGCACCGGCCACCGACTGGGAGGCGCTGCGCGGCACGCTGTCCAGCGCACTGCAGGCCATCCCCGAAGCGGAAGTCCGCACCAACCCCGATGGGCTGCAACTGCGCCTGCCCGTCACCAAGGGGTTCGAATCCGGCAAGAGCGCGCCCCGCCCGGCCCTGACCCGCATGCTCGACGCCCTTGTGCCCACGCTGGCCGAGCACCCGCACGTCGCCATCGAAATCATCGGCCATACCGACAGCATCGGTAGCGAGATGAGCAACCTCAAGCTCTCCATCTCCCGCGCCGAAGCGGTCATGGAATACTTGCGCAAGCAGAACCTCGGCCTCGAACGCATGAGTGCCGACGGTAAGGGCGAACTCGAACCGATCGCCAACAACGGCAACGAAACGGGCCGGGCACGCAACCGCCGTGTCGAAATCTATCTGCGCGACATGCCCTGATCCCTGCCGCGCCGGGCCGCAGTGAAGCGCCCGGCGCGGCTTGGCCGATTTTTCGCCTCACCCCGTTTTACCCGCGTCCCCTACCCTTTTCCTACCTTTTCCGGTCCGCCATGTCCCGCAAGATCCTCGTCACCAACGCCCTCCCCTACGCCAACGGCGATATCCACCTCGGCCATCTGGTCGGTTACATCCAGGCGGATATCTGGGTGCGCTTCCAGCGCATGCGGGGCAACATGGTGCATTACGTCTGCGCTGACGATACGCACGGCACGCCGGTGATGCTGCGCGCGGAAAAGGAAGGCATCACGCCGGAACAGCTCATTGCCCGCGTGCACCGCGAGCACCTGCGCGATTTCACCGACTTCGGCGTCGCCTTCGACAACTATCACTCCACCCACAGCGCGGAAAACCGCGCCTACGCCGAAGATATCTATACCCGCCTGCAGGCGGCGAACCTGATCGAACCGCGCACCATCGAACAGTTCTACGATCCGGTGAAGGAAATGTTCCTGCCGGATCGCTTCATCAAGGGCGAGTGCCCCAAATGTGGCACCGCCGACCAATACGGCGACAACTGCGAAGCCTGCGGCGCGGCCTATGCGCCGACCGAACTCAAGAACCCCTACTCCGCCGTCTCCGGCGCACAGCCGGTACTGAAGAATTCCGAGCACTACTTCTTCCGCCTGTCCGATCCGCGCGCGGCGAGCTTCCTGCGCGAATGGACGCGCGGCACCAACGCCGCCGGCGTGCGCCGCCTGCAGGCCGAAGCGGCCAACAAGATGAAGGAATGGCTCGGCGAGGAAGGCGACAACCGCCTGTCCGACTGGGACATCTCGCGCGACGCGCCCTACTTCGGCTTCGAGATCCCGAACGCGCCCGGCAAGTATTTCTACGTCTGGCTCGACGCTCCGATCGGCTACCTCGCCAGCTTCCGCAATCTGGCCGAACGGCGTGGCGACATCGTTGTGGAAGATTACACCGACGCCGCCCGCGCGACCGCGACCGGCACCGAGATGGTGCACTTCATCGGCAAGGACATTCTCTACTTCCACGCCCTGTTCTGGCCCGCGATGCTGCAGTTCGCCGGCTTTCGCACGCCCAGCCAGTTGTGCGTCAACGGCTTTTTGACCGTGGACGGGGCGAAGATGTCGAAAAGCCGCGGCACCTTCATCACCGCGCGCTCCTACATCGACCAGAAGCTCGACGCCGAATGGCTGCGCTACTACTTCGCCAGCAAATCCAACGGTACGATGGAGGACGTCGACCTCAACCTCGACGACATGATCGCCAAGGTCAATTCCGAGCTCCTCGGCAAGTTCGTCAACATCGCCAGCCGCTGCGCCGGCTTCATCGCCAGGCGCTTCGACGGCAAGCTCGGCCCCTGCGATACCGCGGCCACCGCCGCATTCCAGGCCGCCTTCGAATCGAACGCCATCGCCCAGGCCTACGAGGAGCACGACTACGGCCGTGCGCTGCGCGAAATCATGCGTCTGGCCGATCTCGCCAACCAGTACGTCAATGAACACAAGCCGTGGGATCTGGCCCGCCAGCAAGGAGAGGAAGCGCGCCTGCACACCGTTTGCAGCACCGCGTTGATCCTGTTCCGCGACCTCACGCTTTACCTCAAGCCCGTGCTGCCGGCGCTGGCGGCGAAGGTCGAAGCCTTCCTCGCCATCGAACCGCTCTCCTGGCAAGGCGGCTGGCAAGTACTGCCCGCCGGCCACGGCATCAACACCTATCAGCACCTGACGACGCGCATCGAACGCAAGCAGGTCGACGCGCTGCTCGACGCCAACCGCGATTCCCTCGCGCCG
>JAVBSY010000097.1:0-14621 GCA_031556475.1 Azoarcus sp.
ACAGGACCGTGAAACAGGACCGCGCCGATGATAGTGAGATCCGTTCTCGTGAAAGTAGGTCATCGTCAGACTAACCAACAACAAAACCCCCTGGCTCTTTGTTAGAGCTAGGGGGTTTCGTACGTCTACAAAACAAAAAAACTAAACTAAAAGAAAAACAAGCTCACCGCAAAAACACTACGCGCTCGCATCACGCCAGTAAATCAGCCGATTCCGCGTTCGCAAGCGCGGGGGCAGCAAAAAACCACATGCAGTAGCATACGCAAGGAAAATGCCGAGTCGGATGGAGTAGGTCTCGAATGGATTTCGATCTGATTGTCGTCGGTGGTGGTTTGGCAGGGGCTGCCTTCGCGCTCGCGTTGCGCCGTAGCGGTTTGCGGATAGCGCTTGTCGAATCGCAGCCGCCGAAATACGGCGATGACTGGGATACGCGAATCTATGCGTATAGCCCGGCGAATGCCGATTTTCTTCGTGAGTTGGGCGTATGGCAGCACATGGACCAGACGCGCCTGAGTCCGGTCCATGACATGAAAATACGTGGCGACCGTTTCGGGGCGTTGCATTTTTCCGCTTACCAAAGCGGCTTGTCCGAGCTTGCCTGGATAGGTGAATCGAGCCTGGTACACCGGGAATTATGGGAGAGCGTGAAGCGCCAGCATAACGTGACGCTCTTCTGCCCCGCTGTGCCGAATGAATTGCAGGTCGAAGACGACGTAGCCCGCGTGGTTCTGGTGGATGGGCGAATACTGTCCGGTCGGCTTGTCGTGGGGGCGGATGGCCGCGACTCCTGGGTGCGCGAACGCGCGGGCATCGGCGCCAAGGTCGTTCCGTACGGCGAGATGGGCGTCGTGGCCAATTTCCGTTGTGAACGGGCGCACCGCCAAGTCGCTTATCAGTGGTTTCGAGAAGATGGCGTTCTTGCCTGGCTGCCCTTGGCGGGCAAGATGATGTCGATGGTCTGGTCGGCGCCCGCGGATTTTGCGGAGAGGCTGCTCGCAATGGATGAAGATGCTTTTTGCGGTATCGTCGCCGATGCGGGTGAAAATTCATTGGGCGCTTTGTCCTTGCATACGCCCAGGGCGGCCTTTTCGTTGCGTTTGATGCGCGTGGAGGAGGCCGTGAGGCCGCGCATCGCGCTCATCGGCGATGCGGCGCACGCGATTCACCCTTTGTCCGGGCACGGCATCAATCTGGGCTTTCAGGATGCGAAAGCGTTGGCGGCGCAGCTTGCCGCCTTGCCGGATTGGCGCGACCCGGGGGATCTGAGTGTACTGCGGGCTTATGCGCGGGAACGCTCGGAGGAGCCGTTTTTGCTGCAATATGCGACACATGGTCTGAATCGGCTGTTTGCCAGCCGGAACGGTATCGTCGCCTTGGCGCGGAATGTGGGGCTGAACCTCACGGATCGCTTCCCGGTCGTAAGGAATGCGCTGGTGCGCTATGCCGCTAGCGGCAGATTTTGATTTTGGAGATTTCGATGCTCGTTTTTTTCAAGCGGTCTTTTTTCAAGTCGGCGTTTCTGGCTGGCGCTGTTCTTTTGAGTTCCCTGGCTCAGGCGGACGAGGATTCGGTGCGTAAGAACGTCGATGCGTTTGTCGGTGTGGCGGCGGTGGAGTCGGTTACGCGTACCCCTTATGCCGGGCTGTATGAGGTGGTGCTGAAGAGCGGGGAGTTGGTGTACACCGACGAGCAGGTGAGTTTTCTGCTCGACGGGCGGGTCATCGATACCCGTACCCGGCGCGATGTAACGCAGGCGCGGCTGAATCAGCTGTCGGCCATCGATTTTTCCACCTTGCCGCTCGATCAGGCGGTCAAGCAGGTCAAGGGGAACGGCAAGCGCGTCATCGCCACCTTCGAGGATCCGAACTGCGGCTATTGCAAGCGCCTCAGCAAGGAACTGACGAAGGTCAACGATGTGACGATCTATACCTTCCTGTACCCGATCCTGAGTGCGGACTCGACGACCAAGTCGCAAAATATCTGGTGCGCCAAGGATAGGGCGAAGGCCTGGAACGACTGGACCCTCAACGAGAAAACGCCGCCGACGCAAAGCTGCGATGCCTCGGTGATCGACCGCAATGTCGCTCTGGGGCAGAAGCTCAAGATCCACGGCACGCCGACGCTGTTTTTGTCCGACGGTTCTCGCATCGGGAGCTTTGTGCCAGCGGCGGAACTGGAAAAAGCCCTGGATGCGGTCGCGCAAAAATAAGATCTAGGACGTGGGCTGCGCTCCTGCGGGCTGCATGCCCTTGGGCAGCAGCACCCATAAACGGCCTTGCTGGCGCATGCGGCCCGCGCGTGCGCCGGCCTCATTGCCAAACCCCCAGAAGAAATCGGCACGCACGGGGCCTTTGATCGCCCCGCCGGTGTCCTGCGCCATCATCAGCCGCTTCAGCGGGCTGTCGTTCGATGGGTGCGTGGTCGAAAGGAAAACCGGGGCGCCGAGCGGGATATAGCGAGGATCGGCCGCGATGCTGCGTTCCGCGGTGATCGGTATGCCCAGTGCGCCCGTGGGACCACCCTCCGCAGGCTGTTCGCGGAAAAAGACGTAGCTCGGATTGGTATTGAGCAGTTCGTGCAAGCGGGCAGGGTGGTTGTGCGCCCAGAGGCGAATCCCTTCCATCGATGCCTGTTCCAGCGGCAACTCGCCTTGTGCGACCAGCCAGCGGCCGATCGACTGGTAAGGGTGGCCGTTCTGGTCGGCATAGCCGATGCGCGCCCGCGAGCCGTTCGGCAGTTGAACCTGGCCCGAACCTTGAACCTGGAGGAAGAACAGGTCGATCGGGTCGGCTGCCCAGAACAGGGCTTCGGCGGGTAGTGAATCGCCCATCCGATCCAGTTCGCTGCGCGACCAGTACGGCATGATCTTGTTGCCGACGAGACGGCCGCGCAGCCGCATGTTTTTCAGGTCAGGGTAGAGATCGCCCAATTCGACCGTGAGCATGTCCGAGGGAACGCCGTATATCGGCCAGGGATAGCGCTCCGAGCGCGTCCGGCTGGCGGCGATGAGGGGTTCGTAATAGCCGGTGATCAAACCTTCGCGGCTGCCGTCGGGGTTGGTGAGCTGCCAGGGTTCGAAGTGCGTCTCGAAAAATTCACGCGCGCCGGTTGGCGTGGGTGGGTCGCCCAAGCGGGCGGACTGCTCGCAGACGCTTTCCCAGCCTGTTTTGCGCGCCAGCACGGAGCAGGATTGGCGCAGCGCCGCCCAGGCGGCGGCGTGATTGTCGCTCTCCCAGCCGTCGATGGCGGCCCAGGTCGAGCGTTGCAATGGCGCGGCGGATGGCGCCGGGGGGGCGGTGGTGGTGCCTGGGCAAACCGGGCAGGCGGGGCAAGGTGATACGGCTGGGCAGGCGGTGGTTTGCGGCGGGGTGCTGGCGCAGCCTGACAGTATCGCGGGCAGGGTGGCCAGGGCGAGACAGGCGAGCGGGGCGAAACGGCGGAAGACCGGCATCATGGGAAGGATCGGTTAGACTCGGAAAGCGCGGCCCCGCAGTATATACAGGGTGCGCTGTTTTACCTTGGGGCTTGCCATGTGGGCGATTTTTCTTGAAATCGGCGTTGCGCTTTTTTTGTTGCTCATCATCGTCTGGGCGACATGGCCGCGACGCCGGCAGGATTCCGATAGCGTCGATGACAATGAATGAACTCACCAATTTGATTGGCCGTGCCGAGCGGGTGCTCGATCGGCTCGAGAACCTGCTTCCCGGTCCGGCCGCGGCGCCGGATTGGGCGGCGGCAACCGCTTTCCGCTGGCGCCGCCGCCATGGGCGCGCCAGCCTGCAGCCGGTGGCGATGCCGCATGTGATCCGCTTGCGGGATCTGTGCGATATCGATGACCAGAAGGAACGTATCGACCGTAACACGCGGCAGTTCCTTGCCGGTCGCCGTGCCAACAATGTGCTGCTGACCGGGGCGCGCGGAACCGGCAAGTCTTCGCTGATCAAGGCGCTGCTGCATGCGTATGCCGATCAGGGGCTGCGCGTGATCGAGGTGGACAAGGGGGATCTTGTAGACCTGCCGGAAATCGTCGAACTTGTCTCGGGGCGGCCCGAGCGTTTCATCCTGTACTGCGACGATCTTTCCTTCGAGGAAGGCGAGGATGCGTACAAGGCGCTCAAGAGCGTGCTCGACGGTTCCGTGTCGACGGTTTCGGACAACATTCTGGTGTACGCAACCTCGAACCGGCGCCACCTGATGCCGGAATATCACGACGAAAACCTGCAGGTGCGTCACGTCGATGGGGAAATTCACCCGGGCGAGGCGGTGGAGGAAAAAATTTCCCTGTCCGAGCGCTTCGGGTTGTGGATTTCTTTCTATCCGTTCAACCAGGACGAATATCTGGACATCGTTGCCCACTGGCTTGCGGTGTTCAAGGTGCCCAAGCGGGCCGCCGAGCGTGCGCGCGTGGAGGCCCTGCAATGGGCTTTGATGCGCGGTTCGCGTTCCGGCCGCGTGGCCTGGCAGTTTGCCCGCGACTACGCCGGCCGGCTGGAAAACTGAGCGATGGCGCGAAAGCAGGTCGATGTCGCGGCGGGCGTGATAACGCGTGGGGACGGCCGTTTCCTGCTCGGGCAGCGAGCGTCGGATACCGTTTATGCCGGCTACTGGGAATTCCCCGGCGGCAAGGTCGAAGCGGGTGAATCGCCCGCGCAGGCGTTGCGGCGCGAATTGGAGGAAGAACTCGGTATCCGCGTGCGGCATCTGCGGCCATGGCTGCGGCGGGAGCATCTGTACGAGCATGCGCATGTACGGCTGCATTTTTTCGAGGTCACGGCCTGGGACGGCGAGGTCAACGACCGCGTGCATAGCGCGCTGCATTGGCAGGCGGCGGGTGACCCCGCACCGGAGCCGATGCTGCCGGCCAATGGCCCGATCATGAAGGCGTTGCGTCTGCCGCGCACGATGGGTATCACCCGCGCGGCGGCGGTGGGGGTCGAACGCCAGCTTGCCGAACTCGATGCGGCTTTGGCGACCGGACTGAAACTGGTTCAAGTACGCGAACCGGCGTTGACGCGGGAGGAACGGCGGGCTTTTACCGCAGAGGCGGTGCGGCGAGCACGGGCAGCCGGGGCGCTGGCGCTGGTGCATGGCGATGCCGAATTGGCGCGGGAAAGCGGTGCGGATGGCGTGCATATGCCGGCCTCCCTGTTGATGGCGTGCAGTGAACGGCCGGATTTCGCCTGGGTTGGTGCGTCCTGCCACCGGCGTGAGGAACTGGAGCGGGCTGCGGCCTTGGGGTTCGACTATGCGTTGCTTGGCGCGGTCAAGGCGACGTCGACGCACCCCGACGCAATTCCGCTAGGCTGGCCGGGGTTTGCCGCGCTGGCGGCGGGCTTGCCTCTGCCGGTGCTGGCCTTGGGTGGTTTGCGAGCGGCGGATATGGAGGCCGCGCGCGACGCCGGCGCACATGGCATTGCCGCGATCCGCGGCGCATGGGAGCAGGCTCAGGACGGTTCGGTGGTGGCGTCCGGGTTGTCGGGCGGCGTTGCCGGAACGCGGTAGTTTTCCGAGGCCCAGGCGCCGAGGTCGATCTGTTTGCAGCGTGCCGAGCAGAAAGGGCGGAATGGGTTCTCCGCGCGCCACTGCACGGATTTACCGCAGTTCGGGCATTTCACCGTGCGAGGGGTGTCCGTGCTCATGTCAGTCGCTTGCTACAGGCTGCAGAAAGTCAATTCGAACGGGATATCGCGCTCGGCCACGCGCAGGCGGGAGATCGTTTCGGGCAGCATGAAACGGATGTTGAGGGCATATTTGTTGGCGCTGATTTCAGGCACCACCGCCTCTGCGCGAGGAATACGGACGCGCAGCATCAGCGCGGAACGCCCGGACATGGTCAACTGGTAAGTGCCGCTGTGGGCCTGCTGGGCTTCCGGCCGGCCGCTGCCACGCAGCAGTCGCAGCACGATATCGATGCCGTCGCGGATCGGCGCCATCGGTTGCACCCAGTTTTCAAGGTCGTGACGACGTGCGGCGACTTCCCGGTTCAGCCAGAAATGGTAGGAAGGCAGATCGAACTGGCATGCCCCGCCGGGAATGGCCGCCCGGCCGCGAATGCCCATCAGCCATTCGTTTTCGCGCAGGTATTGGCCGATTTTTCCCGCCATCGCCAGCAGGCTGGTGGATGCCTGCTCGATTTCATACAACGCGCCGGAAAGGGCTTCTTCCGAAATGTCCGGATTGTTCCGGTAGGACATCAAGGTGTGTCGCTGGCGTTCCAGTTCCTGCACCAAATCGACCTTGAGATCCGCGCGGCTGGCGACTTCGAGCGCTTCGAACAGATTGAGAAGGGCCGCGTGGTGATCCTGCGGGGTATCGTTTGCGACGAAATAAGCGATTTTGCGGAACAAGTCCTCAAGGCGCAGCAGGGTACGGATGCGCTCGTTGAGGGGGTATTCGTAACTGATCACCGCACCGTGTCCGCAGTTATGGGGGGGTCGTTGTGGAATGTATCGGGTCTTGAAATCTCGCCCGATGATAGCACAGCGTTTCCGCGCAGGACCGCGTCGCGACGGGCTTTATGGGCGATCTGGCAGGCCTGGGGCGGGCGGGGAATTTCGCGGCTCGGGAGAAAGGGTGAGATAGGCGTGGTGCAGCGCATCCACCTGGGTGAGCAATTCATCGAGCGAGCCGCTGTTGTCGATGACGTCGTCGGCAGCGGCGAGCCGCTCCGCACGGCTCGCCTGGGCGGCCATGATGGCGCGGATCTGTGCTTCGTCGAGGTTGTTCCGCTTTCGTACCCGCGCTATTTGCAGATCTTCCGTGCAATCGACCACGCAAATGCGGTCGCAGCGTTCGCGGTACGTACCCGATTCGATCAGCAGCGGCACGGCGAGGATCACGTAGGCGCCGCCGATGGTGCGGCACAGGCGTTCGCTTTCGGCGCGGATCATGGGGTGGAGGATGGCTTCGAGTTCGCGCCGCGCCGCCGGGCGGGAAAACGCCAGCCCCCGCATTGCCGCGCGGTCGAGGCTGCCGTCGGCGGCGATCAGTGCAGGGCCGAAGGTGTCGCGGATGGCGGGGATGGCATCGCCGCCAGGGGCTGTGAGCGCGTGGGCGATGGCGTCGGTATCGACCACACCTGCACCGTTCGCGGCGAAGCGGTCCGCCGCTGCACTCTTGCCGCTGCCGATGCCGCCGGTGAGGCCGACGATGAGGCTTGGTCGCGCGCCTTCGGTTTTCACAGCAGGCAATTGGTGCGATGAGCCGTATTGTTGTCTTCCACCGCGGCAATGCGTGCCGATGGGGCGGTGACCTCGATGCGGTATTGCGCGCCGCTGCCGCGCATCTCGACGCTGGCCGAGCGTACGCCGCGTGTTCGCAGTTGGTTCAACAGTTGGTTGGCGGCAGCTTCGGTTTTGAAAATGCCAAGTGAAATGGCGAACTGGTTGGGGCCGGCTTCCTGGACGATGAACAGGTCGGAGATGCCGAGGCCGCGTAGTTCCTTCGCTTTTCGTTCAGCCAGATCGCGGCTGCCTTGCGGCGGTACGCGCACCCACCAGGTGGTACCGGGGGTTTCGGTACTGCTGCGCCGGGGGGAGAGCCCGGCTGCGACAAGGCGGCTTTCGAGCTTGTCGGCGTCGTCGGTGGACAGCGCGGACCAGGCGACGCAGATCGCGCTGTCCGCAGCGGCCGTTGTCGTGCTTTCCGGTGGTTTGGTGCTCTGTACGGGGTCTGCGATGACCGGAAGGTCGCGGCCATCGCGAGCGAGCAGTCGGATACGCTCTGGATTGAGCTGGTTACGGATGCGCTCAGGCTCGCCTTGTTGGGCGGGAAGCTCCAGCCAGCCGTACACGGCGGCGAAGGCCAGGCCGTTGAGGATGAGCAGGAGAATGAACAGGAATCGCAGCATGAACATGCGGAAAGCTTACCCGATCCGGTGGCGATGGATAAGTCACCGATGAGTTACCGCCTAGGTAAGTTGCCAATAGACAGGCAAGGCTGCGGGAAGGGCGTTCGCCCTTCCCGCTCTGGCTTTCAGCCGAGGTTCAGCCGACTTTCGGCAGGTGTTGCAGCGAGGCGCGTACCGCTTCGGCAGGGTAGTCGTAGTCTTCCAACTTGCCGGAGAAGTAGCGCTCGTAGGCGCTCATGTCGAAATGGCCGTGGCCGGTGAGGTTGAACAGAATGGTCTTGGCTTCGCCGCTGGCCTTGCAGGCAAGCGCCTCGTCGATGGCGGCGCGGATGGCGTGGCTCGCTTCGGGTGCGGGGATGATGCCTTCGGCACGGGCGAACTGGATGCCGGCTTCGAAGGTGGCCAGTTGCGGGACGGCCAGCGCCTCGACCAGCCCTTCATGGACGAGTTGCGAAACCAGCGGCGAGTCGCCGTGGTAGCGCAGCCCGCCTGCGTGGATGCCGGGCGGGGTGAAGTCGTGGCCGAGGGTGTACATCTTCATCATCGGAGTGAAGCCGGAGGCATCGCCGAAGTCGTAGGCGTAGGTGCCTTTGGTCAGCGTCGGGCAGGAGGTCGGCTCGACGGCCACGCAGCGCAGGTTTTGCGCGCGCTTGTCGCCCGCCGCGCGGTCGGCGAGGAAGGGGAAGGCGATGCCGCCGAAGCTGGAGCCGCCGCCGCAGGGGCCGAAGACCACGTCCGGATAGAGGCCGAGTTTGTCGAACTGTTTCTTGGCTTCGAGACCAATGATGGTTTGGTGCAGCAGCACGTGGTTGAGCACCGAGCCGAGGGTGTAGTTGGTATCGGCGCGGCCGGCGGCTTCCTCCACTGCTTCCGAGATGGCGAGGCCGAGCGAGCCGGGGTTGTCCGGGTCGTGTTCCAGTATCTTGCGTCCGGTTTCGGTGAGCTGCGATGGGCTTGCATACACCTCGGCCCCCCAGGTCTGCATCATCAGGCGGCGGTAGGGTTTTTGTTCGTAGCTCACCTGGACCATGTACACACGCACTTCGAGGCCGAACATCTGCCCGGCGAAGGCGATGGACGAACCCCACTGGCCGGCGCCGGTTTCGGTGGTGAGCCGCTTGATGCCCGCCTGGCGGTTGTAGAACGCTTGCGGCACTGCGGAGTTGGGTTTGTGCGAGCCGGCAGGGGAGGCGCCTTCGTACTTGTAGAAGATACGCGCCGGCGTGCCCAGCGCCTGTTCCAGCCGCGTGGCCCGGATCAGCGGGCTGGGACGCCACAGGCGGTAGATTTCGCGCACTTCGCCCGGGATCTCGATCCAGCGCTGGGCGCTCATTTCCTGTTCGATGATGGTGCCGGGGAAGATCGCGCTCATCTGTTCGGGCGTGGCCGGCTTGCCGTCCGGCCCCAGCGGAGGCGCGGGCGGATTGGCGAGGTCGGCGGCGATGTTGTACCAATGGGTGGGCGCTTCGCTGGCTTCGAGAAAAACGCGGGTGATGTCGGTCATATTTTTCCTCCTGAGGTGCTTATGACTGGGGTGGCGTGCGCGCGATGGTGGCAAGCCCGTGCAGGACGAGATTGTCGACGCGCCGTGCCGGAATCGTCAGCAGGTCGGCGAAATGGCCTGCGCCGCCGCCGCCAAGCAGGCAGCAGGCCTGGGGCGTGCCGGCGATGCGGGTGAACATGCGCTCCACCGCGCCGGCATGGGCCTGCAGGCAGCCGGAGTAGATCGCATCGGCTGTATTGCGCGGGGTGGCGGCGAAACAGCCTTCGGCCAGCGGCAGTTGGGCGGTGTGGGTGGATAGGGCGCGGCGCATCAAGTTTACGCCGGGCAGGATCAGGCCGCCGAGAAAATCGCCGCCGTCGTCGAGCAAATCGATGGTCGTGGCGGTGCCGGAGGTGACGACCAGGCAGGCATGCGGATGCAGTTGGCGTGCACCGATGAGCGCGGCCCAGCGATCCGCGCCGAGGCGGGCGGGGTCGTCGTAGCGGTTGCGCACACCGCACAGAGCGGCGCTGGCAGTGATCCATTCCGGCGTGAGGCTGGCTGTTGCGGCGTGGGCATCGATGCGTGCGGCCAGCGTCGGGCCGGCGACGTTGACGCCGACGATGCGGCGGATCGCGTGGGCCGTGCCATCTCTGTGGCGTGCGAGGATGTCGGTGAGGTCGTCGACCGCCTCGTGGGCGAAAGCGCCTTCATCATGAACCGCGTCGTCCGTCTGGCGGATGGCTCGCCATTTGACCAGGGTGTTGCCGGCGTCGATGAGCAGAATCACGTTGCCGTCCGCAGTGAAACTTCGCCCGATAGGATGCGTTGCACGCCGCTGTCGGCACGGATCAGCAGCGCGCCATCTTCGTCCACGCCAGTGCAGATGCCGTTCAGCGCGGTGTTTTCGCCGTCGATACGCACGGGCAGGTCGGCGAAGGCATTGCGCTGTTGCCAGGCGCCGCGAAGCGCGGAAAAGCCAGCGGTAGCATAGGTGTCGAGCAATTGCCGCAATTCATGCAGGATATCGGCCAATAACGCGGGACGGGTCGGCGCCTCGCCAAGCTCGCGGTACAGGTCGGTGACGGCGGGCTGGCCGGGGATGTAAGCGTCGTCGGGCAGGCGCAGGTTGACGCCGATGCCGATCACCGCCGCCGGTGTGCGGCCTCGTCCGGGCAGCAGTTCGACGAGAATGCCGGCGATCTTGCCGCCGTGGATCAATACGTCGTTGGGCCATTTGAGCTGCACGCCAGCCACGCCGCGTTTTTCCAGCACACGGGCAAGCGCCAGTCCCGCGACCAGCGACAGGCCGGCCGGTACCGGTGCGCCGTCGGCAAAGCGCCATAGGGCGGAAAAGACGAGGCTGCCTTCGGGCCACGATTGCCACTGCCGGCCGCGCCGGCCGCGGCCTGCGGTTTGATGTTCGGCGATGAGGACGTGCACGCGGCCGTCGTCGGCGGGGGGACGTTCCACCAGTTCGCTGCTGGTCGATGCGCACACGTCCACCCGGCGCAGGGCAAAGGCACCGGCCTCGTTGCCGAGGGCGGCGGTGAAGTCGGCGGTGGAAAGCGTCGTGGGGGCGATCACGGAATAAAGGCGGTCAAAGGGTTGTCGGGACGCCGTCGGCGGATAGGGTACGAACGCACAAGGCCGGCATTATCCGTCAATCGTGCCACCACGTGCGAGCGCGAGCTTATTCGAGGCGTATGTGTGGGACATAAGCGGAAATTTCGATGACGGCCCGCGCGGCGTTAATCGTCGCCAGCGGCTGTGGCGTTCGGCGGTGTTTCACCATCCATGCCGAGTTCATTCATTTTGCGCGTGATCGTGTTGCGACCGATGCCGAGCAAGTGTGCGGCGTCGATGCGGCGCCCACCGGTGGCGGCAAGTGCGCGGCGGATCAGCGTGCGCTCGAAGTCGTGCGTGAGGCGGTTGAAGACTTCGCCCGGTGCTGCGGCGATCAGGCGGTCGGCTTCGAGGCCGAGGGCGTCCGTCCAGCCGATGGGCGTTTCCCGCGCAGGTTGGTCGCGCATCTCCAGCGGCAGGTCGTCGATTTCGACCGTTTGCCCGGGGGCCATCACCGTCAGCCAGTGGCACAGATTTTCCAGTTGGCGGACGTTGCCCGGGAAGGGCAGCGTCTGGAGGTATTTCAGCGCGCTTTCGGCGATGCGCTTGCTCTCCACGCTCAGCTCTTGTGCGCTGCGTTGCAGAAAATGGCGCACGAGCAGCGGAATGTCTTCGTGCCGTTCGCGTAGTGGCGGCAGGCGCAGGCGAATGACGTTGAGGCGGTGGAACAGGTCTTCGCGGAACAGGCCGAGGCGCACGCGCTCTTCCAGATCCTGGTGCGTGGCGGCGATGACGCGCACGTTGGCCTTGACCGGCTGGTGGCCGCCGACGCGGTAGAAGTGGCCGTCCGACAGTACGCGCAGCAGGCGTGTCTGCAGTTCGGCGGGCATGTCGCCGATTTCGTCAAGGAACAGCGTGCCGCCTTCGGCTTGCTCGAAGCGGCCGCGGCGTTGCGCGGCGGCACCGGTGAAGGCGCCGCGTTCGTGGCCGAACAGCTCGGATTCGAGCAGGTCGCGCGGGATGGCGGCGGTGTTGATGGCGATGAAGGGGGCATCGCGTCGCGGGCGGTGGCGATGCAGCGCATGCGCGACGAGTTCCTTGCCGCTGCCCGATTCGCCGTTGATGAGCACCGTGGCGTGCGACTGTGAGAGCCGGCCGATGGCGCGGAACACTTCCTGCATGGCCGGCGCCTGGCCGAGAATTTCGGGGGCGACGGAGGCGTCTTCGCCAGTTTCGGCTGCGTCGGCATTCTGGTCCAGCGCACGGCGCACGAGTGCGACGGCCTGGTCGACGTCGAACGGTTTGGGCAGGTATTCGAAGGCACCGCCCTGGAAGGCGGCGACGGCGCTTTCGAGGTCGGAATAGGCGGTCATGATGATGACCGGCAACTGCGGGTGCGTTTCCTTGATCCGTTGCAGCAGCGTCAGCCCGCTTTCGCCGGGCATGCGGATGTCGGACAGCAGCACCTTGGGCGGGTGGGGGGCGTCGCTGAGGGCGTCGAGCGCCTCGTCGGCCGAGGCGAAGCTGAGGTGGGAGATGGCCTCGCGGCCGAGGGCCTTTTCCAGCACCCAGCGGATGGAGCGGTCATCATCGACGATCCAGACAGCGTTCATGGTGGTGTGCGCCATAATGGTGCGTGCGGGGTCAGGTACGCTGCGCGACTGGCAGCAGGATCGTGAAACAGGTGCGGCCGGGGCGGCTGTCGACGTCGATCATGCCCTGGTGCTGTTCGACGAAGCGCTGCGCGAGGGAGAGTCCCAGGCCACTGCCGCCGCTACGCCCCGAAACCAGCGGGTAAAAAATCTTGTCCAGAATTTCCTCCGGTACTCCGGGGCCGTTGTCGATCACCTGCAATTCCAGCGCCAGCTTATGCCGCCGCTTGGCCAGCGTAACCTGGCGGGCGATGCGCGTGCGCAGCCGGATTTCGCCGCAACCGTCGAGTGCCTGGGCGGCGTTGCGCACGACGTTGAGGATGGCTTGAATGAGTTGTTCGCGATCGGCGGTCAGTTCGGGCAGGCTGGTGTCGTAGTCGCGGCGGACGGTGAGATCGGGGAATTCGGCAAGGATCAGCCGCCGTACCCGTTCCACGAGGTCGTGGATGTTGATCTGCGTCGGATGCATCACGCGGTGCGAGGTGAGCAGCCGGTTCATCAGATCCTGCAGCCGATCCGCCTCGGCGATGATGACCTCGGTGTATTCGCGCAGTTGCGGATCGGCCAGTTCGCGTTCGAGCAACTGCGCCGAGCCGCGAATGCCCCCGAGCGGGTTCTTGATCTCGTGCGCGAGGTTGCGGATCAGTTCGTGGCTGGCCTGCTGCTGCTGCAGCAACCGCTCTTCGCGGGCAACGCGCAGTTGTGCGTCGATGGGGCGGAATTCGAGCAGCAGCCGTGAACCGGCGGTGTCGATGGGGCTGACCGTGCAATCGAGATTCAGCGGTTCGGTGTTGTGGCGGGGGATCTTCAGATCCTGCCCGGTGTAGCTCCAGTTGGTGTGCAGGGCGTTTTCGAGCGCGGCGCCGAGCCCTGGCGGTTTGCCCAGCAGTTGCGCAAGCGGTGCGCCGATGAGTTTGCGCTGGCTGATGGCAAAGAGGTTTTCCGCGCCGGGGTTGAGGTAGCGGATGAGCAGCGCCTCGTCCACCAGCACGATCGCGGAGGAAAGCAGATCCAGCCCCGAAAAGGGGCCGAAGGCGGTGGGGCTGCGCGCGGCGGTGCCGTGGGCGGAGGGGAGCTGGTCGGGAGCCATGGGATGCGTCCGGTTACCTGCATCGCCCCACGCAAAAAACGCGCCGGCTTTGGCAGGGGTTTAGCGCAGGCCGGAAATTTCCCGCTTCAGCGCGTCGATGTTGCGTTGATGCAGTTCCACTTTGTCCTTGAACGGCTGGAGGCGGTCGAGTACGCGTTGATAGTTGCGCTCGTTGCCTTCGCGGATCGATTCCTGCTCGGTCAGCGCCTTTTGCGCTTCGGCAAGCGATTGTTCTTCCGTGGTGAGCTCACTTTCCAGCACCTGGCGGCGGCTGTCGTCGCGGGCGCGCTGGGCGTCGGGCGTCACGCGCGGGAAACTGGATTGGGTGCCGGATGTGCCGGAGGGGGAACGCGTGGGCGCGGGTACCGTGGAGACGGCCTGGCTTTGGTCGAGCACCTTGCAGCCGCGCGCTTGCGTGCGGTCGTTGGTGTAGACGGTCCGACCATCCGCGTCGGTACATTTGAAAACCTCGGCATGGACGGAGAGGGGGGCGCCAAGGGCGAGAAGCAGCGGAAGAATGCGTAGTGGTTTCATGGCCTTGTTTGGAGGAAAAGCTCCGAATCTCCTTGGCAGCAGCGGGGTGTGCCCCATGGATGCACGCTTGCAAGTTTATGCGTGCGGGAAACCCGGGAATTAAACCTCATAAAAAAAGGACGGGCAATGCCCGTCCTTTCCTACGCATGGTTGTACGGTGGTTTACAGGCTGTAGTACATGTCGAATTCCACCGGGTGCGTGGTGATGCGCATGCGGTCGACTTCCTCCATCTTCAGCGCCAGATAGGCATCGATGAAGTCGTTGGAGAACACGCCGCCGCGGGTGAGGAATTCGCGGTCGCGGTCGAGGTACTCGAGCGCTTGTTCGAGGTTCGTGCACACGGTCGGGATCTTCGCGTCTTCTTCCGGCGGCAGATCGTAAAGATTCTTGTCGGCCGGATCGCCCGGGTGGAGCTTGTTCTGGATGCCGTCCAGGCCCGCCATCAT